>CAJGDB010000090.1 GCA_904502165.1 uncultured Akkermansia sp.
AAAAGATCAGCTTCTGCGTGCTGCTACCAGTATAGGAGCCAACATCCGTGAGGCTCAATACGGATATAGCCCGGATGATTTCATCTTCAAGTTGCAGACTGCCATCAAGGAAAGCTCTGAAACCGGCTACTGGCTCGATGTCATGGAAGGTGCCGGAATTCTACCTCCCGATGTTATCAAGGATTTGCGCTTTAAGCGTAACAGGATTCACCGCATGCTGGTGGCCAGCCTGAATACGAAAAAGACGAATATGAGAGAAAAATAGCCCTGCGCCCTGCGGGCGCAGCTAGCTCTGTTCATTTATCATCTTTTGCCGCTGCGCGACAAAAGAGAGAATTTCGCCTTTCGGCGAGAGAATTTCCGCGGCGCGGAGAGAATTTCGCTGCGCGGGCGCAGCGAGAGAATTTCCCGCCACCTGGCGGTGGCGGGAGATAAAAAAAGCCCCGGCGTGACCGCCGGGGCTTTTTTTTAGAAGTCGTAGCGCAAACCGATATTGGCCCGCACGCCGGTATAATCCGGAGAATAGGTGAAGTCTGCATCCGCAAACAGCGTGGTGTGCTGCTCAATCGGGATGGAGACACCCACACCCACTTCAAAACCGGTGCCGGTGGTATCGGCGCCCTTCACCTTGAACTTATCACCACCAGCAAGGAGGCCAATGGTAGCGGTATCGGTGGTATCGCCGAAGTCCTGCACGACGCGGGCGCGGGCTTCCAGCACGGCGCTGCGCTCATGCACGCTTTCGTACAGCACGCCCTGGTAGCGGAGACCCAGGCCCACCTGGCCATAGGTATAGGTGGAGCTGCCGTAGTCAATACCAGCCATGCCGATGCTGCCGGTTTCCTTGTAACCATCGAGCTTGGCAGAAGTAAAGGAAACGCTCACCAGGGGCTGCAGAATATGGTTGAAATCATAGTCCAGAGCGAAGGTGTAACCTACCTCATAGTAGGCAGAAAGGGTCATACCCTCGGTCTCACCCTTACCTGTGAACCCATCCACGTTACGGGTCAGGTCCATCTGGTTCATACCAGCGGTCAGAATCAGCATCTGTACCCAGCGGTTGGACTGGTTACGGGCAAAGAAGCTCAGGTAGTATGTATCGTTGTTACCCGAAGCGGAGTCTGCACCATCAGACTTGATTTCGCCGTAGGAAGTGCTGAAGGACATACCCAGAACCGTGTTGGCGGTCAGGTCAAGGTTGGCACCCACGGTAGCACCGGTAGTATTGAAGTCATAGCCGCATTCATCGCCGCTGCCGGAGGTAGTGGCAAGGCCGCCATCTACCTGAGCCCAGCCCTGAATACCGGCATACTGCCAGTCAGTGGTAAGGCCGGCATTGGTACCGCCGCCCATCTGGATGATGCGGTTACGCAGGTTGTTCTGCACGTCGCGCACGCCGCGGCGCTGGGAATCAGCCAGTGCAACGGTGGAAGCACCGGAAATAGCGGAAAGCAGGTCTTCACGCTCTGTCTGGCTGTAGCGGTAGATATGGCCCAGCTTATCATGCAGGGCGGCCAGCGGACTGCCTGCAGCGGCTCCATCAATCACCTCATTGATGGCCGTCATCGCGCCCGTGCGGTTGGTGCTGTTCATCAGCTCGGCCTTGATACCCGCCTCATCCGGAGTGCCGGTCATGGTGATTTTGGTGATGGCGTCTTCCGTCGGGGCGTATCCCATCTCTGCCCGCACATAGGGCTGAATGTTAATCTGCAGCTTGTAATCCCCTGCGCGGGACATTGTGCAATTGTAGCCTTCGTCGGTATTTGATTTCAGCACCTCCACCTCCTTTGGCTGGCCGTTATTAGCAAAGAAATCAATATTCTCTGCGTCAATAACCAGACCGGAGATGGCGAAATTCGAGCCAGTCTGGGCACCCGTGAGTTCAATCGAGGTAACTTCGCCGCCAACTACGTATGAATAGGCACCACCCTCATCCGTAAACTTCATCGTTGCCGGAAGCTCGAACAGCATCTTCTCGAAGTTGCCATTCGTCGTCATACCCTGGAGCAGCTGCACATTCTGAAGCGTTGCCCCCTTGCCCAGCGTGAAGCCAGCATCAATTTTAGCATTGCGGAGTGTGTAGTTTTCAGCCAGAGTGACGTGCCCAGCCTTAATGGATTCAGCATCTATTTCCTTCGCAGACAGAGCTTTGACACCCACCATTTCAATCTGCTCCCCGGAAGCAGCGGTGATTTCCGTACCGCCGAGATCCATGGAGTCCGCTGTGAGCTTACGAGCCGAGATGCTGAAATCACTATCGCGCTTTATTTCAACCTCATCCACCGCCAGCTCACCACCTGTCTTAATTCCGGAAGCAGAGAAGGTGACTGAGGAGGAGGTGGAGGTGGAAGAATAATCAACACCTGTCACGGAAGCCAACGGGGATGCAGCATCACCCACCAGAATGGAAGCATTGGTCACCTCGCCGGTAGTTACCTCACCCCTGCTGTCAGCGGTAAATTCAATGCGGGCATTATCGGCAATGGAGCCTGCCGTAATACCATCTGCATTAATCTGCACGTTTCCGCTCAGCACCTCTACGGGAGTAGCAGCCAGAAGCATCACGCCGGAGGTATTGGGAATACTGATATTGACCCCCGCACCAGTAGCCTTCACCATCGGGTTGGCTGTATCCGTCACCTGCACAGAATTCGCTGCAAGAGAACCATTACCAGTAACCTCAACACTCTTGGCTATCAGCGTAGCGCTCTTCATGGTAACAGAGCCGGCAATGGTTGCCTCTTCCGTCACTGTCACATTACCCGCAGACGCAAGGGTGCCGTTCACTGTAGCCTTACCACCAATCGTGATGGTTCCGTCAGAAGCCGCCACATCGGTGTAGATGACGGACTTCATGGTGCCGGAAATCGTAGCATTACCATCAATATCAGCCTTACCCGTTGTCAGAGTTGCACCTTCTTCCACCTGCACAATGGCATCGGCATCCAGCCCGGCAGCTTGCAGAGTGCCCGCCACAGTCAGATTGCCCTTGGATGCAAATTCCGTGGTGGCCACTACGTCGGCATTCACCTGGGTTGCACCTTTGCTGCTGATGGTCTCTGCCTGCAGTTTACCCTGGCCAGATTCAGTACCAAGCGTAAGCAGGGTGGCCGCTTCATTCGTCACAGACTTGAGAACAGTAGTGGTACCGGCATCCATCTCCACAGCCATTGCAGCCTGACCAACATGCACGAGTTTGGCATCAGTATGCATCACGCCACGGCTGACATTCACCGTAACGTTACCGCTACTTACGGATTTCAGCTTGAGTGTACCCTCGTCGATGCTGACCTGCCGGATGATATCACCCGCAGGGTAATCGGCCTGGGAGCCACGCATTTCTATTTCGACCGTGCCGGGCCCAACAATGCGTACACCTTGAATAGTGCCACTTGACAGAGTCATCAGACCAAACAGGCTGTTCATCGAATGTGTGGCAGCTTCTTTCACCGTTAAGGTTTTCCCTTCTGCCGCACCAAAGCCGTAGCTCATGGTAGTACCAAAATTGAGAAAATCAGGCTGGATTTTCAATTTATTGGTAATTTCAGCATTTTCCTCTGTATAGAGCACGCCGGTATCGCCAAGGAACCACACGTCCTCACCGGATGCAAGAGCCCTAGCCTCGGGCGTGCCCGATGTGACATCCGTGTATCCACCGCCCAGGAGAGTGGCAAGATCCGCCTGGCCGGTAATCTGCCATGCATTAAAATCATCACTAATTCCCTTTGCTGCAATCGTGTATGAAACCTGCATATTGGCGCCGTCCGGGCCCTTAGCGGAAGAGGTAGCAAATCTATCATTGATAGCATCTTTGGACACATTGCTAAGAACCGCAAACTTGACATCTGTCCAATCCCCCCTATATCCTTCTTCCTTGAATTCGCCACCAACATAATACAATGTACCAGTCTGTCCATCGGGGTTTACCTCCCAGGAGAAATTGATGCTGAAAGGCGTATTCCCTGAGCTCTGCTGCTTGTCTGCAGCTATCAGTACATGCCCTCCCCGCACCGCGTAATAAACATTGCCATTGGGGGTTACGTATATCGCGAAATCCCCGGGATACATAAACTGATTAATCCCATCATTCCATCCTCCACCACTAGTGTACCAGTACACTTCAGCAGATGAATTAGTCAGAATACTATAACCACCTGTTTTATCCTTCTGGCCAACACAAGGCTGGCCGTACATTTTATCCACATTAATGGTGAGCGACCAATTCTGACTGGAATCTACCACTTTGTCTAATGCATATGAATTGTAATAGAGAGACTCGTCAGGTTTAATTTTATATGGACCACCTATTTCGGGCATTACATCATATACAGCCGGAGGCGGCGTGGTGCTGTCCGCGTACGAGGATGAGGCAAAAGCAAACACTGCCAGAAGAGCAGTACGGAGTCCTTTAGGGAGATGTAGTTTCATGGTGATGAAGTAGAAATGTAAAACAGCATGGAGACGGAAAACACCGCTCATTGCACACCATAGCAAATTCACCCCGGCGTAGCAAGGCAAAAATAGCTTGTAATTACAAAATAGCAGAAAAACCCGTGAACTCTGTTCCGGCAGAAGCAAAAGAAAGTGAAACTATCCCACACAGAGGCGGCGGAATCATGCATCCAGCGCGTAGCGGGCGGAAGCAACCGCAAGGAACACCGCCGTTTCAACACGCAGGATGATAGGGCCGAGGCTGGCCGGCAGATAGCCCGCAGCTTCACCGGCCGCATATTCGGCGGGAGAGAAGTCACCCTCCGGCCCGATGAGCAGCACACAATCCTGCCGCCCGGCAGCGCGGGCGGTCTCCAGCAGCTCGCGAAGCGGGCGGGCATGCGGCACAATGGCACACTGGATTTTCAATTCCGGCAGGTCGGTGCGCTGCAGGAAGGCTGCGTAGCTCTGGGGAGACTCCACCACCGGCAGGGAATTCACCCCGCATTGCTTGCAGGCCTCGAGCACGGTGCGGTTCCATTTGGTGACCTTGGCTGCGGCATCGCGGGCATCGAGCCGCACGATGGTGCGTTCGGAAATCAGCGGGACAATGCGCTGCACCCCCATCTCTACCGCTTTCTGGATAATGAGGTCCATGTTGGAACCCTTCGGCACAGCCAGAGCCAGGGTGATACCCGCCACCGGGGGCATCGGGGGGAGCAGCCGGAGCTCGGCCAGGGTAAGCAGGCTGCCGCCGGAGGCTGCGGCAATGCGGCCCACTGCCGCCTGGCCGCAGCCGTTGAACACCTCGCATTCCTCCCCCACCCGCAGGCGCATCACCTTGAGGGCATGCTTTGCCTCATCTCCGGAAATCTCGAGCGAGCCGCCGCTCTGCAGAGCAGCCCCTGGGGCATAGCACCGGTGCATGGCAATGAAAGGGAGAAAATGATGGATTTATTTAAGGAAGCGGGCCGCGCGCTTGCGGAAATCGGCCACCTCGGGCTGGTTAGATTCCTTGAGCTCCTTGCCGAAAGCCTTGAGTGCCTTCTCCTGGGAAGAGGAAAGCTTTGTGGGGGTCTCCACCTGCACCTCAACCATGAGGTCACCGCGGCCGGAGCCCTTCAGGCTGGGCATACCCTTACCGCGCACGCGGAAAATCGTGTTACTCTGCGTACCCTCCGGCAGCTTCAGCTTGGCAGGGCCATCCAGCGTGGGTATGGTCATTTCGCCACCCAGCACAGCATCCATGAACGGAACAGGCATACTGCAATGCAGGTCCATGCCATCGCGGGTAAAGATATCGTGCGGCTTCACCTCAATGAATACGTAGAGGTCACCGGTTTCGCCACCATTTGTGCCGGCATCGCCATTACCGGTAGAACGAAGCTTGGTGCCGGTATTCACCCCGGCAGGAACCCGCAGAGAAATCTTCACATCCTTATGCACACGGCCCTCGCCACGGCACTTGGGGCACGGGTTGCTGATAGTCTGCCCTGCCCCGCGACAGGTCGGGCAGGTACTCTGCTGCACAAAGAAACCGCTCTGGCGGGTCACCACACCTGTGCCATGGCAGGTCTGGCAGGTCTGAAAGCCGGCCCGGCCATCCTTGGAGCCCGTGGCATTGCATTCATCGCAAGGCACCAGGCGCTCCACCTCCAGGGTCTTGGTGCAGCCCTCAGCCGCTTCCTCAAGAGTGATTTCAAGATCTGTACGCAGGTCTGACCCGGGGCGCCGGGGATCTGCCTTGCGGCGGGCACCACCGCCCATACCCCCCATGCCGCCGAACCCGCCGAACGCCCCGCCGAATATCTGCGAGAACAAATCAGACGGATCCGTAAAGCCACCGAACCCACCGGGGCCACCGGCTCCACCCATGCCGCCATTCTTGAAAGCCTCGTGCCCCATGCGGTCATAGGCTGCGCGTTTATCAGCATCGCTCAGTACCTCGTAAGCCTCACCCAGTTCCTTGAATTTCTCCTCCGCTTCCTTATTGTCCGGGTTGCGGTCGGGGTGGTACTTCATGGCCAGCTTGCGGTAGGCCTTCTTGATGGTGGCATCATCGGCATTGCGGTCAATGCCCAGTACCTCGTAGTAATCCTGTGACATGGCAGTTCTGCGGGGTTATGCCTCAGTGGCGGGTTCTTCCTCAGTCTTCGGGGCGGCTGTCACCACATTCACCGGGCGCAGCAGTCGTCCGCGCAGGTTGTAGCCACGGCGCAGAATACGGATGATGGTTCCCTCCGGCTGGTCGCTCGGCTCGCTCATAATGGCCTCGTGCACATTGTGGTCGAATTCCTGGCCGGGGGCTGCATCAATAGCCTCTACCCCCTGGCCTGCCAGGAAGTCCGCCAGCTGCTTCTGCACCATGCTCATGCCGATGTACATCATCGAATCCGTTCCCTGCTGGGCGGCCATCTGCATGCCCATCTCAAAATTATCAATCACCGGCAGCAACTCCTCGAGCAGGCTGCGGTTGGCGTACTTCGTGAATTCCTCGCGGTCCTTCACGCAACGCTTGCGGTAGTTATCATACTCCGCTGCCGTACGCAGCGCCATCTCGCGCCACTTGGTCAGTTCATCCTCCGGCTGCCGGGGCTCTTCTGCCTCCACTTCCGGCGTCGTTACGGTTTCTTCCTCGGGTGTTGGTTTTGTTTCCTCTTCGCTCATGCCCTATATCATACGCCACCTGTCAAGCCCGGTCAACCCCCCGCGCGTGACAGTATCAGTTCAGCCGCCAGGCTGAACTGATATTCCTGCCCCGTCAGGGGCAGGATTTCATACACCGCGCAGCGGTGTATTTCATGCAGGGCGCAGCCCTGCTTTCATACCGCAGCGCAGCTGCGGTATTTACATACACTGGCTGCGCCAGTGTAATTCATTGAGGCCCGCAGGGCCGACTGGTTACCGCTGCA
>CAJGDB010000091.1 GCA_904502165.1 uncultured Akkermansia sp.
AGCAGGGGCTGGTATTATACTTCCTCTGCCACATCATCCTGCGGCAGGTGGCGGAGCAGGTCTGCCGGCAGGCCATCGATATCCGGCGTGCTTTCCGGGTCTTCTGCTACTTCATCGGCAGTGTCGCTTTCCGGGTCCTCTGCCAGTTCGGCATGCACAGCACACAGGCTGCGCGGCTGGTTCAGGTCGGCCATAGTTTCAATATAGGCCTTTCCTTCGTACTCGCAGCCGGGGTGTGCCAGCATGCCCGAGGTGCGGCAGAGGCGTATGCCGGTCTGGCGGGCCTTGGCAGGTGCAGTGCGGATGGCTTTCATCTGGTAGCCGCGGGCGGCAGCGCATTGCATGACCCCCACCCAGAGTGGCAGGGCAACAGTGCCGCCGTAGGCTTTCTCTGCAATTTTGGCAGGGCGGTCAAACCCGACCCATATCGCCGCCGTGAGGTCTGAGGTAAAGCCGCAGAACCAGGCGTTGGTGTAGTTGTTGGTGGTGCCGGTCTTGCCGCCGCAGGGGTGCTTGAACCCCAGGGTCTTCACATGGCCGGCGGTGCCGCCGGGCTTGGTAATCTGCTGCAGTACGGCAGAAATGGCATTGGCTGAGCGGGTGGAGCATACGCGGCGGGCAGAGGGGGTGTTGCGCCACACAACCCGCCCGTCTTTATCAGTGATGTGGTTGATGATGAAGGGCGTGGGGCGCACGCCGCCGTTGGCAAAAGTGGTGAAGGCACCGGCTACTTCCAGGGGAGAGGCCTCCCATGTACCCAGGTAGATGGTGGGACCGGGTGTGCGGGGCTGGCGCGGGAAACCAGCGGTCAGGGCGGTGTTGATGACATTATGCAGCCCAGCGCTGTTTCCGGCGCGCACCGCCATGGTGTTACGGCTCTTGAGCAGGCCCCAGGCGGCGGTGTTCATGCCGGAGAATATGCCATCTGAGTTGCGCGGTCTCCAGTTTTTTGCTCCGGCAATTTCCCCGCGCTGGATGGGACCATCGGAAATCAGCGTGCGTGGCCCGTGCCCACGCTCGAAATAGGCGGCATAGACCAGCGGTTTGAACACAGAACCCACCTGCCGGCGGCTCTGCAGCGCCCGGTTCAGCTGGGATTCTGTGCTGTCGCGGCCACCTACAACGGCCAGCAGGGCACCGGTGGCGTTATCAATCACCACACAGGCTGCCTGCAGGTATCTGGGCTGTAGTGTATCTGCCTTTTCCCTGGGGGTAGCGGCCTTCAGCGCCTTGAACTGGGCGCGGGTCTGGTGTTTCCAGCCCTTCTGCTTTTCGAACATGGCGGTGAGCCGGGCATCAATTTCCCGCATGGCGTCATCCTGCAGGTCGATATCAAGCGTGGTCTGCACCCTGAGCCCGCCGGAGATGACTACTTCTTCCTTCAGCCGTTCGTCCTTGGAATCGAGCATGGTCAGCAGGTGGTCCACCTCGGCGCGTACCAGGTCCAGGGCATAGTTGTCATTCCCGCGGCGCTCAGGTTTGCGGGTTACCAGCGGTTCTTTCAGGGCGTAATCGTACTCATTACGGGTTATTTTGCCGTGTTCGTACATGAGCTTCAGCACCTTGTCGCGCTGGATGCGGGCCGCAGACAGGTTGCGGTAGGGCGAAAACTGGTTCGGGCTGCAGATGATGCCTGCCAGCATGGCTGCCTCTCCCACAGTCAGATCGCGGGGTAATTTGTCGAAATAGCCATAGGCCGCCTGCTTGATGCCCAGGAAGGTATGCCCCCAGAACACGCGGTTCAGGTAGCATTTGATGATGGTTTCCTTGTCGTAGGTGCTTTCAATGCGGCGGGCCAGCGCCATTTCGGTGAATTTGGCATCGAAATTGCGGTCGCTGTGGTTGTAGGTGTTCTTGGCCAGCTGCATGGTCAGGGTGGAGGCACCCTGAGTTGTGCGGTGGTGCTTGAAAACCTGTGCCACAGCGCGTAGAATGCCGCGCGGGTCAATGCCGCCGTGGGTCCAGAACGAGCGGTCTTCCTGCATGACCAGCGCATCAATCATGTAGCGTGGCACTTCCTCGTGGAGGTTGGAGATGCTGCGGCGGTTCTCGCCATGCAGCGTGCCGATTTCATTGCCCTTGCGGTCCAGCACAATGCTGCGCTCCGGCATGCGGGTGACTTGCGAGAGATCGTACCGCCCGGCTTTCACACCATAGATGACAGCCAGAATACCAGCCAGTATCAGCCCGGCAAAACCCAGACTCAGGAAAATCTTGGTGGGAATGAGAATCATTCTGGGCAGCTTTCTCAGCGTCCAGAACACAATGCGTAACGGCAGGGTGAACATGAGCCACAGCGCACGCAGGCAACCAGTGCCTTTTCGGGGTGGTTTCTGGAATTCCTGGATGGGGTTGATGTTTTCCGGCAGGGGCTCGTAGGGGGTGTCATCCTCCTCCCAGGCGCGGGGCTGGGGGCGGCCGGCCGGGCTCTCAGTGCTGCGGGTCGGGACCTGCCTGCGGCGGGGCGGGGGCTGCATGCGGTAATCCACCCTCTCCCGGGGGGCGGGAGCGTCAAAGTCGTCATCGGTGGATTTGTAGCGTGCCATCTGGTCAGGCTTCTATGGGTCTGATGGTGAGTTGCCCCAGGGTGTCGCTCTTGCGGCCTGGTATGTAGCAATGCCGCAGGCGGGCGGTGGTGAGGCGGGGCTTGCGGGTGTAGGTGCGGTAGACCTCACCGGTTTCCCGGTGGCAGAGGCAGAAGCGGGGGGCGCGGGGCGGGCGGGGAGTGGCAAATTCAATGTCGCGCGCGCTGGCTCGCTCACCGGGTATGCCCAGGGCGCAGCAGTAGCGTTTCCATACCTCGCCGTGTCCGCGGGCGCGGTGGTGAACCCAGGCCAGGGCATGGGCCAGTTCGTGCAGCAGGGTGCGCCAGAGCTGTTCCGGGTTCCTGGTGGTGTAGGTCTCGGCATAGTAGCGCGAAAGGCTGATGCGGCGCTGCTGCATCTTGCAGCAGCCCAGGCGGCGGATGGTGTTGTCCCAGCCGAATTGCCAGTCGTGCAGGTGCAGGTGCGCCAGGCAGCGTGCAGCATAGTTCTCCACCCCCTCCATTGTGGCGGCGGGGCGGGGTGGCAGGGGAATGGCTGTTGCTACGGCCGGCATAGGTGAAAAACAGGCGGTCGGGTGGAGCCGACCGCCTGCTGGTGAGGCTTACTTGGTGCCGGCGGCGTCGAGTTTCTCGCGTACCTTCGCTTCGATTTCGGCGTAGAGCTCGGGGTTGTTCCGCAGTGTGTCCTTGGCGGCATCGCGCCCCTGGGCAAGCTGGGCACCATTGTAGCTGAACCAGGAGCCGCGCTTCTGCACAATATCAAACTCCATGGCCAGGTCAATGAGGCTGCCGACAGAGGAAATACCCTCGTTGTACATGATATCGAACTCGCATTCCTTGAAGGGCGGGGCTACCTTGTTCTTCACCACCTTGAGTTTGGTGCGGTTGCCGGAAACCGAGCCGTCTGTGCCCTTAATCTGGCCGATGCGGCGGATATCGCAGCGCACCGAGGCATAGAACTTCAGCGCACGGCCACCGGGGGTTGTTTCCGGGTTGCCGAACATCACGCCGATTTTTTCGCGAATCTGGTTCGTGAAGATGCAGATGGTGCGGGCCTTGGAGATGAGGGCTGTCAGCTTACGCAGGGCGGCGCTCATCAGGCGGGCCTGGGCCCCCACGGTGCTGTCGCCGATGTCGCCTTCCAGTTCCTGCTTGGTAACCAGGGCGGCTACGGAGTCCACCACCACCACATCAATGGCATTGGAGCGCACCAGCGCTTCGCAGATCTGCAGGGCTTCCTCACCGCTGTTAGGCTGGGAAACGAGCAGGTCATCCAGATTCACGCCCAGCTTGGCGGCATAGGCGGGGTCGAGCGCATGCTCCACATCAATGAAAGCAGCCAGACCGCCGGCCTTCTGGGCCTGGGCAATCACGGTCAGGGTCAGCGTGGTCTTACCGGAGGATTCGGGGCCGAATACTTCCACGATGCGCCCGCGCGGGAAACCTCCCACACCAAGGGCGCGGTCGATAAGCAGGTTGCCGGTCGGGATTGTCTCTACCTCCATGGTCTTGCGGTCGCCAAGACGCATGATGGCATTTTCACCAAAATCTTTCTGAATCTGGAGCATGGCGGCATCCAGAGCGCGCTGGCGCTGGGCCATCTGCTTTTCTTGCTCAAGGGTAATCTCTTTACTCATATGCCGTTCAGTCTACCCGTTTCACTACTCCGTTGCAAGCGTAAATTGCGGCACAAGGAGGAATAGTTTTATGGGGCGTTTACGCTCCCCGGACCAGTTGCAGCATTTCCTCCGGCGAGAGGTGGAGGAGGAGTTTTTCCAGCCCTCCGGAAAGCAGTTTATCGGCCATGTCGCGCTTGCGGGTGAGCATGGTGTGAATGTTTTCCTCGATGGTACCGCGGCAGATGACTGGGTGGATGACGACCGGGTTCTGCTGGCCGATGCGGTAGGCGCGGTCGCTGGCCTGGTTTTCCACAGCGGGGTTCCACCAGCGGTCAAAATGGATGACATGCCGCGCCCGGGTGAGGGTGAGCCCGGTGCCGGCAGCCTTGAGCGAGAGCAGGAAGAAGGGTGGCCCCCCGGGGTGCTGGAATTGCTGCACCAGCCGCTGGCGCTCGGCTATGGGAGTGCCGCCATGCAGCACCAGACCGGGGGCTCCGAAAATGCCGGCCAGGTAATCATGCAGCGGTTCCATCATGCTGCGGTATTGGGTGAAGATGAGCACGGCATCTCCTGCGGCGGCAATCTGCCGCGCCAGGTGGCCCAGGCGTGTCATTTTACCACTCCGGGCGGGGTCGTAGTAGCTCTCGCCCAGGTATTGGGCGGGATGGTTGCAGATTTGTTTCAGGTGGCTGAGGATGGGCAGCAGGAGGGTGAGGCGTGTCTGCGGGTCGGGTTCGTGGATGACGCTTTGCAGCCGCTCTACCTCGTGGGCGTAGAGTCGTGTCTGCTCCGGGGTGAGCAGGCAGTAGGCCGGTTGCTCGGTTTTGGGGGGCAGCTCAGGCAGCAGGGTCGGGTCTGTTTTCAGGCGACGCAGCATGAAGGGGCGCACCAGCCGCCGCAGCGGGGTGTAGTCGGTGCCCATTTTCTGCACCATGGTGTTGAATTCTTTTTCGGTGCCTAGCAGGCCGGGGGTGAGGAAGTGGAAGAGACTGTGCAGCTCGCCCAGCGAGTTTTCCACCGGGGTGCCGGTGAGCGCCACACGCCGGGGGGAGCAGAGCTGCAGCATGCTGCGCGTGCGCTGTGAATCTGCATTCTTGATAGCCTGCGCCTCATCCAGCACCAGGGCGGGCAGTTCTTCCGCCGCCAGCAGCTCGGCCAGCCGCGTGGCCATGCCGTAGGTGGTGAGCGCCACGTGCCCGCGCCGCAGCAGCCAGGCGGGGTTCTTCTGCAGATAATCGGAATCCTGGCGGTTCAGCATGTCGGGGTGCAGCACCAGGGTGTTGAGCTGCGGGGCAAATTTCCGGATTTCCTCCTGCCAGTTGGTCAGTAGTGAAGCCGGTGCCACAATGAGCGCCGCGCGTTCATCCAACGCGCCGGTGGAGTGCAGGTGCGCCAGCCATGCAACCACCTGGATAGTCTTGCCTAGCCCCATGTCATCTGCCAGGCAGGCACCGAATCCGGCCTCAGTCACCCCTAGCAGGAAGCGCACGCCATTCATCTGGTAGGGGCGCAGCATGCCGGCCAGCCGGGCGGGTATCTGCGGTTCCTGCGGGGTGAGGCAGAGCTGCTGCAGGGCCTCCTGCAGAGCAGGGGCCGCTACAGCGCGCATACCATCTTCTTCCGGCGGGGGCAGGGTCGGCAGGGCGGTGCTGTGTTTGCCCAGCAGCCAGCGCAGCCCGGCCAGCAGGGGAATCCCCCCGGCCGCCATGCGGGAGGCCTGCCGCCAGCTGTTGAGCAGCTTTTCAAGCTTTTCCTTATCCAGTCGCACCCATTCGCCGCGGAAGCGGATAAGCCCGTCCTCGCCGGCCAGCAGTTCTTCCAGCTCGGCTTTGGTGAGCTCGTAGTTGCCCAGCACCACGCGCGGGTTGAAGCGCAGCAGGGTGGAGATGTTGAGCGCCGGGGCGCGGTCGGGCTTACGGCTTTCATCGCCGGGCATCACCTGCACCTCCAGTTCCACCCGGGGCGGGCGGCTCTGCCACAGGTTCACCATGCGTGTTTCAATACCCGCCTCCTCCAGCAGAGGCAGGCTTTCCAGAAAATCGTATGCCTGGCGCGGCCCCCAGGCGCTGGCTTTGTATACCGCTCCGCTGTTAATCAGCTCGTTGAGAAAGGAATTACCCGCGGCCGCCTGCTGCAGTGGCCTCAGCAGGGCCGTAAGCGCCGGAATATCACCGGCATACAGCTGGCGGGCCAGGGCCAGCGGCGCATGGCGCGGCCTGCCGTCCTGCCCGGCGCGGTAAATGAAGGTCGCCAGAAAGGCAAAAGGATGCGAATCTGCCCCCTCGCCGCCATTTTCGGCCAGGTGAAAGCACAATTTCCCCAGTTGCTGCCAGCCTTCGCCAAGCGATTCAAGCCACTTTTCCGGCGTGGTCAGCTCGCGCTCTGCCAGCCAGGCAAGCGCTGCCTCCAGCGAGCCGAACCACTCACACAGCATACCTGCCGTCACCGCCCCGCCATACACCGGCGGCATTCCCTCCAGCCAGGCAGCCGCTTGCCGGGCAGAAATCTGCGGGAACGCGTTCTCCCCGCGCCGCAATTGCCGCAAATGCTGCATGCAAAGCTCTTGCGCGCGTTCGCTCAGCCAGGCAGGAAACGCCCCCGCCCCCAGCGGCAGTCCGTGCCGCAGCAAATCGAGCATGCCCGCCCCCGCGCTGCGCGCAAACGCGCGCTCCAGCCGGGGAAAAGCCCCTGCCGGCACCACGCCCAGCCGTCCACCAGCAAGGCTCAGCGAAAATGTGGGTTGCTCTGCGATGCTTTCAGTCTATCCTACTGCTTTTCTTTTGTCAATCTCACAAAAAAACACCGCGATTCTGGTGAATCGCGGTGGAAAAAATCTTAATGAATCACTAATCAGTAATCACTTAATCGCATCATAGGCTCCCTTGAAGAAGTAGTAGCCCCAGCCCCAATCGGGGTCACCGGACCAATCCGGGTCATAGTGGTGGCGGGGCTTCAGGAAGCGCTCCGGGTGGGGCATGAGACCCATGGCGCGGCCGGTGGGGTCCATGAGGCCGGCGATGCGGAGCTC
>CAJGDB010000092.1 GCA_904502165.1 uncultured Akkermansia sp.
ACGAACAATATTACAACCAGGCATGGTTGATTGCCGATGAAATCAACATCGATGACGGCAAGACAATGACAATATCGGCCGGAGAAAGCTATTTCAATGTTGATGCCGTCATCAATGGCGATGTATGCCTGACCGATGGTTCTGTTTCCATGACTGAATCCATCATCAACGGAAACCTGACAGTCACAGGCGGTGAGATGCACCTTTATCATTGGGGAACCACACCGGTTCTATCAGGAGACAGGCTGGACATCCAGAACGGCACAGTCTCCATTAGCAATGCGAGTGGCTGCGGATCCGGCAGTGCCATCAGCAATAAGACCATTGTCAGCATTGGAACCGGTGGCAGGTTGGATTTAAGCCAGGAAGAAGAACAGATGAACGTAGAATCAGCTTATGCTCCGGCTAAAATTATTCTTGGGAGCGATGACGCTGATGCACCTGCAAGTCTCTATTTCCAGTCTTTTTATTATGATGGTGAAAAAATAAGCTCCACCTATGCAGCCGCCACAGAAATGAACGGCAACAGCTTAATCTCAAGCGATGGCAGCATCCGCATGCTCCCTGAAGCCGGCATTTCCGTGAAAGGCACAAACAATTCCATAACTGCTGACTCCCTGAAAATTGAGGAAGGCACATGGAGGATTGATATTGCGGATAAGAGCGAACTTTACATAGGCGCACAAATTCAGGATGGAGAATCCGGTTGTGGCAACATCTCCAAGACCGGTAATGGTACATTGGCCCTGAATGTCTCCGAATCGAGCTGGCAGGGAACCCTTTCTGTGGAGGCAGGAACGCTGAATCTCTATGATGCCCTCTCTATGAATAAGGCTACTGTCTCCATGGCAGGCGGCACAAAACTGGAGGTCATCTCCTGCACTCTGGGTTCTCTGGTACTGGAGGATTCCTCCAGCATCGACTCTACTTCTGCCATCACCGTAGAAAACTCCCTGACTCTGGGCAGCAGCATCGGGCTGAACGACAACACACTGCAAAGCATACTGACGCTTGACAGGGATAATACAGTCACGCTGTTCACTGGTGTCGATACACTTCATTTATCGGGGGTCTCTTACTCAGCAGGTGATGCCGTCATGGTGGATTTTGCAAATCACTTCGCGGGAGAAGGCCTTACAACAGGCAGATATTACCTCGGATTCAATAGCGATGGAGCTGTTTTCGCCGGGCTCATGGTTCCCGAACCCGGCACAGCCACCCTCTCCCTTCTGGCGCTGGCCGCACTGGCCGCGCGACGGAAGCGCAACTAATCAGCCAGTATCCATGCATTTCATGGCGCAGCCTCACCGCTGCGCCATTTCTTCACCAGGAAAGTAAAATCCGCGTTCAGCAGCGTCATTTTTCTCGCTATGGTAGGACTGATAATTTACAATAGGCTTCATGAAATGGTTAGCGATACTGGTGCTGCTGGCAACACCTCTCCGGGCTGCAGACATTCCGCAGACCCTGGAAGGAGGCTGGGTGTATGCCTGGGGCGATGAGTTCGAGGGCAGTAAGCTCAACACAAAGAAGTGGAAACACGAGCTGGGGGTCATCCGCAACCGGGATGCTGTGCAGACCTATACCAGAGACTGCGTGAAGGTGCGCGGCGGCAAACTGCTGCTGATTTCCAAGGCAAAGGAAACCCGCAACAGCAACTACAACCCCGCAAAGAATCACTGGACACACCAGTTGAAAACCATGCCCTACGCCAGCGGGTCTGTCACCACGCGCGATGTAAAGCATTTTGAATGCCCGGGGCGGCTGGAGATTCGCGCTAAAATTCCCAGGGCAAAGGGCGTGTGGCCTGCGCTCTGGACCATGCATGTAAACCAGTACGGCTGGCCGGCCAATGGTGAAATTGATGTGCTGGAACATATTTCCCAGGAGCCGGACCGCTGCTATTCCATCTTCCGCTGGGGGCGCAACGGCGGCAATCAGGAACAGAAGGTGATACGCACCACGGACATTCCCGGTTATCACAAGGATTTCCATACATACGTGCTGGAATGGGATGAGGAAATCATGCGTATTCTCATTGATGACAGGGAGGTGGGGCGAGTCCGGATTGCCGAAGCGAATTACCCGGATGGCAACAACCCGCTGCGTACCCCCTGCTACCTGATTATGAACACGGCCATTGACGGCTGGGCTGAAGCACCGGATGCAGCCCAGTACCCGGTGCAGTTTGAAATTGACTACGTGCGTTACTACACCAAAGCCGATAAGGCAGCAGAAGCCCCCGAGCCGGTCAGAACTGAAAAAAAGCGTAGAAAGAAGAAAAAATGATAGAACAGGACCCCTGCTCATTCCGGCGCGTATTCCATATCTCCATAAGTTACGGCGCTGTGATTTTTCTGCTTCTTTGTGCAGAACCAGTCAGACAACTGGTGAATGATGGCCTGAGTCCGGAGAATCTGAAAAACGCCGGCGCTGCTATCGGCGGGCTGATTCCCGTGGGCATGGCTCTGGCAGCCCTGGTGGCCGGTATGGTGCGGAAGATGCTGTTCCGCTACGGGGGCATCAACCGGCACAGCCTGCGTATGGTCTTTCTGCTGGGGGCCTTCTGGCACCTGCCTCTCACGCTCTGTCTGGCCAGCGCAGCACGCACTCACGAACCGGAAACGGCAGAAAAGCTCCTGCTCTACTTCCCGGGCATCAGTCTGGTGGCAGCCGCAGCCCTCACGCTGACGCTCTATCTGAGCGCCCCACAGCGCCGCATTAAAGAGAAATAGCACGCTGGCGCAGCAGGTGATCGCAGAGCACAATCCACGCCATAGCTTCCACCACCGGCACAGCGCGAGGCAGCACGCAGGCATCATGGCGGCCCTTGCCCCGCAGGGTGGTTTCCTGGTGGGCATCGTTCACGGTCTGCTGCTCCAGCATCAGGGTGGCAGTCGGTTTGAAAGCCAGGCGCATATTCACGGTTTCTCCGTTGGAGATACCGCCCTGAATGCCGCCTGAGTTATTGGTGCGGGTACGCACACGGCCATCTTCCATGTAGAAGGGGTCATTGTGTTCGCTGCCACGCAGCAGAGTGGCGGCAAATCCGCTGCCTACCTCGAATCCCTTGCAGGCCGGAATGCTCATCATGGCGTGGGCCAGGGTTGCCTCCAGCTTGTCAAAGACCGGGTCTCCCAGCCCCACAGGGCAATGACGAATGCTGCAGGCTACCACTCCACCCAGCGAATCGCCTGCCGAGCGGGCTTCCCGGATGGCCGCGGCCATCTGTTCTGCCACAGCAGCATCTGCTGTACGCACAGGATTGCTCTCTACCACGGCTGCGCTGACCTGCTCTGCCGGTACAGGGCACACGATTTCATGCACCTGCTGCACCCAGGCAACTACCTCCACCTCCGGGCAGATGGCTCGCACCACCGCCTGGGCCACAGCCCCGGCAGCCACTCGGCCTATGGTTTCGCGGGCACTGGCACGCCCGCCGCCCGCCCAGGCACGAATGCCGTATTTGGCATCATAGCAGTAGTCGGCATGCGAGGGGCGATAGGTGTGCTGCATCTCATCGTATGCCGTGGAGCGCTGGTCCTTGTTACGCACAGAAAGCGCAATAGGTGTACCCAGGGTATGCCCCTCAAGCACACCCGAGAGGATTTCCACGCTGTCGGCTTCTTTACGCGGGGTTACTATATCACTCTGCCCCGGCCGCCGCCTATCCAGCTCGCGCTGTATCATCTCGATGGTGAGCGGCACACGTGCCGGGCACCCATCTATCACCACACCCACCCCCACACCATGGGATTCTCCCCAGGTGCTGATTTTGAAAACGGAACCGAATGAACTGGACATATGCTTGAGCTGGTTACGATAATACCCTATACCCCACCCTTTGGCAAGCCCTCATCGCTCCCACACCCCGTCAGCACAAAAAGCAGAAAATTACAACTTCGCATAATATTTTTGAACGATTGATCCGTCTGGCAGCATCATAACCTGCATGATGAACAATAATCTTACTACAAAATTCATGGAAGGCCTGCAGGCGGCGCAGAAAGCAGCGCAATCTGCCGGGCGGGCGCAGATATACCCGGCCGAGCTGCTGCTGGCGCTGGTCAGGCAGGAACATGGTGTACTGAGCGCGGTTCTGACCCGGGCCGGGGTAGATGCCACACGCCTGCAGAGAGAGTTGGAAACCCAGCTGGAGCAGCAGCCACGACAGCGGGGCGGGATTGCCCAGAGCCCGGGTATCAGCCCGGAGCTGGACCGGGCGCTGAATGCCGCCGAGGAACAACGCCGCAATATGAAGGATGACTATCTGAGTGTAGAACACTTCGTGCTGGGGCTTTTCGAAGCAGATGCCACCCTCTCGCCGCTTCTGGAACGCTGCGGTCTTACCAGGGCAAGATATCTCGAGGCGCTTAAGGAAGTGCGCGGGAACCAGCGCATTACCGACCAGGACCCGGAGCAGAAATACCAGACTCTGGAGAAATACGGCACAGACCTGACCGCTCTGGCTCGCCAGGGCAGGATTGATCCAGTTATCGGCCGCGATGCCGAAATACGCCGTGTGCTGCAGATACTCTCACGCCGCACCAAAAACAACCCCGTTCTGATTGGCGAGCCGGGTGTGGGCAAAACCGCCATTGCCGAGGGGCTGGCCCGCCGCATTGTCAATGGTGATGTGCCGGAAAGCATGCAGGGCAAGCGACTGGTAAGCCTCAACATCGGCTCCATGCTGGCAGGTGCCAAGTACCGGGGCGAATTCGAGGAACGCCTCAAGGCCTTCATCAAGGAAGTGACCGCCAGCAACGGCGAAATCATCCTCTTCATTGATGAATTGCATACCCTCGTAGGGGCCGGGGCCGGAGGCGAAGGAGCCATGGATGCCGCCAACCTGCTTAAGCCCGCCCTGGCCCGTGGTGAACTACGCACCATCGGTGCCACCACGCTGGATGAATACCGCAAATACATTGAAAAGGATGCTGCGCTGGAGCGCCGCTTCCAGCCCGTGTATGTAGCCGAACCCAGCGTAGAGGACACGATTGCGATTCTGCGCGGGCTCAAGGAACGCTACGAGGTACACCACGGCGTACACATTACCGATGGGGCGCTGGTAGCGGCCGCCACGCTGAGCAACCGCTACATCACCGACCGCTTCCTGCCGGACAAGGCAGTAGACCTGGTGGATGAAGCCGCTGCCCGGCTCAAAATTGAGCTGGATTCCATGCCCAGCGAAATTGATGAGCTGAACCGCAGCGCCATGCAGCTGGAAATGGAACGCCAGGCACTCGCACGGGAAAAAGATACCGATTCCCGGGCCCGGCTGGAAAAAATCACCCGCGAGCTGGCAGACACCCGCGAAAAAGTGGACGCCATGGTCGCCCAGTGGAAGAGCGAAAAGGATGTCGTGGTGAAAGCCCGCGAAGCCCAGAAAAAGATAGACACCCTCCGCACGGAAGCCGAGCAGGCCCAGCGCAAGGGAGACCTGGGACGCGCCTCGGCCATTCTCTATGGTGAAATTCCTGCTGCAGAAACAGCCGCCAGGGAAGCGCGCGAGGCTCTGGCCGCCCTGCAGAAAAGCGGTACGGGACTCCTCAAGGAAGAAGTAACCGAGGCAGACATTGCCAAAGTTGTCTCCACCTGGACCGGAATTCCCGCTGCCCGCATGGCAGAGGGAGAACGCGAGAAGCTGCTGCACATGGAAGAACGCCTAGGAGAGCGCCTCATCGGCCAGAAGGAAGCCGTGAAGGCCGTGGCAGATGCCGTTCGCCGCTCCCGCGCCGGCTTGCAGGATGAGAACCGCCCGCTAGGCTCCTTCATCTTCCTGGGGCCCACCGGCGTGGGCAAGACCGAACTGGCCAAAGCCCTGGCCGAGTTCCTCTTCGATGACGAAGCCGCCATGGTGCGTATCGACATGAGTGAATACATGGAGAAGCACAGCGTCTCCCGCCTCATCGGGGCGCCTCCAGGCTATGTTGGCTACGATGAAGGCGGCCAGCTGACGGAAGCTGTACGCCGCCGACCATACAGCGTCGTTCTCTTCGATGAGATTGAGAAAGCCCACCCGGATGTATTCAACGTACTGCTGCAGGTGCTGGATGATGGCCGCATTACCGACGGCCAGGGCCGCACGGTGGATTTCACCAATACCGTCCTCATCATGACCAGCAATATCGGCAGTCAGTTCATCCTGAACGAAACCGATGCCGCCACCCGCAACACCCGGGCGCTGGATGCCCTGCGCGGCCACTTCCGCCCGGAATTCCTCAACCGCATCGACGAAATCATCATCTTTGACCGCTTGCAGGAAGGGGAGCTCAAGCACATCGTCAGCATCCAGCTGCGCCGGGTATTCAAGAGACTGGAAAAACGCGGCCTCAGAATGGAACTCAGCGATGCTGCGGCAGCTCTGGTGGCAGAGCATGGTTACGATCCCGTCTACGGCGCGCGCCCGCTCAAACGCGCCATCCAGCATGATATACTTGACCCGCTCAGCATGGCGATACTGGAGGGCAGATATCCCGAGGGCAGTACGATTCTCGTGGATGTGGAAGATGGAAAAATTATCTTCAGATGATAAATTACCCGAGCCGCAAGGCTCGGGTCATTTCATACTTTGCACAGCAAAGTATTTCGTACACTGGCACAGCCAGTGTAATTCATGCGGGGCCCCGCCCCGCTTTCATACGCCCGCCAGGGCGTAATTCATTGAGCGAAGCGACTGATTACCGCTGCATCAGCAGCGGTACCTCCGTTTCTTCGACCAAACCCTATTATATGTTCATTGGGAAACAGTAAGCCGCGATAGGAGACATTACCTCTTCCAATCCGCCCGTGCCTTCACCGTATTGAGAGATTGAATCAGCATGCGCATGATATTGCCTTTTATCGTTTCATTTTCTTCATCACCTCAGCTTACTCCTCATTTTCCGGAGCGAAAAGCTCCAGCCAGAACTTCGTCTCATTGCACTCCTTCAAGGCCGTGTGCATCTTGTTGGCAAAATCCGCAGGGCCATTGCCATACTTAGCTTCGGCAATATTGGCGCCTATGGCGGCTGCTCGCTTCCCTAATCCTGCATGTTTTCTACCAACCAGTTTATCGGCTGTACCGCTGCTGATGCAGCGGTAATCAGTCGCTTCGCTCAATGAATTACACTGGCT
>CAJGDB010000093.1 GCA_904502165.1 uncultured Akkermansia sp.
AACCTTCCACCTCTCCATGGCTTTCCATGGAGAGGTTTTTCGCTTATTTGCGATTCGATTACCTACACATAATTACGCACACAATCGAAAATACAAAACATTATCAGGCAAAGAAATAAAAAGCAAGAGATACGGATTTAAAATCCGCAGTCAAGCAAAAATAACATATTGATGTTGATAGAGTACGACAAAAGGAAACCAACCTCACATAAAAAAGCTGATGAGCATAAATTTCGAGTGCAACACAGCGGAAGCCGAATCCTATATCTGCATTCTGCCTTTTGACCTCTTCGTTCTGCGTTCCTTCGCGGCTTGTGTCATAGCACGCATTCTGCGTGTCTTGACTACTTGACGCACACGCGCGCCTGTGCTACATTGGCAGATAAGCACAACTATGGGTAAGACATTATACCAAAAAGTATGGGATGCTCACACGGTTGGGATTCTACCGGATGGGCGCACACAGCTGTTCATTGCCACCATGTACCTGCACGAGGTAACCTCTCCGCAGGCGTTTGCCATGCTGCGTGAGCTGGGGCTGCCCGTGCTGCACCCGGAGCGTCTCTTTGCCACGGTGGACCACATCATCCCCACCGATAACCAGTGCGAACCCTTTGCTGACCCCCACGCCGCTGCCATGCTCAACGAACTGCGCCGCAACTGCCGGGAGAACAACATACGCTTGTTCGACCTCGCCAGCGGCCGCCAGGGCATTGTGCACATGGTCGGGCCGGAGCTGGGCATCACCCAGCCGGGCATGACGATTGTGTGCGGCGATTCCCACACCGCCACCCACGGGGCCGTCGGCAGCATTGCCATGGGCATCGGTACCACCCAGGTGCGCGATGTTCTGGCCACACAGACCCTGGCCATGAGCCCGCTGAAAGTACGCAACGTGCGGGTGGAGGGCACCTTGCGCCCCGGCGTGACAGCCAAGGATGTGGCTCTCCACATCATCGGCAAACTGGGAGCCAACGGCGGCCTGGGCTACGCCTATGAATTCGGCGGCAGCGCCATTGAAGCCATGGATATGGATGGCCGCCTGACGCTCTGCAACCTTGCCATCGAAGGTGCCGCCCGCTGCGGCTATATCAACCCGGACGAAACCACCTTCGAATACCTGAAGAGCCGCCCCTACGCCCCCAAGGGCGCCGAATGGGATGCTGCTGTGGAGCGATGGAAGAACTTTGCCTCTGATGCCGATGCCGTGTATGATGATGTTGTCATCATCCCTGCCGAAGAAATTGAGCCCACCGTCACCTGGGGCATCTCCCCGGATATGAATATCGGAATCGGTGGCAGCGTTCCCGTCCCGGAGGATGCCCGGGATGACGAAGGACGCAAGGCATACACCACCGCGCTGGAATACATGAAACTTACCCCCGGCCAGCCCATCAAGGGACTGCCGGTGGATGTGGTGTTCATCGGTTCCTGTACCAACGGCCACATTACCGACTTCCGCGCCGTAGCCCCCTATCTGAAAGGCCGCAAGGTAAAGCCGGGCATCAAGGCCCTGGCCGTGCCGGGTTCCCAGATGACCGCTATGCAGTGCGAGGAGGAAGGCATTGCCCGGATATTCCGTGAGGCCGGCTTCGAATGGCGCCTGCCCGGGTGCTCCATGTGCCTGGCCATGAACCCGGATAAACTGGTAGGCGACCAGATATGCGCCAGCACCAGCAACCGCAATTTCAAGGGCCGCCAGGGCAGCCCCACAGGCCGCACCCTGCTCATGAGCCCCATCATGGCCGCGGCGGCTGCCATTACCGGCTGCGTGGCCGATGCCCGCGAAGTATTCGGTATTCAGTAACCCCATAACTTTTCAGACCAGATATGCCTCTTACCAGGATTACCAGTATCAGCGGCAAGGCTGTCCCCGTGGCCGGGGCAGATATGGATACAGACCGCATCATCCCCGCGCGCTTCCTCAAGTGCATCACCTTCGATGAACTGGCCGGCACCATGTTCTACGATGAACGCTTCAACGCCGATGGCAGCTCAAAAGGCCACCCTATCGATGCCCCCTGCCACGCCGGAGCCTGCATCATTCTCGGTGGTGAGAACTTCGGCTGCGGTTCCTCGCGCGAGCATGCACCGCAGGCTATCAAACGCAGCGGCGTGCAGGCCATTGTGGCAGAATCCTTTGCTGAAATCTTCTTCGGCAACAGTGTCGGCATCGGCCTTCCCTGCGTGCAGGCCAGCCGCGAATCGCTGGCCCGGGCCATGGAAATCACGGCGGCGGAACCGGATACCCAATGGACGATTGACCTGGCAGAAATGACGCTCAGCTGCCCGGCGGCAAGTTTCCTGCTCAGCATGCCGGCAGAGCCCCGCGAGGCGCTCATGCAAGGCAAGTGGGATGCCGTGGTAGAGCTCATGAATGCACCCGAAGCCGTGGCTGCACTGGCCGCCAGCCTGCCAGCCCCCAGCAGCAACTAATCCCCCCCCCTTTCACCACCCCCGGTTCCCCATGCTCGCGCTCATCACACCCCTGATTACCCATGGTGTTATTGATAACACCACGCGTGGAGTCACGCACCTCACCCTGTGGGGTATAGATAGCGGCGAGCCCATCGACTTCATTCTGGAAGGGAACTGCCTGCGCGACATTGCCGGCTGCCGGGTTGCCTTCACCAACCGCCACCCTGCCGCCCGCCAGCAGGCTCCCCACCCGGTGCTGGAGCGCATCCGCAGCCACTCCCAGGGCATGGTCCAGACGGGTGATATCACGCTTTCCCGCCGAGTGCCGGAGCAGGATAACCGCCGGGCCTGGTGCAACCTGCTCTCCATTGAGCTCTTCGTGCAGCGCGATACCCGCCTGCTGATTGAAACGGCAGATTTTGACTACGACCTCTCCCTGCCCCAGTGGGAAATGAGCTGGCAGGAAGCCAACACCCAGGCTTTCCTGAACATGGAAGCCCTGCGCGACCACGTAGTCTGCAATGTATCCAGATTCCAAGGGCCCGCCCTGCAGCTGATTCAGGAGGAAAAACTGCCCAGCTGCTCCTGGGATACCCGCCTGAACCGGGCAGAGGCCTACATGGCCATTCACCCCACCATCCGCAGTAAATACTGCTATGAAATCAACGGGCAGATGTCGGAAGCCTATGTCATGGACCGCACCGACCTGCTCAACCAGATGGCCGCAGAAGATGAAGCCCACATGCCGCCGGCCAGCGATGCTGAGCATGAGTGGGATGTACTGGACTTTGTGCATCCGGACCATGCCCGGGCGGTAAAGAAAGCCATGCACCACCCCTTGTTCCAGGAGACCTCGCGGCTCACCATGTTGGTACAGAAGCATGTGATGGTGCGCGAAAACGCCAGTAACCCGGAGGCAGAGGCATTTGTGAAACGCTACGCCGGGGTGGTCTCCTACATTCTGGCCACCATTCTGCTGACCCGCCAGTCCTCCTTCCCGGTGGATCTGGCCTGCCGCCGTGTGCAGATTGTACACCGCCACATCGGCGAGCTGTGCAGCCATTGCAGCAAGGTGGATGCCAGCATTGCCGCCGTATTCCGGGAGGCCGCCGCCCTGCTCATCAGCAAGTTGGATGACTTCGCCTCCACCTTCCAGCATTAAATCCCCCCATGTATGTGGCTCAGGAAAGACGCGCCTACATCCTGCGGCTGCTCCAGCAGCGCGGCAGCATCCGCTCTGCTGCACTGGCTCGTGAACTGGGCGTGACCGATGAAACCATCCGCACCGACCTGGTTGACATGCAGGCCCAGGGCCTGCTGAAGCGCGTGCATGGCGGTGCCCGCTATATTCTGCCCCAGCAGGGGCATGATTCTGCCTTCCGCCCGGATTGCCAGCTGGTAGCGCCAGCCCTGGACTTCATTGAGGAAGGCATGCGCGTCTACCTGGATGCCGGTGCACTTTCACTGGTTCTGGTCAGCCAGCTGGCAGACCGGCCCTGCACACTCATCACCCCGGCCCTGGAGCTGCTTTCCAGCCTGACGGCCGCCTCCCTGCCGCACCGGATTATCTGCCCCGGTGGTATGCTGGACAAGGAAAGCGGCCTGCTGGAAAGCCATGACGCGCTGGAGATGCTGAAAACCACATGGCAGCCGGATGTAGCCATTCTCAGTCCCCCTGCACTGCGGCGCGATGTGGCCGCCTACCGCAGCACCATCCGCGCGGCATGGGCCCGCGCCGCCGCCGAATCTGCCCGCAAGCTCATTCTCATCACCCCGGCAGAGGCGCTCTATGCCCACGCGCCCCACGCATTCCCCCTGCCGCAGGAAAACACCATCATTACCGAAAACAACCTGCCTGCCAATTTCAACCATCCCGATACCATCCTCATTCCGTACATATCGGCTGAGGATCTGCTGCAGGCAGACTCATTTGACTATTGATGCAAGCGGCCGTTGGAAGCACCGCAAAAAATCCCCTGGCCGCATAACGCGAACCAGGGGAAAAGGCATTACAGACAAACAGGCAGATTACTGCTGATTGGCAGCCTTGGCGGCCTTGTACTGCTCCACCATACCCTGCAGAACCTTACCGGTCTGGGTGCGGGGCTGATAAGTCTGGGTTGTGGTGCTGGTGGTCGTAGAAGCAGACGGCAGGGTCTGGGCGGTGGTGCCGTTAGCCGTTGCCTTGTTAAGGAGGTCCTGGAGCTTGTTCACCAGGCTTGAACCCACAGAATCCTTGAGGCAGTCGCGATACAGCTTGCTGGTCTTCCAGTTGTCGAAGTTGAAGCGGGCACTGTCAGGCAGGGCATTCTCGCTCTTCAGCACGCGGTAGCGGGTATAGCCACGCACAAAGTAATCGTACTCCGTGTCAGAGCCGTAATACTTCATATCGGTCAGCTCGCTGGTGTTCATGGCCGTAGCCAGGGTGGGAGTGAGCAGCTCAGAGCGGCTCACGGTCTTGACCGCGCAGGAGCTGAGCCCCAGGGCGAGCAGCATAATGGCAGGAATCAGTTTCTTCATGTTATTTATACAGTTTGGATTGCGATGAAAAGAATCAGAACATGGTGTAGAGCACGTAAATCCAATGGGCTACAACGGCCGCGCAGATACCGCCGATGGTGTGTGCCCAGATAGCTTTGGAGGTCAGCTGGCGGTAACCCAGGGTATCGAGCATGGCTGTATGCGTGCTCAGATAGCCGCTCCAGCACATGCCAATGGCGGTGAACACGGCAATGGCATTACCATCGAGCCAGCCCGCCTTCAGGAAGCCGGGAATCAGCCCCAGCGCTGCGCCCACAGCCCCCAGGGCCGTAATCGGGAAAGCTATGAGGTGCGGATCCTGGAAACCGAACAGCCATTCAAACACAACGCTGCATTTGGCACCAATCCAGGGCAGGAGCTCCACACCCTCGTAGGCGGCACCGGTGAAATCACCCCCCGCAGAGGGTCCGAAGGTAAGCAGCATCACCAGGGTGGAAATAATCAGCACACCGGGAATGATGGCCAGGCCCACATCCACACCAGTACGGCCGCCATCGAGCAGGGAATCCAGAATGCGCTGGAACAGGGGCTTGGTGTATTCCTCCACCTTGGCTGCTGCGAGTTCTGCCGGTTCGCAGGCATCTTCCACCGCAAACTCCGGCAGTTTCTTCAGAATGAAGCGCTGCATGAGGCGCGTGGAAACAATGCAGCCACAGCAGGCCCCGAAGAACCCTATGAAGGGTTCGGCATAGAACCCCTGCCCCACCATGAACACAATCACCAGCAGGCCCATACCGAAAGCGGTGCCGAAGTTGGTGAGCGAGATAAACTGGTATTTCTTGAAATAGGAGCTGAAGCGCTTATCCTGCGCCAGGGCAATAATAGCAGGGTTGTCCGAAAGGAAGGTCAGTACTGCCCCCAGAGATGCCACTCCGGGCAGGTTGAAAAGCGGGCGCATGAGCGGGCGCAGCAGTTTCTCAAGCAGGCTCACCACACCGAACTCCACAAACAGACGACCAAGAGCACCGGTGATGACGCAGATAGCCATGAGGTAGAAGACGGTATTGAGCAACAGGTCGTGTGCCGTCTTCATGATGGTGTTGAGCATCTGCGGAGTCCCCATCTGGGAGGCCAGATACCCGAACAGGCAGAAAACCACCACCAGGCAGATAACGCCCTTGGGTATTGCATGATGAATCTTGCGAAGAATGTCTTTCATAAAAAAAGCCCCGGTTTGTGACGGGGCTTATACCACAGGCCTATACTCTGTGCAAGAGTAATCTGTGTATTACAGGGAGACAGAATGCCCGCCCCTGCCCATGGGGCGTTACAGCTCGTAATAAGTATACCCACTCAGGCCGGCGCGGTAGGCTTCCAGCGCATCGCGGCGCTGGCGGGGGGAGATAAGCCCCTGCTCCACACCGCGTTCGGCCAGAGCGCGGAACTTGGCCACCAGATCCTTGGCATCGTATTTCACGTAGGAAAGTACATCAGCCACGCTGTCGCCCTCTTCCTCGTGGGTAAATACGGGGCGGCCGTTTTCCAGGTGTACGCTCACCACATTGGTATCGCCCAGCAGGTTGTGCAGGTCGCCCAGGGTTTCCTGGTAGGCCCCCACCATGAAGATAGCCACATAGTAATTCTCCTTGGGGTCCACCTCGTGCAGAGGGAGGGACTTTGCCACATCCTCGCGGTCGATGAAGTGGTCCACCTTGCCATCGCAGTCGCAGGTGATATCCACCAGCACAGCCTTCTGCGTGGGGCGTTCATCGAGGCGCTGAATGGGCATGACCGGGAAGAGCTGGTCAATGGCCCAGGAATCAGGCAGGCTCTGGAACACAGAGAAGTTGGAGTAGTAGTAGTCTACCATATTGTCAGACACCTCCTTCAAGTCCTCGGGGATTTCGCTCATCTCAGCAATGCGGCGGGAAATAAGGCCCATGATATGCCAATAGATAGCCTCGCCCACGCCACGCTCGCGCAAAGTGGCATTGCCGTGGTGGAACATGGCACGCAGCTGGTCGCGGTAGTAGATAGCATCGTTGTAGCACTCCTGAATATTCTTGCGGGTGAGCATGCGGTGCGTTTCATCCAGCGCCAGCAGAATATCGTTCGCATTCTCGGGCAATGCAGGCGGCTGGGCCTCGCTGCCGGGGGCGCTGGTCACATCCAGCACGTTGAACACCAGCACCGCGTGGTAG
>CAJGDB010000094.1 GCA_904502165.1 uncultured Akkermansia sp.
CCGGCATCGCTCCAGTCGCTCGCGTTGACATCTATCCTCTTGGACAAGGTGAGAATCGTCTCTCCCTTCACCGCCGAAGTCCCTTCCAGATGAACCATGGCATCACCCGTGCCGCCCACGCCGCTCAGGCTGAGCTGATCCTGAAGGTAATTCCTGGTACCGGACATTTCCCAGACGGCCCCTCCTGTTATGAAGGATTTGCTCAGCATGGTGGCAGAGTTCCCAGTTATCAGGCGGCCATTGGCGCGCAGGCGCAATTCATCAGCAGTCAGGTCTCCCGAGCAGAACAGCGTGGGCCGGTGCGTTTCATCAAAACTGGCGCCGGCCCCTTCCAGGCCGATTTCGAGCCAGTTAGCCACCTGTACATGCCCGGCAGAAACGTATGCCCCATCTGATACCTTAAGGGAACCGGCCTGGAGCATATCACTCACTTCCATTCGGGTTCCGGATCCGGCAACATCAAGCTGCTTGCTGACAAAGACATCCGTTGCCTCCACACTGGCTCCACCGCTCACACCCATTGAGCCCGAAGCAAACGCGTCATCCGGCGTGGTCAGGTTGGTCGATACGGTGATGGTGTCGTTCACATGCACCCGGCCGCCTGTTATATTGAACGAAGGGGTGTCCAGCTGCTCACCAAAAATGGAAATATTCTTAGCCCGCAAGTCACCGGTATCACGCACAGTGGCGTAGCGCACCATCAGCGATTTGGTGTAAATCTCATCACTGAAGCTCGTGGTGTCGTCATCATCATCATCGTCGTCAAAGCGAAGCTCACCGCCTTCCACCGTAACGGAATACAGGCGGTTCGAATCCGAGGTGACATCATTGGTGAATGTCTGCTGGTTAGCCCCTGTCTTAATCAGTTCAATGGAAGCAGAGCTGTTCTCCTTCCGGGTAGCGGTTATGTAGTAACTGCCATTGAAGGTACCGCTGTATACGTAGTCAGCATCAGCATCGCTGCTACCCAGGGTGAGGTTAAAGAAATCGTCACCCGATTCACTTGTGACGGTACTGTTACCATCACCCCCTTGCAGACCGGCAATCTGCACATCACCGCGCACATTCAGAATGGTGAGAGCAGCTTTCTCGCCCGTGCTGGAGGAATGCCCCGGTGCAGCACCGGGTGTCATATCGAACACTACGTTCTTCCATGCTGTACTTTCGCCGGAAGAAGCGAGATTCAACTGGATGATACCCCCTTGAGAGGCACCCATGTGAAGTGTTCCGGAAAACCAGGTAGAGGCAGATGCGGCTGCATCGTTAAAGGAATATATGGAAGCATGCCCGGCTGTACCATGGGCCACCAGCGTCAGGTTGCCATCTTTTCCCGAAAGGCGGCCCATGTTGTATATCGTTCCTTCCGGCAGGTAGGAACCCAGCCAGGCGGTCTCCGCGTCTGCATTCACTATGCGGATTGTTCCCGTATAGCTGACACCACCTATGTACAATTCATTACCGCCACCCAGGTCAATGAGGTTGACCGTCGAGCTCAGGCCGTTCGAGACATTGGCCACATAGTCCTTGCCCGATTTGTTGAAATTACCAAGAACGGAATTATTCCCCTCCCAGTAACGGGCTGTAGAATTCTCCTTATCCTTGGCATCCGGGTTCGTGATGGATGTCCATTCGGCATTGTCATACGAACCATGAGTAGAGGTGGAATACTTGTAATCCTTCTTGTTCTTACCAGTCCGTTTAAGGACTGTATTGCCAGAAAGCTTATTCCCCGTTCCTGTGAAATAGAGGGCGGCCTTGCCGTGTACTGTCAGGTCTGCCACTTCGGCAGCCACAGCAGAGGTGGACCGCAGGGCAAACATCACCGGCCGGTAATTCCCGGAGTCCGAAGGCAGAGGCCCCATGTTGGCAGAGGGAACAGCCTCCTGCTCCTCTTCCTTCTTCTGGGGCTTTTTCTTCTTATCATCATCCTCTTCCTCAGGCTTCGCGGCATTCAGAGAACCACTCTTCAGGGTCTGGCTGACACGGGGAGCAGCCTGATGATACCGCACGCGCCCGGGCAAACCGGCCCCCCAGGGGGCCAGATAGCCCACCACGTCATGATGCATCACGCGGTCATGATTCGATTTGAAGAGGGCATCGCGGAACGCAGCGAAAGCATTATAATCATGCCGCAGCGCGTCCACAAACAGACTCATGACTTCATCATTCGAACCGACTCCCTGGCCATCGGTCCCGATACCCATGCTTTTCACATGAGAGGCAAGCATCTGCAGCATGCGCTGCCCCTGCTCGGTGCTCATACGTTCCGCATCACCCAGCAGCAAGGCCAGGGCATGGCGGATCTCCGCCGGCGGCAGCAGAGACACATCTTCGGCATCCGCAATGCGGGCCAGCATCTCTTCCAACTCAGAGGAAGAAGCCTGAAAATCTTTTCTGAGCCAATGGCGGCGGTACACCTCAGACCAGGCTCGCTCGTATGCCACATCCATCGGTTTACCATCTTCCATATACTGCCGGGCCAGCTCAAGGGCTTCCTCTCGCAGAATACGCATGCGCTGCTCACGCGCACGCTCCGCATCGGCAGGCATCCCGGTAGCGGGATCCACCTCCACAAAATTCTCCCCCTTCTCCCCGAAAACACGAATCACACGGGGCTCTTCCTCCTTCACCGCTGGCAGGGTGTCATTGTAAACCCACCAATAACGCAGCAGCATGCTTTCCTGTGCCGGTGCCACTCCAATGCTCAATGCCGCCAGAAAATACCGCATCCACCCGCCAAGGCGGAGAGCCGTAGGCTTAGGCCAGGAAACCGTAAATGCAGTATCTGTATCGAGGCGCAACATCTGGAATAATTATAAAATAGAAAGCAAACGCGCAGATTGTAGCACATTTTCCGGGATTAGCAAGTCTATTCATTTATGTGCAGAGAAAAATCTCCATTTACACAAAGCATTCTGCATTAACTGGTTACGTAAATATCAGAGGAGGGGGGGGTAATACAACATTATACACCTGAAATAAAGGGTTTATATACAGTCACTTATACATCAGCCACAAAAAAAACACGTGTATTCGTTATGACAGAATACACGTGCTACAGGCATCAGCTCCGGAGAGCCGTTTCAGCGCAATTCAGCGGCAAAACGCTCAATGGAGGCGTCAAGAATACGGCAGGCGGTTTCCACACCAAAGAAATCCCCCACCTCGGTCTTCTTATTCTGGAGAGTCTTGTAAGTCAGGAAGAAATTCTGGATTTCCTGCAGGTAGTGCGGGGGCAGGTCCTCCAGGTTATTCACGTGCTCATAGCGGGGATCACCGATATTGACTGCCAGAATCTTGACATCCGGCTTACCGCAGTCAATCATATCCATACCGCCGATGATGCGGCAGTCCACATAGCAGCCCGGGAAGGTGGGGGCCGAGGTGAACACGAGGATATCCAGCGGGTCGCCATCCAGATAACGGGTATCTTCCACAAAGCCGTACTCTGCCGGGTAATAGACGGAGGAGTACAACACACGGTCCAGCTTGATGCGACCGGTCTTTTCATCCACCTCATACTTATTGCGGCTTCCCATGGGGATTTCGATACGGGCTTCTACAATGCGCGAAGTACTCATGCTGGACATTCTACCGGGAGAGGCATGCCGTGTCAAGAGAGATGTAGCCAGGCGCGAGTCTGAAAAGAAAATCGGAGGGCGAGCAAAGGGAAAGAGATTGACAAGTGGATTACAGCGCGGTAACATGCGCTCATCCGAAAAGCGAGCCGAAGCATGAAAGCAATACTGTTCACCACACTCCTGACCACCCCGCTCGTACAGGCAGACATATCCCTGGGCAATGGCACACCGGTTGTACCTGCGGCCGATGCCGCCGCGCCGGTTTCTCAGAATGCACAGGCCTATATTGATATCAACCGGGAAATCATCGCGCTGTTCAAAGCTCTGGCGGATACCTTGTCCGGCGTGACTGACCAGGCCAGCGCCGATGCTGCCGCCCCGAAGATTCAGGAGCTGACCACCCGTATGGAAGCACTGCAGAGCCGTACCGACACCCTGCCCCCCCCCAATGCAGCCACAGAACAGCAGGTCAAGGCCGCGGTCAACGTGCAGGAGGTGCAGCAGTTGGTCTCCGCTTTCCTGCAGTCATTCATCCGCATCGGGATGAACAATGGCTACAACTCCCAGCCTCTGCTGGATGCCCTGGCTCCCGTAATGAATGCCTTACCTGGGCAGATGGAATAAAAACAAGCCTTGCAGGTGCGGCTCATGCGCGCCCCTGCTCGCGCAACTTTGCCTGAATACCACGCAGGAACACCGTTTCGAGCGAATTGCGGGCCGCGCGGCACCCTTGCCATGAGTCGCCCGCCAGCTGGCGCATCTGCTCCAGCATCTCCGGGGTGGGATGATGCAGCGTAATCTCTGTGTGGCAGTCATCGCGAGTAAGTTCATCCATAGAGCCTTCGGCAATCAGGCACCCCTGGTAGAGCACCCCCACGCGGTCGCAGATTTCCTGCACCTGTTCCAGCAGGTGCGAGCAAAGGAACACCGTAACCCCCTGCTGCTTGATATTGAGGATAATATCACGTATCGTCCGGGAACCGATGGGGTCTACCCCGGCGGTGGGTTCATCCAGCACCAGAAGCCGGGGGTTCTGCACCAGCGCCTGCGCCAGGCCGATACGCTGTAGCATACCCTTGGAATACCCCCGCAAGCGCCGGTTGGCGGCATCTTCCAACCCCACCAGCTCCAGCAGTTCCTGCGTGCGCTGCTGCAATGCAGCACCCCGCAGGCCGCACAGGCGGCCATAGAAGCGCACCGTCTCGAAACCGGTCAGAAATTTGTAAAAATAGGGATTTTCAGGCAGGAAGCCAATTTCCCGGCGGTTGGCAATGGCAGTGGCAGGCTTTCCGAACACACGGCATTCACCGGCATCCGGTGCCAGGAGGCCCACCAGCAGCTTCATGAGCGTGCTTTTACCGCTGCCATTGGGGCCGATGAGGCCGTACACACCACCCTCGGTGATGCTGAGGCTAACCCCCTTAACGGCATACACGCCCCCCCTGCCCCAATGGCCGGGGAAGCTCTTGTGTACATCGCTTATGGAAACAGCATCCATCACCGGGCCTGAGCCATGAGACGCAGCATATTCTTGCCCATCTCAATACCTTTTTCAAAGATTTCCACACGCATGTTCTCATTGGGAGAATGGATGCGGGCATCGGGCAGGTCAAGGCCCAGGAAGAGGGCATCCTTGCCCAGCACCTTGGAAACCTCTGCAATAATCGGGATAGAGCCACCCTCACGCACCAGCACGGGCTTGTTGCCGAAAGTCATTTCCTGTGCTCTCTGGGCAGCCATGCCGAAGGCGGAGTTCGGGTCGCTCAGATAGGCCTCGCCGGTGTGCTGCGGGGTGAACTTCATGCGTACGCTGGGCGGGCATACCTTCACAAAGTGAGCTTCCACTTTCTTCATCACCTCCTCAGGCACCTGGCCAGGTACCAGGCGGCAGCTCATCTTGGCAATGGCATGGGTGGGAATGACAGTCTTGGAGCCCTCTCCCTCATAACCGCCGGAAATACCATTCAGCTCAAATGTGGGGCGGGCATACACGCATTCGGCCCCGGTAAAGCCCTTTTCGGTACGCAGTTCCGGCACGCCGGTAAGGGTGGCCAGTTCCTCGTTGCTCATACCGGGCACGCGGCGCCAGCTTTCCTTCTCCCAGTCCTGGATTTCCATGACTCCGTCATAGAATCCTTCAATGCTCACGTGGTTATCTGCATCGTGCGTGCTGGCAATCATTTCGCACAGGGTTGTAATCGGATTCGCTACAGCCCCACCGAATATGCCGGAATGCAGGTCCATGGCCGGGGCGGAAACCTCCAGCTCGAAACAGCACAATCCCTTGAGCCCATAGGAGAACGATGGAATATCAACCGCAGCCATGCCGGTATCGCTCACCACGATGACATCGCAGGCAAGCAGCTCGCGGGCATCGGGGCGCTTCATGAATTCATACAGGCTGGCGGAGCCGCGCTCCTCTTCGCCTTCCAGCAGGTAAATGACATTGAGCGGCAGGGCACCATCCTCGGCAATCACTTCCTGGGCGGCCAGAATCATGGCCATAATTTCCCCCTTATCGTCAGAGGCACCGCGGGCATACACCCGGCCATCGCGGATTTCAGGCTTGAAGGGGTCGCTCTTCCATTCGCTGACGGGGTCTACGGGCATCACATCGTAATGACCATAAATCAGCACAGTCGGGGCGCCTTCTACCCGGGGGCTGTGAGCCACCACAATGGGGTGTATGGCAGTCATATACTTCCTGGCATCAAAGCCGATACTGGCCAGCTTTTCAACCAGGAAATCAGCACAGCGCTCCACATCCGCAGCATGCTCAGCCTGGGCAGAGACACTCGGAATGCTCAGAAAGGAAAAAAGGTCATCAATTCGGGACATGGCAGAAGTTTAGCACGCCTCCCCCCTCAGGGGCAAGCCTAAAGGCAGCCAGCAGAGACGGCAAATTCTGAAAGCGCGCCTTGCCCCCCCTTCCCGGGCAGAAAAGAGATGACCTGCATTCATGGCAGACAGTCATTGAACAGACATGCCTCAATCTGTGTCAACTGACATTGAACAACCTTGCTTCCACGCGCGGAGGTGATACACTTGTACGCAGACCACGACCATGAACACACAGGAATTCAACGAACAAATCGCACAGAAATCTGCCTGGGTAAGCGCAGTGAAACAGGAGATGGCCAAGGTGGTAGTAGGCCAGCAGAAGCTGGTGAACCGCCTGATTCTGAGCCTGCTCTGCAAGGGTCACGTGCTGCTGGAAGGTGTGCCGGGTCTTGCCAAAACCCTTTCCGTGAAAGCGCTGGCCGGCACCATGCAGGCAGCGTTCTCCCGTATCCAGTTCACGCCTGATCTTCTGCCTGCCGACCTGCTGGGCACCATGATATATAACCCGGAGGAACGCCAGTTTACCGCCAAGAAAGGCCCTGTCTTTGCCAACCTGATTCTGGCAGATGAAATCAACCGCGCCCC
>CAJGDB010000095.1 GCA_904502165.1 uncultured Akkermansia sp.
CAGGCAACGGCTAACAAGAACAAGGCCGACCGTGATCTGGCCCGTGCCAAAAATCTGGGGGTGGGTGATGCGCTCTCCCAGATGAGCTATGACCAGTACGTGAATGCCGCTGAGATTGCCGCTGCGAATCTGGAGAGTGCCACGGCACAGTTGCAGACAGCCACCGCCCAGCAGGCGAGTGCCGCGGCACAGCTTCAGAGCGCACAGGCTCAGCTGGAAAGTGAGCTTCGTAACCGCGACTACACGCGCATTTCCACCCCGGTGGATGGCACCATCGTGGTACGCCAGGTGAACGTGGGCCAGACCGTGGTGAGCAGCATGAATGCCACTACCTTGTTCCTGGTGGCTCGTGATTTGACCAGAATGCAGATCTGGGCCAGCGTGAACGAGGCAGACATCGCCAAGGTGAAACCCGGCCAGGCGGTTCAGTATACTGTGGATGCTCTGCCGAATGAAAGCTTTACCGGCACAGTGAACAAGATTCGCCCCAATGCCACCATGAGCTCCAACGTGGTGACTTACATTGTGGAGGTGGATGTCGAGAACCCTGAGCGCAAGCTGCTTCCCTATATGAGCGCCAATGTGAATTTCATCGTGAAAGAGGAGAAGGATGTTCTGCTGGTGCCGGATGCGGCATTTGATTTCCGCCCTTCGCCGGAGCAGATAGATGAGAGCGCCCGAGGCATGAAGCGTGGCCCCCGCGAGGAAGGCGCTCCGCGTCCGTCTCTGGTGTGGCGTAAGGTGAGCGATACTACGGTGGCTCCGGTGCGGGTCATCAAGGGTGACTCCGACGGCACGCGCAGCATCGTGACCCTGGTTGAGGGCGAATCCCTTAATGCAGGCGATGAGCTGGTGACCGGCATTTCGACAGTCACGCCCAAGGCTGGTGCGCCCGGCGCGCAGGGGGGCCTGTTCGGCATGAATGGCCCGAAGCGTCGTCAACGTGGTACGGGTGGCGTAGAGGCCAAACCCGGTCAGGTGGATAAGGGTGGTCGCTTCTAATCGGATTCTGGTGTTTTCAGACCATGATTGAGCTGAAGGACATAACAAAGGTTTACCACCTGGGCGAAATCGACCTGCCAGTGCTGAAGGGAATTTCCCTCTGCATTGACGATGGCGAGTTCGTATCGCTCACCGGGGCATCCGGTTCAGGTAAATCAACCCTCATGAACATTCTGGGATGCCTGGATCGCCCCACCAGCGGTGAATTCTGGATTGACGGGCACAATGTGGCTGGCCTGAATGCCAATGAGCGCGCTCTGCTGCGTAATAAGCGCATCGGGTTCGTGTTCCAGAACTTCAACCTGCTGGCCCGTACCTCAGCGTTGGAAAACGTGATGATGCCGGCCTACTATTACCACCCAGCCAAGAGTACGGCAGAAATCCGCGAGCGAGCGCTGGAGCTCATCGAGCTGGTCGGGCTCACGGAACGCATGCACCACACGCCCGCCCAGCTTTCCGGTGGTCAGCAGCAGCGCGTGGCCATTGCCCGTTCCCTGATTAACAACCCCGGTATTCTGCTGGCAGATGAACCTACCGGCAGTCTGGATTCCTCCACCTCTGTGGAGGTGATGAACATGTTCCGCGAACTGAACCGCAAGCTGGGCATCACAGTCATCATCGTGACCCATGACCCCAAGATTGCCGCTTTCACCGACCGCGCCATCAACATGTGCGACGGCCTCATTCTCGACGGCGTATCGGATGAACTCACAGCCACCCTTAAGAAATGAAGTTTAACACTCTCCTGATAACCTGCCTGAAAGCACTGGTGCGTAACCCTATGCGGGCTGCGCTCACCGTGCTGGGTATTGTGATTGGTATTGCCGCCGTGGTGGCCATCATGGAGATAGGTGAAGGCTCCAAGAAGCAGGTGGCCGACAAGTTCTCCTCCATGGGTACCAATGTGGTGACCGTCAGCGGTGCATCGGTGAGTACGGCTGGTGTGAACAGCGGCATGGGGGGGCGCGCTTCGCTCTACGCTACCGATGCCGAGGCTCTCGTGAAGTACTGCCCGGATTATGTGAAGGCTGCCTCTCCCGTAGTGCGCGCCAGTGGTCAGGTGATTGTGGGCAACCAGAACTGGAGCCCACGCTCCATCATGGGCGGCAATGAGCAGTACCTTTCCATTGAAGGCTGGAAGGTAGCCAGCGGAGTTGCCTTTACCCGAAAGCAGGTGGATGAAGCCAGCCGTGTGTGCCTCATCGGTAACACCATTGCCAGGGAACTCTACGCCGATGTGGACCCGATTGGGCAGGATATCCGCGTCAAGGATGTGGTATTCACTGTCATTGGCGTGCTGGAAAGCAAGGGCGCAGACGGCATGGGCAATGACCAGGACGACTGTCTGATTCTGCCCTGGACCAGTATCCGCACGCGCCTGATGGGCTCCAGCGGTTCGGCTGTCATTGCCAAGGCCGGTGCGGCCAACAGCGCCAAGGTTTCTTCCACGGACACCTTCTCGACCAGCTCGGTGAGCTTTTATCCCGGTTGCGATCTGCAGCCATACACGAATGCCCCGCATCCGCTGCGTACACGAACGGTGGATTCCATTGCCGTGCAGGTGCGCGATGGCGTTGACCCCAACAAGGCCATGGATGCCATGACCCCGGTGCTGCGTCGCCAGCACGAGCTGGAACCCGGTGTGCTGGATGACTTCAGCATGCGCGACCGCTCTCAGTTCGTGAAAATGATGACGGACACCACCTCCACCATCAGCAGCCTTCTGATTTCCGTGGCTATGATATCGCTGGTCGTTGGCGGTGTGGGTATCATGAACATCATGATGGTATCGGTCACCGAGCGTACCCGTGAGATTGGCCTGCGTATGGCTGTGGGTGCCCGCCCGCGCGATATCATGTGGCAGTTCCTGCTGGAGGCCGTGCTGCTTTGCACCATCGGCGGTATCATCGGCATTGCGGTGGGGCGTGTTGCCTCCTCTCTGGTGAGCCAGCAGATGGGCTGGCCGGTGGCTACCTCTGTTTCGGCCATGGCTCTTTCCGTAACGGTGGCTGCGGTCATCGGTATTGTCTTTGGCTGGTATCCGGCCTGGAAGGGCTCCCGGCTGGACCCCATCGATGCCCTGAGACACGAATAAACCCTTTCCTTTCCCTTTTTATATGAAGAAATTATTACAGATTTCCCTTAGCGCGCTGGTGCTGACCTCCTGCACCCTGGGGCCGGATTTCACCGGAGCCAGCGCTCCTGAGCTTCCCGCCACCTGGGTCAATGCTCTGCCTCCGGGCACAGATAAACACACGCTTGAGGAATGGTGGCATTCTTTCCGTGACCCGCAGCTCACCCGCTTGATTGAAGGCGGTTTTGCCGCCAATCCGGACATGGTGAGTGCCGCACTTGCCATTGAGAAGGCGCAGTCATCCCTGCGTGCCACGCAGAGCAGCCTCTTTCCCTCTCTCGGGGTGAATGCGGGGGGGAGCAATAGCGGTAATTTTGATAGTTCCACCTCACATGGGCGATGGAACGGCGGTCTTTCGGCCTCGTGGTCGCCTGATATCTGGGGTGGCACACGGCGCGAGGTAGAAGCCGCCATGGCGGCCGTCGGTTCTGCGGAAGCCGCCGCTGCTGCAACCCGGACTGCCCTGGCATCCAGCATTGCTGCCGCCTATTTCCAATGGATTTCGGCCAAGGAAAGTCTGCGTATTGCCTATGAGCAGCTCGAATATCAGGAACGAACCTACAAAGTGACCCAGGAACGCCATGCCTCCGGTATGGAAAGTGCGCTGGCTCTGGCAGAATCACGCTCGACCATAGCCTCAACCCGGGCTCAGATTCCGGCCCAGCAGGCGAACATCCGCAGTTGTGAAACAACGCTTGCCACGCTGCTGGGTACTACGGTGGATAACATAGCATTGAAGCTACCCCCTCAGAAGGTATACAACATGGTTCCGTCCGTGCCTACCGGCCTGCCGAGTGAGCTGCTGCGCCGCCGCCCGGACATCATCAGGGCTGAGCATGAACTGCACGCAGCCACCGCCCGTATCGGGGTGAGCGTGGCCAACCTGTTCCCGAAAATTTCGCTTACAGGCGGGGCTTCTTCCTCTGCCGGTACGGATTTCTCTCAGTTCTGGTCGAACAGCGCCTGGAATCTGGGGGCTTCTGCCAGCCAGACCCTCCTGAACCGCGTGGCTCTTAATGAGGCGGTGAAACAGGCCGAACTCAACCAGCTGAGCAGCATGCAGAATTATCGCAAGACTGTGCTGGCTGCCTTTGCCGAGGTAGAGCAGTGCCTGATTGAATATGCCAGACTCACCAACCAGCTGCCGCAATACGAGGTGTCGCGCGCGGCCAACAAGGAATCTGCCGCATTGTCGCTGCGCCTGCACCACGAGGGTATGGCCGACTTCCTGAGCGTGGCAGCTGCCGAGCGTGCCTGGCTTTCCTCGGAGCTCAATATCATTTCCACCCGCCAGAATATCCGCCTGAAACTCGCGCAGCTCTGTGCTGCCCTGGGTGGTGGCTGGCCTGTCGGGAGCACGAAGTAAATTCCGGCGCATACCAGCCTGTCACCGGAGCGGGCAGCGCGGGGATGCCATGCATGATGCATGACATTTTCGTTGCTGCCGCGATTTTAGCTTGCGTGATGTGCCGGGTGTAGTAACATAAAGGTAGACACGTTGTGTCTTTCTGATAGATAGAGTGTCCCGGTTGCCGGGTATGTACAGGCGAGCCCGGGCATCATCCCCCCTCAGTATTACGATTCAATAACCTATATGGCTGAACATCATACACATGGCAGGCAGGGGCAGGGCGCCCGCCGCCGCCGCAACAACAAGGGCCGCCCCTACCGCCGCCGCATGCCGCGCCAGCAGGAGGCCGCCGCTACCAAGCCCTCTCTGCTGCAGCGCATCCTTGGTTTCTTTGGCTTTGGCAAGAAGAAGGAAACAGACCGCAAGGATAACCGCCGGAACGATAAACGCAAGCCCAAGGAGAACGTGCGCGTAGCCAAGGGGCGCAGCAATCAGGGGGGCAACCCCGCTGCCCGCCAGGAGAAGCGCCGCCGCCCGGCTTCCGTGGCTCCCACCCGGAATGCCCGGCTCTATGTGGGTAATCTCTCATACGAGACCACCGAGGCTGAGCTGGAGGACCTCTTCAAGGGATTTGGCAATGTGCGCAGCGTGGAAATCATCTATAACACCCGCACTTATAAGAGCAAGGGCTATGCCTTTGTGGAAATGCAGATGCTTGAAGACGCCAAGCGCGCTGCTGAGGTGCTGCATGGCCAGCCCTTCATGGGACGCGAGCTTATGGTGAGCGCTGCCAGCGAACGCCCGGAGACTCCTGAAAAGGAAGATGCTCCTGAGGCAGCTGCTCCTGCAGACGAGCCCGTGGTCGAGATTCCGGCTGCTGAAGCTCCGGTAGCTCCTGCCGAAGAGGCCTGATAAAGCAATTCTCTCCACCTGCTGGCAACGCATCTCTTGCGCGGAGGTGCGTTGCCCTTTTTTGTGGCAGGCTGAAAAGATGGTAATCACGCCGTTGCGGCTGCTGGAAACAACAGCCCCGGAGAATTCCTCTTCATTATTCCCTTTTCACGGCTCTGCCGTTGTGCTATCATGCAGCCATGTACATACAGGACCAGTTGCAGGAGATTAAAGCGAACATAGCCGCAGCAGAGCAGCGGGCGGGGCGCCCGGCCGGCAGCGTGAAGCTGCTGGCGGTGAGCAAGACTTTCCCGGTGGAAGACATCATGCAGGCCTATGCTGACGGGCAGCGTCTCTTTGGCGAAAATCGCCTGCAGGAAGCTATGAGCAAGATACCGGAAATGCCGGCAGACTGCGAGTGGCATCTCATAGGCCCCCTGCAGCGCAATAAAGTGAGAAAGGCGCTGGAGCAGGGCTTCGGGCTGCTCCAGGCTGTGGATTCGCTGCGATTGGCTGAGGCGGTCTCCCGCATTGCCGGAGAACTGGGCTGCACCGCCCGCATTCTGCTTGAGGTGAATGTGGATGGCGAGGAGAGCAAGCATGGCTTCACCCCGGATGAGTTGCAGGAAGCCTGGCCGCAGCTTGTGGCCCTTCCACGCGTGGAAATCCGTGGGCTGATGTGCATTCCTGCCCCGACAGAAGATGCCGAAGGCGCGCGCCCTGCGTTCCGGGCTCTGCGCGGACTGGCAGAAACGCTGCGTGCCCGTGGGCCCCTTCCTCTGCCGGAGCTTTCCATGGGAATGAGCCACGATTATGCCGTGGCGGTGGAGGAGGGCGCAACTATCGTGCGTGTCGGCTCAGCTATTTTCGGCAAGCGGGACTACCACTGAATGTTGGATTGCGGATGTGGAAAGCAGAATGAGCATCACCCGCAGGTGCCAGTCTGCACAGCTCCATACATTCTACATTCAGAACCGCCACCCCAGACCCGCATAGATGATATGCTGTGTCAGCGTATCCTCGTGGTGCATATTCGTGTAGGTGCGACCGAAATCATAGCCCGCCTGCACGTAGAGTCGCTCGCTGCATTGCACTTTGAGACCTCCCCCTGCGGCAAACGTAAAGCCGTTGTAACTGGTTGAATGGCGGTAGTAGGCGGTATGTTCCTTGTAATGGCCGAAGGCCCAGCCGGCCTTGCCGCCCAGGAAAAGGAATATCTCATCCGTGATTCCCAGGTTGAGGGTGTAACCGGCTGTCAGGGGCAGGTGGAACAAATCCTGCTCCACCCGGTCTTCGTAGCGGAGCAGGTGGTCATCCCCCCATTGAGGGGCGGCATGCACGCTGAATTGATGGCGAATCTGGGATGCGCCGTTGCTGTACAGCTCCAGACCGGTGCGGAAGCCCCAGGTATCAGGGGTGTGGGAGCCGCCAATGGCATAAAGCCCGTCCACCCTCCATGTGGGTTGCCAGTCCC
>CAJGDB010000096.1 GCA_904502165.1 uncultured Akkermansia sp.
GCATGTAGAAAAGGACTGAGGGGCAAAGCCCCGAAATTTCACCGAGCGCAGCGAGATTTCACTGCGCCCGGCAGGGCAGAATTTCACTGAGTAAAGCGAAATTTCACGTTGCCGCCAGAGCGGCAACATGGCTTACTTCTTCACCGGCTCAGCGGAGCCATCCTTGGCCACGCTGGTCACGATGCTGGACTTGGCAATCTTGATGATGGTGTTCGGGGCGATTTCCATCTTCACAGCATCCTGCTGCACTTCGCGGATGATGCCGTAGATACCGCCGGCAGAAACAACCTTGTCACCAACCTTGAGACTGTCCTGGCGTTCCTTGAGTTCTTTCTGCTGCTTGCGCTGCGGGCGGATAAGCAGGAAGTAGAAGATGATACCGATGAGACCGAAGGTGATGAGCATGCTCATGGGGTCACCTTCCTGACCAGCTGCTGCCTGGGCAATGTAGAGTGCGTTCATTGTATGTCGTTTGCTTGGTAACGCGAGATGAAGCTGCGCTTGAACGCAGCGAATTGACCGGCTGCAATGGCGCTTCTCGCTTGCGCCATGAGCCGCAGGTAAAAGTGGAGATTCTGGAAGGAAAGGACGCGCAGGGCCAGCATTTCGCCGGCGCGGAAGAAGTGGCGCAGCGCCGCGCGGGAGAAACGCGTCACGTGCGGATGCCCCTCCGGGTCGAGCGGCTTCGGGTCGTCTTTCCAGCGCTGGTTCTTGATGTGGATGGGGCCGTCCGGGGTCATCGCAATGCCATGGCGCGCCAGGCGGGTGGGCATCACGCAGTCGAACATATCCACGCCGCGCTCAATCATTTCGAGAATCTGGGTGGGGGTACCCAGCCCCATGGCATAGCGTGCTTTGTTCTGGGGCAGGTAGGGGGTGCTGTTCTCAATGGCGCGCAGCATTTCGTGCTCCGGTTCTCCGACGGATACACCGCCGATGGCGTAGCCGTCAAAATCCATGGCCGCCAGCTCCTCGGCGCAGGCGCGCCGCAAATCCTCATACACCGAGCCCTGCACAATGCCAAAGTGGTTCTGCAGGCCGTTGCCGCTCATGGGCTGGTGTTCATCAATCCAGGCCTTGCAGCGCTTTGCCCAGCGCAGGGTGAGTCCCAGGGATTTTTCGGCATATTTGCGGTCACAGGGATAGGGAGGGCATTCATCGAAAAGCATGGCGATATCGCTGCCCAGGTTGGCCTGGATTTCCATGCTGCGCTCCGGTGTGAGCATCATGTACGAGCCATCGATGTGGTTGCAGAAGCGCACCCCTTCCTCTGTAATCTTACGCAGCCGTGCCAGACTCCATACCTGGAAGCCGCCGGAATCGGTAAGCATGGGCTTATTCCAGCCGGTGAAGGTGTGCAGCCCGCCCAGATTACGGATGGCTTCGTCCCCCGGACGCAGGCAGAGGTGGTAGGTGTTGCCCAGGATAATCTGGGCACCCAGGGACTCCAGGTCTTCCGGGTGCAGGGTTTTCACCGTGCCTTGCGTGCCTACGGGCATGAAGATGGGAGTCTGCACATCGCCATGCGGCAGGTGCAGGGTGCCGAGCCGCGCACCGCTCGGGTCTGTGCTGTGTAGTTCAAAGGACATCGTTCTTCACATAGCGGGCGGCATAGATGGGTTTGCCCATGGCCTCCCATTGTTTCTGGAAATCGGTTTTCGGGTAGAACGGCGCATTCCACTCCTCGCGGCGGAAGAGGGGACTGGCATCCATTTTTTCACATACCCACAGGAAATATTCCTCGTGGTCAGTCTTGAAAAGCACCTCACCACCGCAGGCCAGAGCGCGGTGCAGTACAGGGATGAAAGAATCCTGCACCAGACGGTTCTTGTGGTGCTTTTCCTTGGGCCAGGGGTCGGGGAAAAGATAGTGCAGACGACTGATGCTGCCCGGCGCCACCATCCATTCCAGGAAATAGCGGCTCTCCACGCGCAGCCCGCGCACGTTGGTCAGCCCCCGGCGGGCGCTTTCATTGCAGACCTTGCGGATGCGGCCCAGCAGTCGCTCCACGCCCAGAAAACGGGTGTCCGGGTAATGCTCTGCCATAGCCAGCAGAAAACCGCCGTCTCCGCAGCCCAGGTCTACCTCACACGTTTCACCTGCGCCGAAAATCTGCGCCACTCCGTAGCGTGCAAAATAATCTTCTGGAACAAAAGCCGTACTCATCTGCCGCCCATTGTACAAAAGCCTTTCCGCAAAGTCAATCTATTAGCAGGACATGTGTGTACACACAAGCCTTGTGCGGTGCCGGAAGTCGGAAATCAGGAGGGCAGGAGACGCACCACCCGGTCGGCCCGGGGGAGGGTGATGACAACGGTGGTACCTGTTCCCTCCTTGGAAGCGAAGGTGAGGGTGCCGCCGTGGTCCTTGATGATGCGGCGCACGATGAGCAGGCCCAGGCCGTTGCCCTTTTTCTTTGTGGTGCGGAAGGGTTCGTACATGCTGCCCATGACCTCGTGGGAAATTCCGGTGCCGGTGTCGGAGATGACGATGCGGAGGTCGTTGTCGTTGTAGGCTGTCTGAATGTAGATGCCGCCCTCATCACCGGGGATGGACTGGTAGGCGTTGCGGATGATGTTGTAGAGCGCCTGGAAGAGCTGGGTAGAATCTGCATTCAGCTCCGGGAGAGATTCGCTGAGCTCCAGGTGGATGCCGATGCCGCGCGGCGCAATTTCCGGGTCGAGCGTTTCGATGACCTGCTCAATCAGGGTGTTGAGACTGAGTGATTCGCGCTGCAGGCGGGTGGGGCGCATGCTCTGCAGGAACTGGTGCAGCAGGGTGTCGAGCCGCTGGCTTTCTCCCAGGGCTGTTTCCAGCAGGGGGATAAGGGTATCCTGCTCTGCGGCAGGTAGCCTGGTGAGTTTGCGGCGCAGTAGCTGCAGGTTGAGACTGAGCGAATTGAGCGGATTGCCGATTTCGTGCGCCACGGCGCTGGCCATGTAGCTGAGCAGGTTCATCTGCTCGGCTTCGGCGTTTTCCTGGCCCTGGGTGAGTTGTTCGGTGTCGTCGCGCACGAGCAGCAGGTATTCGCTGCCGCCTGCGATGGGGCTCATGTGGAAGTGGTAGTGGCGCGGTTCAGGGTAGTTGACCTGCAGGTCGCGCGTGATGGCGATACCGCTGTTGCGCAATTCCTCCCAGGGGCAGGTTCCTCCCGTCAGGGTCTCAAAGGGGGTGCGAAGCAATTCGCGCAGGGGGCGTGCGTAGATGGCGGCTGCAGCCTTGTTGGCAAAGCGGGCCTGGCCCTGGGTGTCGAAGATGATGATACCGTCGCGCAGGGCGTCAAAGATATCCTGCAGCAGTCCCTTGTCAGAAACCAGTCGCATGAAGATGGAGCGGAGTTCCTCTGGGCTGAGGTGGTCGAGCCGGGTGACGAGTTTGTCGATGGTGTCCTGCTTCATAAGCTGATTTCGACTCTGTTGGAATAGGTGGGGATTTCGGCGCTGTACACATGCTTGTCATCGAATTCCCCCGGGCAGAGTGCGCCATCAGCCACCACTCTGGGGACGGCACCCAGGGGCAGGGCATGCAGCGCCAGGGTGGCGGTGTCTTCGCGGGGGTCGAGGTTACCTGCGCCTTCACGCACAATGGTGATGCTGCGGCGTGTGGCGGAATAGTGGAAGCGGTGGAAGCGGTACATGCCGATGCGGTAGGCCTGGCCGTCGCCCGTGTCGTCGTAATGGTAGCTGGTGGCCTGTGTTTCCGGAGCCCACCACAGGTCGTAGGTGACATGGGGGACGGAAATCTGCCCCACATATTGCTGCACCGGCCAGCGGGGAATGAGATGCCCGCCGCGCACAAAGACCGGAATATGGCTCATGGGGGTGGAAACCCACACCTCCTCGCCAGCGGCAGGGGCGGGGACATCGGTCCACAGGGAATACCAGCAGCCCTCGGGCATGTAGAGGAATCGCCCGCTTTCGCCCGGGTGGTGAACCGGAACGATGTAGAGTGAGTCTCCCAGGAAGAATTCGCTGCTGCGCCAGTACATGTCCGGGTTTTCCGGGTACATGGTGGCCAGGGAACGGATGATGGGCAGCCCGTCTGCATGGTATCGGTAGAACTGGGTATACAGGTAGGGCAGCAGGCGGTAGCGTTCTGTAATGGCCTGGCGCACGTGCTTCTCGACCAGGGGGCCGAAGCACCAGGGTTCCTGTCCGCTGTATTCCCCATTGCTGTGGTTGCGGAAGAAGATGTGGAAGGCGGCCATCTGCATCCAGCGGCAGAAGAGTTCTGGTGTAGGATGCCCCAGAAAACCGCCGGTATCTGCTCCGCAGAAGGAAACGCCGCTTGTGCTCAGCCGTTGCACCATCAGGTTGGCCATTTTGAGGTTCTCCCAGTCAGAATAGTTGTCGCCGGTCCAGGTGGCGGCATAACGCTGCAGCCCGGCAAATCCTGCGCGGGAAAGCACGAAGGGTCGTTTATCCGGCGCATGGGTGAGCATGCCTTTGCGTGTTGCGCGGGCCATGCACTGCCCGTAGACATTGTGCGCCTTGAGGTGAGAGCAGGAAAAGCCGTCGAATGCGTGGCGCGTGTCATCGGGGAAGGTGCGGTCCGGGAAGATGGCGGGTTCATTCATATCAACCCAGATGCCGCGCACGCCGATTTCTGCCACCTGCTTGCGGAAGAGCCCGGCCCACCAGTTGCGGGTGTCCGGCGAGGTAAAATCCGGGAAGGTGCAGAGCCCCGGCCATACATCGCCCTCCAGCAGTGCTCCATCGTGCCTGCGGCAGAATACATTGCGCTCAAAGCCACTGCGCCACACGAAGTTGTCCGGGTTAATCTTGATGCCGGGGTCTGTGATGGTGACTACCTTGAAACCATCGTTCCCCAGGCGGCGTACCATGCCGGCAGGATCCGGGAAATGCTCGCTGCTCCAGGTGAGGGTCTGGAAACCCTCCATGTGGTGAATATCCAGATGAATGGCATCGCAGGGAATCCGGTGTTTGCGGAGCTGGTGTGCCAGATTCTCGACTTCCTGTGCCGGGTAGTAGCTCCATTTGCTCTGGTGGTAGCCCAGCGCCCAGAGCGGGGGCATGGGCGGCAGCCCCGTGAGCCGGGTGTAGGTGGCAATGGTGTCGAGTGCGTCTTCCCCGGCTATGAAGTAATAATCCATCTGCCCGCCATCGGCGCCGAAGAGGAGACGGTCGCTGCGCTCGTGTCCGAAATCGAAGTACGAACGCATGGTGTTGTCAAAATAGATGCCGTATTGCGTGCCCCGGTTAAGGCACAGGAAGAAGGGGATGCTCTTGTAGAGAGGGTCGCTTTCCGGGGTGAATTTATAGTGGTCTGCACCCCACATTTCCAGACGGCGGCCGCGCAGATTCAGCGCACAGGGCTTGTCTCCCAGCCCGAAGAAATGAGCTTGTTCCGGCATGTGCTTGAGTACCCACACCAAATCATCGCCGGTGCGGTCGGAGCGGCGGTGCCCCATGCCTTCTGCATCGGCGCAGAGCAGGGTGTCCGTGCGGCGGTCGTAGAACTCAAGCCCGCCGTCAATGCGGCGTATGCGGACCTCGAGCCTTTCGCTCAGCAGGGCTACATAGCCGGGGGTGTCTTCATCCTGCAGGGTTGGCGGTGCCGGGGTGTATTCTGTGGCTATACCATAGCTGGGGACATTCTCAAAAACGGCCTGGGTGATGTAGCGGCAGCGCACCACCCCCGGCTCCAGGAAACTGAGGCGGAGCCGGGTATCGGGCAGCTCGATTTCCAGGGTGTGGGCGTTGACCCATTCGAAGCTGCGTACACTGGTGTTCAGTCGCGCGGGCATTGGCCGCCAGGGTGGGGGATTTCTGCCTAACCGGGGGGCCATTGCAGGCTGCGCCCGCCAATGATGTGGATGTGGAGGTGCGGTACAGTCTGCCCGCCATCGTCTCCGGTGTTCATGACGGTGCGGTAGCCGCCTTCCTCGATGCCCTCTGCGCGTGCAATCTCGCCTACTTTGAGCATGAGGTGGGCCAGCAGGGCGGCATCTTCTGCCGTGGCTGCCGCAATGCTCGGAATCGGTTTGCGGGGTACCAGCAGTACATGCACCGGCGCGGCCGGGGCGATGTCCCGGAACGCCACGCAGAGCTCATCCTCATATATGATGGCGGCGGGTATTTCCTTGTCCGCTATCTTCTGAAAAAGCGTTTTTTCCATGTGCCCTTATTTGTAGCATAACAGTACCGCGATGGCAAGCGGATTCTGCCGGCTCCGCATTACGCTCATGCCTGAATTCCGGAGGGTATGCGCCGGATTGGACTTTCTGCTCTGCTGAGGGGGGGCAAAATGAACCCGGCTGGTCGGGAGTACCGAACCAGCCGGGGTTGAATAGGTTGATGTTTCGTTTGCCGAAGGTCGTTTACGCCTTGAGAGCAGCACCCTCCTTGGCCTCGATTGCCTTCTTGGCCTGTTCGAAAACAGCCTTGAAAGCCTCCGGGTTGGCGATAGCCAGCTCGGACAGGGACTTGCGGTCCAGATCGATGTTGGCGGCCTTGAGACCCTCCATGAAACGGGAGTAGGTCAGACCGAGGGGACGCACGGCGGCGGAGATA
>CAJGDB010000097.1 GCA_904502165.1 uncultured Akkermansia sp.
CTGGAGCATCAGTGCCACCGGATACGAACTGCGCGACCCCACCGGGCGCACCTGCCGGGAGCGAGAAGTGGGAGCCGTGTACGACCGTAAGGTCATGTTCGACCCACCCCGCATCGATGTGCCGGCGGAAGGCAGCCCGGAGGCCTGGCTTCGCAACGAAGTGATGCTCATCTGGAGCGGCATCAAGGATTTAGCCGTGCACAGCGGCAAATGCGCGCTTATCCACCCATCCCCACACGGCACCTGATACAAAATGCGCCAGATGCGCCTGGCGGCAGAATATTTCCCTGTACCCGCCTGGCAGATGCTGCACCGCGCCCCGGTACAGCTGGCCGGAGAAGTCGTCTGCAAGACCAACGGAGTGGAACCCATGGGCAACGGCCAGATTCTCATGGTCAACAAAGTCGACCCCACCCGGCTGGATACCAACTACTACCCATGGTTCCTGCAGCAATGCCTCAGCCACGCCACACACGATGTCACCGTCGTCTACGTGAACGGCAAGCTCTTCGCCTACGAAATGCCCCGCGGCGGCAGCACCGACTGCCGCATCGACTCCTTCAACAACGAGTCCCTGTGGCGCCCCTGCGAGCTGACACCTGAGCAGAGCGACTCCATCTGTCGCATGATGCGCCGCACCGGCCTCTCCTTTTCCCGGCTCGACTTCCTCCGCGATGCCGACGGCACCCTCCATTTCCTGGAATTCAACGTGAATGGCCAGTTCGCCTGGCTCGACCTGCACAACGAACGCGGTCTCCTCACCGCCATTGCCCAGGAAATCCTGCGAGTCCACGCCGCCCACACATAACGCCTTTCGCCTGTCTCGGCGCAGAAAGCGGGGAACTTCCCCGACTCGAAGCCGGATAACTCCCACTTCGTACCTCCTAATTCGTAACTCGTAATTCGTAATTGTACATGCTTTACCGCTACCTCCAATTTCTCGGCTACCTCCTGGCCTTCATCCTCCTTTTCGCCGGAGTCCTCTACGGCCTGCTCTGCCTCTGGAATTAATCAGCAGGAGCTGATTAATGCATTTCGTGCAATCATTTCCGGGCGGCCTTAAGGTGTTCCTCCTCCGTTTCAGAAAGCATGATGGCATATCGGCGTGCATCTTCCGGATAATCCAGGAAATGGGGATGCCGCGGCTCGTGTCACCGGTGAACACACACACGGGCCCTTCAGGAGATATGTTTCACACATGGTGCGGGTCCAAGACAGGGGTGCTGAGAACACCGGCGGCGGCTACGTGGTCGAGCGTCTGCCAATGGAAGCCGCCGTTGGTATCGTGGTTGGGGATATCCGGGTAGCGGCAGCTGGCGCAGCGGTAGCCCAGGGTGCTGCCGTGCAGTTCCTGGATGCTGCCGCTGGGTATGCCTGACCACTCTCCGCTGTCCGCGCGCATGAGGGTAATCGGCGTGCGGTGGACGGCTTGCTGGATGCTCATGAGTTCATGGCTGCCGCAGACTGGGCAGGTGAAAATGATATTAGTGATCATACGGCTACTTTCCGAACAATAATATGTAGCAAAACCGCGAGAAAGTCAACTTCATTTACAGGATGCAGGTTGATTTTTGGGTAAATTGAACACTATCGGCTTGCATAAGTATGGCGAAAATGCTATTTTTGCATCGTGGAAACGCAAGACCAGGCAGAGCTGAAAAAGAACATCAAGATTTGGCTGAAGGCGAACAATTACAGTTACGCCTGGCTGGCGGAGCGTTGCTATGTGTCTGAGGCCACGGTGCGGAACTGGATGGCCAAGAAGCTGATTCCGGCCGCGAAGGTGCATATCATCCGCGAGATGGTGAAGGAGCTGCCGCTGGTGCTACCGGGGCGCGTGCAGGTGGAAGAGGAGACGAAGATAACGCTGAGTCTGGATGCCACTACGCGCGCCGCGCTGGAGAAGCGCGCCTTTGCCCAGGGCAAGACTCTTTCGGAGTTCCTGGCAGATGAGGTGCCGCGCCTGGGGAATTGATTTTATACTGACGAGCTATCCGTATGAATGGTTCTGTGGATGCTTTGCCGCCCGGCGCGCAGCTGGGGCAGTACCGCCTGATAGAGGCCGCCTCGCAGGGCGGTTTCGGCATTTTGTATCGCGCATGGGATGAGAAGCTGAACCGCCCGGTAGCGGTGAAGGAATGTTTCCCGGCCTCTATCTGCCGCCGCGACCCGAAGACCGGGGTGGTGCAGCCGCACACGGAATCGCTGCGTGCGAATTATGAGACTGCCATCAATGATGTGTATGAAGAGGCGCAGACCCTGGCGGGGCTGCACCATGCGCAGGTGGTGCCGGTGTATGATATATTCCGCTCGGCAGGGAGTATGTTTTATGTGATGCCCTGGCTGGAGGGCGGCTCCCTGCGCGATAAGATAGCGGCGGAGGAAAACGTGTCCGCAGAAGAATCGACCCGGTGGTTATTGTCTCTTCTTTCTGCCCTGGAGTACCTGCACAGCCGCCAGATAATCCACCGCGATATCAAGCCGGGCAATATCATGTTCGATGCGGACGGCAACCCGGTGCTGGTGGATTTCGGCTCGGCGCTGAACCGCGCCACCAAGGTGGATACCACCACGCAGGGCGAGTTCTCGCCGGTCTATGCCTCGCCCGAACAGGTAAGCGGCAAGGGGAAAATAGGCCCGTGGACGGATCTGTATTCTCTGGCAGCCACCTGGTATGAGCTGCTGACCGGCAACGCGCCCGAACCGGCCCAGCAACGCCTGGTCTCAGATGACCAGGCTCCCCTGCCCGCCGGCACCACAGTGCTGGAACAGAGTATCATGCAGAATCTGGCGCTCTCGCCCGAGGAACGATGCCAGTCTGCCCGCGAGTGGCAGGATTGGCTGCTGCTCGGGGCTGCTCCGGTGGCGGTGGCGCGGCGGCGCCGTTCCCTCCTGTTGTGGGCTGTGCTTGCGGTGCTGCTGGCGGCCGGCGGGGCATTTCTGCTGGGGCGGCAGCAAGCAGAGCCTGTGCAGGAGGAGGGCGCGGCCCAGGTGAAAGATGCTCCGGATAAGCAGGAATTGGTGCTGAGTGATGAGTTTTATGAGAAGGCGTGCTCTCAATTGGGTATACCGAACTTGCTTCAGCGCTATGAGGAGGTGTTGAACAAAGCGGAGGCATGCCGTGAGAGCTATGCTTCAAAGCTGAAGTCCTTGTACAACGCTGGCGTGGAAGATGCCCGGACGCACGCATTCCGTTCCAGTCCGAAGAGACGGGGCTTTTCTCTGAAGGAAATGAAAAGTCCGGGCAAAACGGCGATGAACCAGATTAATAGGTTGCTGCAGGACTGGCGGGATGAGATGGAGGGCTTGCAGTATGAACAACTGCAGATTGTCCGCGCTTTGCAAACTGGTATCAGGGATATTGAGAAGTATTGTACGTGGAATACGGCGGAAGAGCGCATGCTGCTGGAGAAAACAGGATTGCGCATGGAGAAGGATTATGCGGACTGTTTGTCGACCCACGCTCTGGAGCAGATACAAAAGGAATTTGAGGAGCAGTGCATGGAGCAGTACAATTCCCTGAAGTCGCTCTGGTATGCCAGGGCCGAGGAGAATACCAGGAAGTGGGAGACGGAAAAGGCAGAGGCTGATGCCGCTGTTCTGACGGATGAAATGTATCACCAGATGTCGGAGAAACGAGGGTTTTCCCAGCTTCTGGCCGAGCGCAAGGCGATGGATGAACAAGCGCAGGAGATTGCCCGGGCGGGTGTCCTCGCTATGGAGAATGAGCTGGCGGCTGTTCGCCAGACTCTGGATGCTGTTGATGCGGATACCGAGGAATCCCCAGGGAAGAAATCATCGTGGTTGAGGATTGATTTTTACAATCAGTACAGGGACTCGATTTACAAGATACAAAAAGATTATATTGATGGGCGGTTGTATGCTCTGCACCAGAAATATTACAAGGTTTTGAAACCCCAGTTGGCGCGATATAGGGCGGATTCTTACCAGAAACCTGATGATGATGAGATGAGTGAGATGGAGAAGCGCATGGAGGCGCTTTTTCTCGAACGCGCCAAAAAAGAGTATGCTGTGTTCATAGATTCTACACCTTACACGAAGCCGCGCGAGTATTTTATGAAGGAGAGAAAACGCATAGAGGAGGCAATCCGCTCACAGGTTGATGCCAAGGATGCTGCTTTGCGGAAGCGTGAGCGGGAGATGAAGGCAGAAACTCAAGCCCGCTTACAAAGCGCATGAAATCCTGAATTACCTGCTTGCCAGCACGAAGAATGCTGTGGCGTGCAAAATTTCAAGTACAACTTGAAATTTTACACTCAATCACATTAAGCATTGACTACGTTGTACATATTCAAATACGATTCTATCGTTACGCCCTGAACACAGCCCATAGAAGGACCTGCATAGATGAGATGAGGCGGCAGCGCTTCAGGTACCATGGCGTCAAACAGGCGCACATTCTTAGTGAGATTAGCATCGTAAGTATGAGTCGATTTAATTTCAACAGGGCGAGGAAGGCGCTGTTCATCAAGAATGAGATCTATCTCGAAACCTTTAGTATCCCGGAAAAAGTACAGGTTTGAGCGGCGGCCAGCATTAAACCGGCTCTTCAAGGCCTCAAGCACTACGAGATTTTCAAACATGTTTCCGACCAGCGGGTCGCGCCCCATCTGAGCAGGAGTCTCTATGCCCAGCAGGCTGGCGACCAGACCGGGCTCTGTAAAATAAATCTTCGGTGTCTTAGTCAACCTCTTGCCAAAGTTCCTGTAATAGGGATGCAGGGTAAAGACAATATACGATGCCTCCAGCAGCGTGAGCCATTCCCGTAACGTGGTAGAACTCACTCCCACCTCACCGGCCATGGAAGATAAATTGACCACCTGTCCTACACGAGATGCAAGGAGCCTGACGAAAAGCTCAAAATCGCTTAAATTCCGGATATTGACCAGTTGCCGTATATCTCTTTCAACGTAACTGCGGAAATAATCGGAATACGCGTTTACCGGGTCAATTTTCTGCACATGCACACGTGGCAAACCTCCTTGCAACATGTACTCATCGCGGCTCAGCGCTATACCGGCACTCTGCAGCTCGTGTAACGATAAGGGTAATAAATCAACAAAACCTGTACGCCCCGCAAGGCTCTGTGTCACCTTCTCCTGCAATTCCATCTGGACACTTCCGGTGAGAATATACATACCAGGAGTATCGTTCTCATCAACAATCCCCTGCAGGTAACTCAGCAGCTCAGGTGTATTCTGAACTTCGTCAAAAATACACGGAGCCGCATGCAACGCCAGAAAACCTACGGGGTCATCATAAAAGCGCTGCCGCTCATTATAATTCTCAAGGCTTACATAATCATACTCCGGATACAGATGCCGCGCGAGCGTCGTCTTACCAGACTGACGAGGTCCGCATATCGTCACGACAGGATATGAACGCATCAACTTCTGCAAATGCGGAGTCACATCTCTTTCTATGTATCGTTTCTCTTTCACAGGCAGCATCTTAACACAAAGCGTGTAAAATTTCAAGTACAACTTGAAATTTCACACGCTGAAATATAACCAATTGATTACAAATGCGCCGCACCGGCACAAGACCGATGCGGCGCGCGATATCTGACGCAAAAGAGCGATTAGTCCTTCTTCTCGCCGGCGATACCCATGGTGTAGCCGTTGTACTCGCGGAAGTTGTACAGAGGCTGACCTTCGGGTACGGAGTAGCCGATATTCTTGCGGATGGCCAGGAAGTCGGCAATGCCGGCTTCATTCACCTGGTTGAGCTTGCCGCCGTGCATGTCGGCAAAGAGCACCATTTTGCAGTAGGCATCGGCATTTTCCATGAACCACTCGGCTTCCTCGATGTGGCGGGCACCGGTGATGACACCGTGGTTTTCCATGAATACCACCGTACTCTGGTGGCAGGCCTTGGCCACGGCCTCAGCGGTCTCTGGGGAGCCGGGGGTGCCATAGGGAGCCAGCGGAATCTGCCCCAGGAAGATATCTGCCTCGGGGTTGATGCCATTCGGCGGAACCATGCCGGCAAAGAGGAAGGCATTGCAGCACGGGGGATGGGCGTGAATGCAGGCGTTCACGCCTACTTCCTTCATCATGGCAATGTGGGTCTTCACCTCGCTGGTGGCAGGGCGGTAGCCGCAGAGCTGGCCGGCGTTCATGTCGACCATGCAGATATCGTCCACGGTCATGAAGCCCTTGGAGCAAAGCGTGGGGGAGCAGAGCACGAGGTCCTTGGCCACGCGCACGGAGAGATTGCCACCGTTGCCGTCCACGTATTCACGGGCCCAGAGGCGGCGGCCCATGTCGACCATGCGCTGCTTGATGATAAGGACTTCCGGGCTGTTGAAGAAAGCGTCGATTTCTTCGCGGGTCTTCGGGTCGTAGTTCTCCCAGGGGAAGATGCGGTCCGGCAGAGCGGGTTTGATGTAGAGTTCGGGA
>CAJGDB010000098.1 GCA_904502165.1 uncultured Akkermansia sp.
CGGCACGAATTTACAGCAGAACACGTCCACCCCTGCGGCATGCAGGTGGATATCGATACACCCGGGGCGATGATGCACCGTATAGGCATCATGCTCTTCCGGCGGGCGCGGAGAAAAACGCCCGATGCGCTCCGGCGACAACACCGCATTACGCAACACACAGATGATGTGCTGGTTACTCATCTCCAGCATGCGGTCATAATCAGAAGTAGGCAGAGTCAGCAATGGTACGTTCTTGGAGCTCACGCGCGCACTATACACGCCGCAGAGCATTTCGTCAAGGGATTTTTAAGCCCCGGCACCGCCTGCCGTACGGCGCAAGCGCAACTGCCCGCAGGCAGCATTGATATCATGCCCCTTCTCATAACGCATCGTCACAGGAATCTTCTCGTTCACCAGAGCGCGGCAGAACGCCTTGCAATCCGCCTCCGACGGGCGCACCCAGGGGAGACCTTCCACGGTGTTGTAGGGGATGAGATTCACCTTGGCGTTCAGCTCACGGGCAACGCGGGCCAGCTTGCGGGCCTCGGGCAGCATGGCATTCACATCCTGAATGAGAATATACTCCAGCGTAATCATGTGTTTGCCCGTGCGATTCCATTCCTTCAGGGCAGGAATCAGCTCACCCAGCGGCCACTTGCGGTTCACCGGCATCACCTGCGAGCGCACTTCATCACTAGCCCCATGCAGAGAAACCGCCAGGCGCAGCGGCTTGCCGAATGCCGCCAGGCGGCGCAGTCCCGGCACATTGCCAGAGGTGGAAATCGTGATATGGCGAGCGCCGATATTCAGCCCATGAGGGTCCATAATCATGGTAAGCGCCGCCAGCAGGTTATCCATATTGGCCAGAGGCTCACCCATCCCCATGAACACCAGGTTATCCACGCGCTCACCAGCTATCTCTTCCGCTGCCAGAATTTGCCCCAGAATTTCAGAAGCCGACAGGTTGCGGGTAAAGCCCAGCAGGCCACTGGCGCAGAAACGGCATCCGAAGGCACAGCCTACCTGTGAAGAAACGCAGAGCGTGAGGCGGGAGCTATGTGCCCCGCCCTGCCCGACGGCGGCAGGGATGATAACGGATTCGACGAGGTGCCCATCCTGCATACGGGAAAGGAATTTGCGGGTCGCGCCGGTGGTGCTTTCGCTGATTTCAACCACCTGCAGCGGGCGCAAGCAGAAACGCTCCGCCAGTTCCGCACGCAGAGCCGGGGGCAGATTAGACATCTGCTCAAACGAGGTGGCGCGGTGCCTCCATATCCATTCCTGAAGCTGAGTGGCCCGGAAAGGCTTGTGCCCCATGCCCCCCAGCAGCTCCACCAAAGCCTCGCGCGTGTACCCGAGCAGACAATCCATAGCCATTATCAGAGCAGCGTATTCACATACTCATCCACCCGGAAGGGGATGAGGTCATCCTTCCCCTCACCCACACCCAGGAACACAGGGGCAATCTTCAATTCATCCTGAATAGCCACCGCCACGCCCCCCTTGCCGGAGCCATCCATCTTGGTGACCACCACCGCTGTAAGCGGCGTAGCCTTATGGAATTCGCGCGCCTGCATCAGGGCATTACCCCCTGTTGTGGCATCGACCACCAGGTAGCAGGCCTGGGGAGCAGCCGCATCCTGCTTGGCAATGGAGCGGCGGATTTTTGAAAGCTCCTCCATAAGATTATGGCGCGTATGCAGGCGCCCCGCGGTATCGCAAATCAGATACTGCACCCCCTCACTGATAGCCCGGGAATGAGCCTCGTAGCACACCGAAGCCGGGTCCTGATTCTCGCGCCCCTTGTACAAAGGCACCTGCAGACGGGTTGCCCAGCTTTCCAGCTGCTCCACTGCCGCCGCGCGGAAGGTATCTGCCGCAGCCAGCAGCACTCTATGCCCCTGCTTCTGCAGATAATGGGCCAGTTTGGCACTCGTCGTAGTCTTACCAGCACCATTCACCCCCACCATCATCACGACCACAGGCTTACCTTCCTGCGGCTGGGGCAGCACCGGCAGCTCTGCCGGAAAGGCAGCACGCAGCTGGGCCTTGATGTAGTCTGCAATATCGCAGGCATCCTGCGAATCCTGCTCCTGCAAATCCTCAATGAGAGGCAGCACACGTTTGGCGCCGATATCGGACGAAATCAAATCCGCCTCCAGCTCATCCCAGTCAATTTCGGGTTCGCCGAGGAACTTATCTATCAGGCGCGTGAAGAAGTGGGCCATGAGTCTTATTTCTTAGCAGCAGCGGCAATAATGCCATGAATGAACGGAGCGCTCTTGCTACCGGAGAAAGAATGAGCCAGCGCGGTGGATTCAGATACAACGATGGGCACATCCAGTCCCTGTTCCAGTTCGTAGAGGGAAATATAGAGGATGGCCTTATCCACGCAGTCCAGGCGCTCCACCGAATAATTGGTGAGCAGAGACTCCAGGCGGCTCTCCATCTGCGGAATACGGGCAATGATTTCACGCACCAGTTCCTCCACCGCAGGACGCAGCTGCTGCATATCCTGAGCGTGGCGGCCCAGCCCGGCATACTCCTTGTTCTGCACCAGCTCTGCCGGGTTTTCAAACACAGCGCATACCTGCAGCATGCGGGCGCGGCGCTTCATGGCGGCAGCCAGGCTGTCGAACTGCTGGCGGTATGCCGGGAAATCCGCAAAGCGGGGCTGCAATTCCTGACCCATTGCCACCACCACCGCAGCCAGGCGCAGAGCATCACCTGTGCGTTGGGCCAGCGGGGCAGTCGAATCGCGCAGCTTATCACCCAGGCTGTACTGCAGAGATTTCAACGCGGCATCAAACGCAACGGACTGCGCCACATAGCGCTCAATCTCATCGCGCAGAACCGCCGTTGTCAGGTCTCCGTGCATGCGATTCTCAAGCTGCTCCAGGCGGTCTGCCAGCAGACGGGCTGAATCCACCGCGTCGCGGCAGGCATGCAGAACCGCCTGAGCCAGGGCCGTACGCAGGTAATCGCGATCCTTCTCCTGAGCAATGGACCAGAACAACTCCGTATCCACCGGCTGGCAGCCATTGGTCAGATACGTATACAGGAAACTCAGCGCACACTGGCGCACCTTGCTGCGGGAAATAGTCATAAAATATAGATATCAATTACAGATTCATGCGGAAACCAGCGCGGTTGGCACGGCTGTCCGCCTGTTCATCAATTACAGTCAGCATGGAAAGTGCCGCACGGGCGGCCTCGCGGCCACGATTCAGCGCGCTGGCAATACAGCGGGCAAAAGCCTGTTCCTCATTATCCAGCAGCAGAACCTCATGCACCACCGGCACCAGGGTATCACAGGAAATGCTCAGCAGCTGGGTCGTGATAGCCGAACCAATCAGGTCTGCATGAGCCGTGCTACCGCGCAGAATCACCCCGAGCGCCACCACAGCACTGGGCGTTTCTCCGCTGGCGGGCTTCAGGATAGCACGCTTCACTATCACAGGCACCTCAAATGCACCAGGCACCCGCACCACATCCACCTTGATGCCCGGAGCATTGCGTGCCAGTTCATCCAGGCAATTCTCCAGCAATGCATCCGTGTACTTCTCGTTGTAGCGGGAGGCAACCACGGTAATCCGCCCACTGTGATGGCGGTATTCAACTTTCTGCGGCAGTTCGGTAGACATAGCGGTGAAATATACATACAGGCAGCGTCAGAGGCTGCTTCAAGGGCACGCTACCACAAGCCGGAGTCATGGTCAAGCGTAAAGTAGCAAAAAAACGCGCGTGTATTCGCGTCATGCCCGCTGCGTATACGCGCGGGGAACTTGACACCCGGAAACCGAAAGCGTAACATGGACACCTTATCAATTTTTTCACACACAGAAGTATACAAAGATGAACAAGATAGTATATCATTTCGGCGGCGGAACCGCCGATGGCAATGGCAGCATGAAACCGCTGCTTGGTGGCAAGGGCGCAAATCTGGCAGAAATGGCCCGCATCGGTCTGCCCGTGCCCCCAGGTTTCACCATCACCACGGAAGTCTGCACCTATTACTACGACAACGGCCGCACCTACCCCGCAGAGCTTGATGGCTGCGTGAAGGAAGGCATTGCCAAGATGGAAGCCCTGGTGGGCCGCAAGTTCGGCGACACCGTGGAAATGCCCCTGCTCGTCTCCGTGCGCTCCGGCGCCCGCGAATCCATGCCCGGCATGATGGACACCATCCTGAACCTCGGCCTGAACGATGAAACCGTAGCCTCCATGGCCAAGGCCACCAGCAATCCCCGCTTTGCCTGGGACTGCTACCGCCGCTTTGTGCAGATGTACGGCGATGTGGTGATGGGCGTGCAGAAGGCCGAGAACGAAGACATGGAACCCTTTGAAAGCGTGATTCATACCCTGAAGCAGGAACGCTACGGCAAGGACATCCCCGACTCCGAACTCACCGCAGAGGATAACCAGGAACTCGTCAACCGCTTCAAGACCCTCGTGCTCAAGCGCACGGGCGAAATGTTCCCCACCAGCCCCTGGGACCAGCTGCAGGGTGCCATCGGTGCCGTGTTCGGCTCCTGGAACAACGAACGCGCCATCACCTACCGCCAGAAATACGGCATCCCCAGCGAATGGGGCACCGCCGTGAACGTGCAGTGCATGGTATTCGGCAACACGAGCGATGAATCCGGCTCCGGCGTGGCATTCACCCGCAACCCCGCTGCCGGCACCAATGAATTCTACGGCGAATTCCTCATGAATGCCCAGGGCGAAGACGTGGTGGCCGGTGTCCGCACCCCCGACCCCGTGGCCCGCCTGGCAGAAGTCATGCCCAGCGCCTACCAGGAGCTCTGCGCCATCCGCAAGACCCTCGAAAACCACTTCCGCGACATGCAGGACTTTGAGTTCACCATCCAGGACCGCAAAGTCTACATGCTCCAGACCCGCAACGGCAAGCGCACCGGCATCGCCGCCTTCCGCATCGCATGCGATATGGAGAAGGAAGGCCTCATCGACTGGCAGACCGCCGTGAGCCGCATCCCCGCCGACCAGGTGGACCAGGTGCTCGCCCCCATTTTCGACGATGCCGCCATCCGCAAGGCCAAGCCCATTGCCAAGGGGCTCAACGCCGGCCCCGGCGCCGCCTCCGGCCGTTTCTACCTGAATGCCAACCGCTGTGTCGAAGCTGCCCAGCGCGGTGAGAAAGTGCTGCTGGCCCGTCTGGAAACCAGCCCCGAAGACCTGCGCGGCATGATTGCTGCAGAGGGCATCCTCACCGCCCGTGGTGGTCTTTCCAGCCACGCCGCCCTCGTTGCCCGCCAGATGGGCAAGGTATGCGTCTGCGGCGTGAGCGACATGACCATCGACTACAACGAACGCACCATCTGCATCGACGGCGTCACCTACAAGGAAGGCGACTACCTCTCGCTGGACGGCACCGCCGGTCTCGTCTATGCCGGCGAACTCGCCACCGCTCCCTCCGAAATCATCCAGGTGCTTATCCACAAGACCATGAAGCCTGAGCAGAGCCAGAGCTACCGCGACTTCCAGCGCGTGATGGACTGGTGCGCCAAAGCCACAAAACTGGGTGTACGCACCAATGCCGACTCCCCCGACCAGGCCGCCGCCGCCCTCGCCTTCGGTGCCCAGGGCATCGGCCTGTGCCGCACCGAGCACATGTTCTTCTCCGGCAACCGCATCGATTTCATGCGCCGCATGATTCTTTCCGACCGCATCGATGACCGCAAGAAGGCCGTGGCCCAGCTCCTGCCCTTCCAGAAGAGCGATTTCAAGGGCATCTTCAAGGCGCTCAAGGGTCTGCCCGCCACCATCCGCCTGCTCGATCCGCCCCTGCATGAATTCCTGCCCCACACCAAGGAACAGCAGCTCACCCTGGCCCAGAAATTCGGTATGCCCGTGGAAATCATCATGCGCCGCGTTCAGGAACTGCATGAGTTCAACCCCATGCTCGGCCACCGCGGCTGCCGCCTCGGCATCGACTACCCCGAAATCACCGAGATGCAGACCCGCGCCATCATCGAGGCCGCCATCGAGGTGCAGGAGGAAGAAGGCATCGAGGTCAAGCCCGAGATTATGGTTCCCCTCGTGGCCTTCAAGCGCGAGCTCGACCTGCAGAAGGAAATCATCGACCGCGTGGCCGCCGAGGTCTTCGCCGAAAAGGGCCGCAGCATCTCCTACAAGGTCGGCACCATGATTGAGATTCCCCGCGCCTGCGTAACGGCAGATGAAATTGCCGAGACCGCCGAGTTCTTCTCCTTCGGTACCAATGACCTCACCCAGACCGGTCTGGGCATGAGCCGCGACGACTCCGGCTCCTTCCTGCCCAACTACC
>CAJGDB010000099.1 GCA_904502165.1 uncultured Akkermansia sp.
GAATCGTCACCCGCCGCGCGCCGCCTGTCTTGCTGTGCCGGGGCAGAATATAAATTGCCCGCTCCCGTAAATCCACCTGTGCCCAGGTGAGCCGTGCCACCTCATGCGGTCGTATGCCGGCGTAGAGCATCATCCCCACCGCCGCCGCGCAGCTGCCGCCCTGGTAGCTCTCTGCCGTCGTTGTAATCTGCTCAATCTCCTGCGGTGTCAGAATCGGCACCTGCTGCTCCACCACTCTCGGCGCTTCCACCCGCGCTACCGGATTCGCATCGCACCAGCCCCGCTTCACCGCCGTGCCGAACACTCCGCTGAGAATCAGCCGCGCTTTCTGCCGCTGCCGTGGCGTATCAAACGCCTGCTCAATATAGCCCGCGCACTCCTGTGGAGTGAGGCTTCTCACCCTCCGCTTCGCCAACCCCGGACAACGTTTCATAAACCTCCGCGTAAAATAGCGGAAATCATACACCGTCCTTGTCCGCCTGTCCTTTCTCGCCTCCAATGCAGCCTCCACCGCTTTTTCAAATGTCACTGTTTTCTCCTGCAGCCGGAGTGCCTCTGCTCCGGCGATTATGCATTTCAGCGCTCGTTTTACTTTGCCGCGGGCTGCTTCCATGGCCGTTCTTGCCACCAGTGCAGCCTCCAGTACATCTGCTCCTGTGCTTCTCAAAATCTCTATTGCGGCGTTGTCTGCTTCTTTTTGTTTGTGTTTCGTCATGGCTGGAATTCAGAATCCGTAAGTCAAGCACACAAACTGTTTTATTTCCAGAAAATTACGACACCCGGCACATCGTTTCATTTTATACTGTGTCCAAGGCTTCTAGGCCGTTATCATCTAAACATCAAACCTAATTAAAGCCACCGATTACGGATTCTGAAAGCGTAGAATAAAAGTCATGTGCGAAAATCTGGTATCTCATGAAATTTCTGTTGTGCCTCGCGTTCTTTTCATTGGCAATAGTCCGAACCAGCTTGTTCGCGAGAATGAACAGTATGCCTGGCGTAATTTGCTGGAGAATATGGAGGCGGCCATACGCGATGAAATTGGTTACCAGGACGACGATTCGGATATGCCTTTTTCTGCCAGGGCTGTGAGGTTAAGGAATTTCATCAATGCAAAAGGGGACGAATCTTCTGTCTGTGCAGATTTCAGCACGTGGGAACAGTGGCTGGAAGATATAAGCAAATTGGATGCCGGAAATGTTCATCTTCTCGTAAAGGAATTATTGCAAGCACATTTTCAGGCTGTCCTAACAACCAATTATGATTACACTTTTGAGCGTGTCCTGAGTGGAAATGCTCCGACAAAAGCAATTCCTGGAGGAAAAGAAGCAAATGCCACGCGACACCATGGAAAGGTATGGCATTTGCATGGTGAGGCACTGGACGCTGATAGTATCATCATGACCTCCGCTGATTACACTGAGGCTGTCCGCCTGTTGCAAGAGGAGAAACTTGATGGGACATGGCTGCAACTTTTTCTGAAATCAGACGTTTATGTGTGTGGATTTGGTGCATATTTTGAGGAATTGCTGTTCTGGTATGCTTTGCAGCGACGCCTGAAAATAGAACCGGCTGACCGCAGAAAAGTAGTAGTGTACTTGTTTGTAGAGAAAGGAAAGGAAAAATATAGCGAACAGATTCGTTCTCTGTTACGATCGTATGATGTCAAGGTTGAGCTTGTTTATGTAACAGAGAACAAAAGAAGTCACGGCTATTCTGCTGCATGGTTCGAGGTTGTCGGTCGCCTGTTCGGGGTTGCTCACAATGTCGGCGCTCTCGATGAGAAGACAACGGTGTCTCAGGCTGTACAGACTTCCCGGGAAGGTTCTCCTGAGGTTATCCGTACTGTTCGTTCCGGAACGGCCACTTCAGGCAACCCTGCTCGTTGTTGGATGAATATCTCATTGGAAACGTTTAACAGAGTGGGGTATATAGATTTCATTTGTTATATAGACGGTGTTAACTATAAATATCGTTGTGATTCTGCGAGCTTGCAGCGCGCATTTGCTTCCGGCGGCGTGAAAGTTATTCAAAATTCACCAATCCGCTATAGTTTTTATCTTGACTACGAAACAGGCGAAATTTTTAAGTCTGTTTCGGCTAATGATACAACCCCTGTTATCACTCTTTAAATACTACGTTTTATGAAACTTCATCTCCCTGTTTTGCTTCGTAAGGCTTTGCTGGCCTGTTTCTCTTTCTCCTTCGCTTGTTCGGAAGTCACTTCTGCTGCTGATCTCACGCTGGGCGATGATGCTTCGCTCGCAGTTGATTACGCAGATTTGAGTAGTATTACAGACCTTGCCAGCGGTACTCTGACACTCGCGGGCGGTACCGAGCTGCTGCTCTCCAACTGCGGCGAGGGAGATGGCAAGACCTACACCCTGCTCACCGGGGTGGGGGGCTTGTTGGATGCCGAGGGAAATGTTATCTTACTGGATTCGTCAAACAACGCCATCGAAAGCTATTTCGATACCACCCAACCCGGCACCGGCTTCTGGGGCGGTGGTTGGTTGCAGCTCACTTCGGAGGGGCACGTGCAGCTCGTGCTACATGGAGGAGAGGTGCAGGAGACATTGACCATTTCCACCCGTCAGACCGGTTCGAAGACGTACAACTACTACGAGGGTATCTGTTTCCGGGATATTACCTATACGCTTTCCGGCACATCCAGTGCCTACGGCGGCGCGATTTATGGAGAGTCTGACAGCACCATCACGCTGAGCAACAACGGCAGCGTGAGCTTCAGCGGGAATACGGCATCTTCCTCCGACTTCTTAGCCTACGGCGGCGCGATTAATGGAAAGTCTGACAGCACCATCACGCTGAGCAACAACGGCAGCGTGGTGTTCACTGGCAACAAGGCATTAGCCAGTGAAGTGGCCCAAGGTGGTGCGATTTATGGGGATGGAGATATCACTCTGTGCAACAATGGAAGTGTGAGGTTCTGTGGAAACTCGGCCTTTGTTAACCAGACGGGATTAGCTGGCAGTTATAGTCCATCAGCTTATGGCGGAGCTATAAATAGTGGGCGTTATATTACGCTGGATAATAATGATTGTGTCGAGTTTGTCGAAAATGAAGCAACTGGCGTAGGTGCAATGTTTTATGGTGGTGCTATTTATGGGAATACCACTCTGAGAAACAATGGGAGCGTGACATTTAGGTCGAATAAGGCTTTGCGGACCTCCGGAGACGTCCCGGGCCCGGCCGAGGGCGGGGCGATTTATGGGAGTGCAATCGCATTGATTAATAATGAGAGTGTGACGTTTAGTGCGAATATATCAGCATTTGGTGGAGCTATTTCCGGGAATAGTACCATTATGCTTATTAATAACGGAAGTGTTGCATTTAGTGATAATAACGCAGTTCGTTGTGGTGGGGCGATTTATGCGGACGGCAACCTGAGCATTCAGAATAATGATTTCGTTCTTTTTGAGAGAAATGTTCAGACAGGGGATGGATTCTATCGTTTGCACAGTGTGTATGCTGATTATTATAGAGTAGGTTATGAGGAGGAGAAAGTTGTTTCTCTTTCTGCTGCAGAGAATAAGAGTATAGAGTTTCGTGATTCTATTTTCATTGATAGCGGCCGTATTTTCAATCTGAATGGCGATTATATATATCAGAATGCAGATGGAGCCTCTGTCTCTGTTAATCAGCGGGGCGATATCATCTTTACCGGGGAGACTACGATAGATGACCTGTTTATTGCCAAAGGTAATGTCGCAGGAACTGCAGAGGAAATTCTTGCATCTCGCACCTCAGAGGTGAAAACGATTGCCAATCTGTACAATGGTCGTCTTATTATCAAGGAAGATGCCATTTGGTCAGGCGACGGCATAACCGTCGCTTCTGCAGAGGGAAAAACATATAAGCCTACCTTGCTTTTGCAGAATGGGCATTTAAGCCACTATGAGCCTTCAGATTCTGCTCGTAATGTTGTAACCATTAAATCCGGGGCTACGTTGGAAGTTGCCGGTAAGAATACGGCCTGTTATACCAGCTTGATTCTGGAGGGGGGAAGCACGCTGACCTTTAATCTTTCTGCCTCCAATACCTCGGCTGATGCGGCTGTGTTGAGTATGAGCGATAGTTCGCTAACCTTGCCGCTGAGTGGAACTGTTACGTTGAAGCTGGTAGCATTCGATGGTATTTCAGACAGTCAGGCTTACGCTTTGCTTACCGGGGTGAATCAACCGGCGAGCTGGAACAATGCAAACATTACAGTTGCAAGTGGGACGAACGGTTGGGATGTGTCCGTGGCTGATTTGTGCTGGGATGGTACAACTCTCTGGCTGTATTATGATACCCGCCCGGATTTGGAGATTGCCACTTGGACCAATGAATCCAAGGATGGTAAATGGAATACCACATCCCTCAACTGGGAGCAGAATGAAGTCGACTACGAATATAAGGATGGCGTAGCTGTCGTGTTCGGGGATACAGGGGCTGACACAGTGACTCTGGTGGGGAATATTGCGCCCAAGAGCGTGCTGGTCGACAGCGCCGAGGATTACACCTGGGAGGCCGACCCCACAGAGGGGGGCAAACTGACGGGTAGCATGGAGCTGACCAAAAAAGGGTCAGGAACCTTGACTATCAACATCTCCAATGATTATACGGGTGAAACGAAGATTGAGGGTGGCACAGTGTTGGCTGGAACAGCTACCGCGTTGGGAACAGGGGCTGTTGTGCTCAACGGCGGCACGCTGGAAATCGGTGCTGCTGGCCTTGAAAACAGTATTTCCAACAGAGGCACCAGTAGATTGCAGACTTCTGCCGGAATCACGCATGTGCTGATCGGTACTATCAGTAATACCGGCACGCTGACGCTGAGCGGCAGCTTTGATGCCAGCGCTCTGGATTATGAGACTAATGCCTCTGATGAGCGTTATGCGCTGGATGGCAGCGTGGTCGGAGCCGATAAGAGTGGCTTTGCTGTGGGGGTGACTTATCAGGTGAAGGTCATTGATGGCGGAACCGTTATCAACGACAAGGCCACGATTCTGCATGACTCCCATGCTGGCAGCAATGCCCTGGTGCTGGGAGCTGATGGCTATGCCCGTGCCAATGGGGATGGCCATTACAGTCATTATTTCCTGACGAATGGAGATGCTGTTTCGGTAGGTGAGATTGCACAGGTTGCTACCGGTAAGAATGGGATTCTGACCAACGTGAACATGGACAGTGGTTCGCTGACGGTGGACCAGAGTATCATCGTGTCGGCCACGGATGGCAGTATAGCGATTACCAAGGCTGCCACGTTGGACGGCTCTATTGAGGATACTGCCGTGAGCACCGCTGCCGGGAGTTACAGCGCAGAAATCAGAGCCATGCTGAAGGGTGATACCACGCTGGAGATTAACGGCGGCGAGATTACTGTGAGCGGTGCAAACAGCTACACGGGTGGTACAATGGTGAACGGAGGCACGCTGATGGCTGGGCACAACAATGCCTTGGGAAGCGGCGATGTAACAGTGAACGGAGCCGCGCTTGACCTGAATGACTGCACGATTGCCAACAAGGTGTTTATGAATGGCACATCGTCGATCGGTCATGCCAACGGCGCATCTCACATTGTGCTGGGCAGTCGCTCGCAGGTGAACTTCCGCGATGGATTTACTCTGAGCAGCGGGAAGACGCTGGAGGTGGCTGCCGGTGGTGCTGCCTACACGGGGGCGCTGACGTTGGGCGGCGGCACTCTGCTCCTTGCTGACAAGTTGACAGTGCAGGGAAATGTGCTGTTTGAAGCTGGCAAGCAGACGACCATCGACATTTCCGGCTGGACTACGGCGGATGATGGAACGGTGCTGGTGGATTTCGGCAGCAGCAACAGAGGCTATGCTGACGGTTGCCTGACGCTGAGCGGCATTGCCGGTGACTGGGAGCTGGTCTTCGATGCGGCAACGGGCTTGCTGACCCTGGCGGCGGTGCAGAATCAGCCAGTATTGCCGCCAGTTGTCTTTGAGCCGAATCTGGACCGCAACCAGCAGGAGGTGTATGATACCATGAAGGATATCATGGCAGATGGGAACCCCGGCGGTGTGCTGGGGCTACTGGGGCAGAATATCGTCGGCTCGCGTGATGAAGCTGCGCTGAAACGCGCGCTGGATGAAATCAGCGGGCGTGAATATGCCACCATCATGAGCAGCCAGATAGAGGGCAACCTGGGACACTTGCGACGCCTTCGCGCGGCAGCCGGTATGGGCACGCCGCTGGGTGAGTATGTGA
>CAJGDB010000100.1 GCA_904502165.1 uncultured Akkermansia sp.
AGGCTCGGGGGCTTCCTCGTTCTCCCCGGTGGCGGGCTCCTGCGTCTGCCGATACTGCTTTACGAGTTGCCCCTTGGCGTTGTATTCGCTGATGGTGCTCAGCAGCGCTCCTGTGGTGGTGGGCTGCACCTGCTGCAGCGTTTGTCCGAAGCCATTGATGAGCGTCTGGGAGAGCAGCGTGCCTGCTTCATCCGCCAAGCGAGTCGTGGTACAAAGCGCGTTGCCCTGCACACTATATTCATACACCAGCGAACGCTGGCCTGTGCCACCTACTGATGCAAGTGTTCCATCAGCATGGAGGGTTGTAATGAGGGTTGCCCCTGCAGGAGTTGTCTCCGTAGTAGTGAGACCATCTTCGCTGTATGCAGTGGTAGTCGTTCGATTGAGTATGTCCGTACGGGAAACTTCTCTCCCGAGCAAGTCGTGCTGAGTGGTTGCAATCGTGGTCATGGCGCCGATATCCTTGCGTTCCGTGAGCACGCGGCCAGCAGCATCGCGGGTGTATGTCGTAATCGTTTCGGGCGTGATGACAACGCCATCCTCCAGAATCTCCTCACGAATCACCTCTTCCAACTGGTGAGCATCGTTGTAACCGTAAGTGGTGGTTACGCCATCCTCGTCCGTCACCGAAAGCGGGCCACAACACATCATCGTGCGCGTCGTTACACGACCGTTGCCTCGAGTGCGCTTGACCCAATTATTTTCGCTGTCGTACTCATAGCTTTCGGATTCCGTCAAAGCCCAGGTTCCATTGCTCAGCAGACGATATACTTCATGGCGCATGTTGTTACCCACGGCAGAAATATACGTCACATCGCGGCGGCTATGAGCGGGTACAGCTTCACCATTAGCGCGGGTTTCCGCTGTTACCTTGTAAACAGCACCAAAATCGCTGCAAGCTGCGTAGCTATACCAGGTCTGAACGCCATCCATACCCTGGCGCATACGCAGACGGCCACGGCAAAGAGGTTCTTCTGCTGCGTCCAGCCACGTTTCTGTGATTTCAACACGCGGCTCGGTGCAACCCAATGCCTGGGTGGATTTGGTCACACGGCGATAGCCATCCTGTTCCGCATAAGTGAAATCCTCACGCCATATCTGCGTTGCTGTTTCGTTGAGTACGGCGCGGCGATAGCTGATATCGGGATCGGCGCTACCCTCCTCACGATAGTATGTATACACAGCCAGCGTATGGTTTCCGTGGTAGGGCGTCATACGCACCATCTCACGACCGCAGTCATCGTATGTGAAAGAGCTGACAGCACCACTCGGAGAAATCTCCTTGATGCGGCGACCTTCCGAATCGTATTCATAAAGTGTGGTCAGCGCACCGAGGCTGCCGTAACCCAGCGTGCGGGAAACACACAGATGCCCGGTAGAACCCGTCTGCCAGATTTCAGCCACACATTCATCAGGAGAATGGAGGTCACCACGATGCAGGGTTGTCACAAGGCGATACTGTTCGGGAGCATCATCGTCCTCCTGCTCAATCAGCTCGCGGGCTACATGGCGGCAGATTTTCGCAGTTCCCGAGCCTTGTTCTGTACTCCATGCACCGTCAGCACCGTAAATGAAGCGGGAAACCTGCGGTTCACGAGTCTGAACCGTATCGATCATCTGCAAGGTCGCGTTCTCGACATCGCCTGCCACAACAACAGTACGCCAGGGAGAACCGCTCACAGCAAAGAGCTTTGTCGCGTCATCCTGCGCCCCTACCTGATGCGGCAGATAGAAAGCCATGCGATACCCGCTCTGGGTCACAGAATCAATCACCATAAGGCCATCCCAGGCATTCCACAGCTGAGCAATCGCGCCATCACCATCGCGAATCACCTGCAAAGTCGAGGAGATATCGGCGGATTCGTAAGTACGACCACTCTTGGTAGTATAAGCGGAGAGCATACCCATATTGCCGTCATCATCTGCATCGTAACGAGCAAAGCCGCCACGTTTATCCTGCAAGCTCAAACTACGGGTAACGGTATTGCGTGCAGCATTTGTAGCACTCATCATGTTACCTTTACCACCGCGCTTGGCAGAGCCGGCCAGCGGAGATACGAGCCCATCCGCGAAGCAGAAATAGTTGACGCGAGAACTGCCGGAACGAATCTGGAATGCACCCTTGAGAGGCTTTTCTGACGTACCGCCGGAAGCCAGCACCTGCGTATCAAAGGGGTGATTAAACGACAACGCAGCAGGAGTGCAAAGTTCAGACGTGAACGCACGAGCGCGAATTTCCAATGCACCATCAGGAATACCGGACATACCACGGAAAGTGGCAAAGTTCATGCGCCAGAGCATATCCTGCAAACCGCCGCGCACCGTCACTTTGCGCCCGGCTCCGGAAGAAGAAGTCACGGTAGTAGCCTCGCCCTCTGCATCAGCCATCATGGCAACAGCAGATGCGCCTCCACCGGAAGCACCGGCATTGCCACCACAACCTGCCCCGGAGTCGGGCTCGCCATTGTCGCCTGCACCGTTCTCGTCCTTGTCGCAAGGGCACTCATCCTGCGGATTTTGTGAATCGCAAGGGGCTAGACACGTTTCGTCCTCACCCTCGTCTTCATTATCAACAGGCGTGATTACGACAGGTTCCGGCACGATTTCTTCACCATCAACATTCAGCGTGATATCGCATCTGAAACGGGCAATATTGGGCATTCCCTCCGGAAGCGTAATGTTGCTGTAAGTTGTGGATACCTTGTATGTACCGGGGTTAATAGAGGCAGAATCACTAACCTCAGTATAAGTACCTCCACCATACTGACCTCGCGGACCGAGTTCAAGAGAAATCGGCCCGACAGAAACCGAGCCCAGGTCATCAGCACCAAGAACGACGCTAATGGTAGCGGAATCACATTCCGGCACAGTAATGTACCAGCTGTCACTTTCGCTACCGGGTTCAGATCCAGAGCGAGCTCCATTGCTGGCAAGAGCAATGCCGTCATTGGTATTGGTGTCGATATTCATGGTCGTATCAGGGGTTGTGGCACAATCGGTGCCGGAGTTGAGGTTGACAGAAGCGATGGCTGCTGCGGAGGAGTTGGTGGTAGATGCCTCCGTAGCGAACTCCACATCTGCTGCGGTGGCGTTGTTCATCTGGGGGGCTGCACTCTTGTCGTCAGCCTGGAGCTGTTGAGGACGATGCTTCATGTTCATAGAGGATGGAGTTAAAGACTATATGAATAATAGCCGCAGCGGCGGCAGACAAGGCAAATGAGCTCCCCGGCACCGCGTTTCATGAGGAAAGGGGGTGCCGGGCTGCCGCGATCAGGAGAAGAAATACAATAGGTAAAATAAGGGGCAGCCCCTTTTTTCAGTACTGCGTCAGACGTTAGGAGAAACCGGCAAATAGTAATCTATACGAATTTTGAGGTAGATTCACCCTGAACGTAATAAGATAGCTGCGAGTACGGAGCGGGAATGTGCAGGTCGCAACCACACATCCCCGGGTTGAGGATGCCCGGAAATGGGGACGAAAGCCAACCTTTCGAAATCAAAAGTTAGGGCTACTCGACTCCCGTCACAAGAACACTTCCGGGCACTTCTTTGTCGGAGCGCAGGGCATCGGTCCCGTTCGGGGCCTGCCCTGTACAGGGTACGGGACTAGAGTCCCGGTCTCCGATGATGAACGCTCACCGATGAATTCAGATCGAGCGATTTATTGGAAACTCTCTATCATCAATTTCGGGAACGCCCGTCATCCCAGCCGGAGGGCGCGCGGCGTTTTTCGGCCTCCAGGCGGCGCTTTTCCTCCTCGGCCTCGCGGCGGGCAGCTTCCTCGGCGGCAGCCACTTCCTCTGCGTCTACCGGCTCGGCCACATCTTCCGCATCCTCCGGGACGGTTGCATCTGCCACGTTAGCACGGCGGGTGGGGCCATTGAGTTCTTCCTGCATGCTGTGCTTGATTCCCTCAAAGAAGCTCTTCACCACCATAGCGGCCATGTGGCCACCCGAGATTCGCTGGTGCGGCTTGCCTTCATAGAGAGCGGCATAGGCATAGCGCGGGTTGTCAGCCGGCAGGAATCCGGCAAACCAGGCCAGGCGGCAATCCTGCGAGGGCGGCCCCCACTGGGCCGTTCCCGTCTTACCGGCGTTGGAGGTATAGCTGAGCTTGGCGCGGCGGCCTGTACCACCATTCACCACGGCTTTCATACCCTTACGGACAACAGCCAGCGCGGAGCTCATATCCTGCAGATTCGACTGCGCCGTCGGCGTGAACTGGTAGACCACGTTTCCATCCTTATCCAGCACCTGTCGCACCAGCTGAAGCTTGGGCAGATACGAACCATTGGCAATACCTGCCACGGCATGGGCCACCTGCAACGGGGTAGCCAGCAGAGCCCCCTGGCCAATGGACAGGTTGGCTGCATCACCCGCCATGAAACCACGGCCGTAGTTGCGGTGCATCCAGGCTTCGGTCGGCACATTGCCCGCCTTATCCGGCAGGGGCAGCCCCGTGGTGGAACCATAGCCGAACCGGCGGGCCACTTCGCACAGGCGGGCTGCACCAATGCGGGGTTCGCGGGTGGCGGCTATCTGGTACATGAAGGGGTTATTAGAGAGCACCAGAGCGGTCACGCAGTTGATGGACCCGGCAAATTTACTGTGGTTCTTGAACGTATGGCCGCCAATGGTCACACTGTACGGGCAGTTCACATAAGTTCCTTCTGTAATGACATTGTGCCGAAGCCCCGCCGCCACGGTAATGGTCTTGAAGGTGGATGCAGGGGGATATACACCAGCATAGGCGCGGGATACCAGCGGGGTATTGGGGTCGAGCCTCAGCGCGTCGTAATCCTTCTGCGAGATAGCCGGAATAAAGGCATTCGGGTCAAAGTTCGGAGCAGAGGCCAGCACCACCACCTCACCGGAATGCACATCAATCATGACAAAAGCGCCGCGGCCCAGTGTGTTATCGCGCAGTGACTGCTCTGCCGCTTTCTGCCACTCCAGATTCAGGGTGGTCACAATCGTACCGCCCGGGCGGGGTTTACTCTGCAGCTCATCCAGTATCTTGTTACCACTTTCATCAAACATCAGGCGCCACACCCCGGCTCGCCCCGTCAGCTGCTTGTTAAACTGCTTTTCCAATCCGGCGCGCCCTTCCTGCCGCTCAAATATCGGGTCGTTGTGGTTAATGGGGCCTGTGGGCAGTTTGGCTTTTACACCGGTATAGCCCAGAATATGGCAGGCAGAGGTCTGGTGCGGATAATTGCGGATGTAGAGCGGAATCAGATGACCATGCTCAATGGCTTCCAGGCGGGGGCGGATGCCCTCCAGGTCACGTGTGCGGATGGTCGGTCCTATGGGCAGCGGCAGCCAGCGGCGCTGGCGGTAATGGTCCAGCAGCTGGGCATCTGTCTTCTCGTATGTCTTGACTCCGGCGGCTGCGTAGGCCTCTATCACCTTGCGGCCGATGGCCAGGATATTGGCTTCACTTTCATCCTTGAGCTGCCCATAATTCACCGCTGGCTGGTATGCAACCTCGGAGCAGGCCATCACCAACCCGTTACGATCTGAAATAATACCACGCGGCCCCGGTACTGTCAGCGACATGGTGCGGGCATTCCTCCGGTTAACCGCGTAGGCCACACGAGAGGGGTCATGCACGGTCGGGTCGGTTACAGCCGTGGTCGGTTTCAGTGAATCAAGTCCTGTTTCATCCTGTATGGCCTGTTCGCTGCCGGTCTGTGCATGCACAGGCGAATCCGGCGCAGCCGTCTTCTCATAGCTTTCTGCCTCGCCTACACCTTCCTGCATGGTCGGGGCGCGGTCTTCACCGCCCAGTTTCACTGTTTCCACAATTTCCTCCGCAGCCTCATCATCCGGCATATCCTCAATATAGGGAACACCGCCCCCCTGCCCCATGACAGCAGGTGCTGCCATTGTCAGCATCATCAATCCGGTGTAGAGCTTTCTCCTGAGCATCGCACCCGCATTCTATCGCATTTCTGCACCCCGTGCAACGAAAAAAAGCCTGGTTGCCATTACGCAACCAGGCTTTTTTCTGCTTTGGAAAGCTTAGACTTAAGCTTCGGGAGCAACGTTGACGCGGCGGCCTTCGCGATCGAAGAACACGCGGCCATCAACCAGGGAGAAAATCGTGTAATCGCGGCCCATGCCCACGCCCTTGCCGGGGTGGAACTTGGTGCCACGCTGGCGAACGATGATGTTG
>CAJGDB010000101.1 GCA_904502165.1 uncultured Akkermansia sp.
CGGCTGCTGTATCTGTGCTGAAGAAAGGATTACCCGTGCCGGCTGCAAAGACCACTACCTCACCAGCCCGAAGCTGCATGCGGGCTTTATTACGCACATAAGGCTCAGCCACATTCTTCATCTCAATGGCACTCTGCACGTGTGCAGGCACACCGGCTTCCTGCACAGCGGAGCAGATGGAAAGAGCATTCATCACCGTGGCCAGCATACCCACATAGTCAGCCGTGGGGCGATCCATACCACGCACGCTGGCCTTGGCACCACGCCAGATGTTACCACCACCCACTACAATGGCAATCTGCAGGTTACCCTGCTGCTGGGCCTCTGCGATTTCACGGGCGATGCGAGCCACAATCTCCGGGGAAATATTGTCGCGGCTACCGGGAGCACGAAGTGCTTCACCACTCAGTTTCAGAAGAATACGCTTATACGGAGGCTGTGTCTGTTCGCTCATATTACCAAAAGAGGTTTAGTTCCTGTTAAATGTGCCATTTTTAACACAAAAAAGCGAGCTAAAAATATGCCAGCGGATAAAATTTACCGGCATCAGCCCCGCATGAGATAAAACAGGCTCTCAACGCAGCGGCGTTGAACTCCGGCACCTTATCCTGAAAGGGCAATCAGTCGCTTTTCCTGCATGGTTTCAGCACCCGGGTACCAGCTTCAGCAGAGACGGGCAAACTGCACATGCATCCAATCGTAATCACGCTCCCTGCCGAGCGAAACAGCACCATGTTGCTCCCATATTTCCCACCATAGCGAGCAATCCGGATGCGAGAGCGATGCTCTGGGCGATTTTACATGAAGCCCGTTACTTCTGGGCGCAAAATCGAGCGCGATACCCCAGGCGTGCATGGAAAGAGCATTTCCTCCCGATGCAGGGCGGTAATTGTAACTGCCGCCATACTGGTCAAGCCCCAGCCTGCTTATTCCGGCGTTTCCGTAATGCTCCAGAATCTCACGCAGCGCCTGTTGCACATGAGTCGCAATAAGGCGATGCACCCGTATACTGCGAACCTGCTGTCCTTCATAGAAAAGCGGATAGGCCGGCAGGATATTTACCAGGTTATCCTCTCTCCCCGGAGCGCCGAAAATACTGGTACCGCGGCGCACCTCTGCCTGACCAGGCCAGAGAGGAATCTCTCGGATGCCAAGTGCAGCAGTCATTGCCCGCAGTGTCTGAGGCCCCATGATACCATCGGCCGGTACCCCCAGCTTCTGTTGAATGAGTCGGATACTTGTTTTCATCTGGCCGGGGTATTGGTATGCATCTCGATAATTCCGAGCCGGTTATCCATGGCACGGAGGATTTCAACCGTCTGGGCAGCCGTTGTGGACTGGTCATGCGCCAGCTGGCGGAAATCATTGTACACAAAACACATGAGCACAAAGCCGCCAAAGGTAATGATTTCCCGCGTATATTCACGGGTCAGGGTAAGGTAATCACGGAATGGTTTGCACATAGCAATGGTATACCCCCTGCACCAGTTCTCTGGCAAGCCTCTGCAAATAAGAGGCACCGCTTCCCTCTACGGAAAGCGGTGCCGGACTCATAAGCTTGCAATACCCAGCATCAGAGCGAGGCCGGCGCAGACGCAGGAGCTGTTTCGACGGGGACTGCGGCAGGAGCGGCCGGTGTAGCAGGAGCCGGGGTCGACTCCGCAGGTGCGGCAGGAGCCGGCTGCGGATTCGTGGTGATGGGAGCATCCGGCGGGGTGTAGGTGAAGTACACCTGACCATCTACGCTGGCGTGGTACTGCCCACCGGGCACAATGCTGATACCCAGGGTCTTACCTGCGTAATTAGCAGGGGGATTCACGCGATAACGGCGAATCTCCGGCTGGCCCTCCTTGTCTGGGTCACGTACAATCACCGTAATCGGGCCGCTAATGGGAGCTACCTGTTCGCGAGGAGTCACGCGGCTTTCGCCTCCGGCCATCTCACCTGCGGTGAACTCCACGCCTGCAGCATCACGAGCTTCCACCAGAATGCGGCCACCCGTCGTGTTGGTCACCTTCACAGAATAGCTCATCAGGCCACCCGGAGTAGTGGGCATCGGGGCGGCAGGCGCCAGATTCGGAGCCACGGCAGGAGGTGCTACAGCCTCACCACTGGCATATACATTGCCATCGACGCTGGCATGGTACTTACCACCGGGAATGATGCTGATGCCCACCGTCTGGTTGGCATACTGAGAGGGAGGATTCACCTTGAAACGGCGGATTTCGGGAGCACCATCCTTATCAGGGTCACGCACCACAATGGTAATGGGGCCCACAATGGGCTCTGCCTGCTCCAGCGGAGTAGTGGCGCTGCGGCCACCATCCATGAAACCGCAGGGGTAGATGTTACCGGCTGCATCCTGAGCTTCAATGAATAGCTTGCCAGGAGTGCAGTTGGTAATACGAACAGAATAATTCATCGGCACACCAGGAACCACGCCCTGAGTGGGCATTACCCCGGCAGCAGCAGGAGCCACGCCTACCATAGCCTGACCAGGTACAACCTGAGCCGGTACAACCTGAGCCGGAACAACCTGACCAGGTACTGCGGTCTGGTGAATGTAAGTCGGGGTCTGGGGAGCAGCCGGCATCAGCGGAGTGGGCGTATGCTGCAGCGGAGCAAGGGAACCAGCAGCAGCAGCGGCTGCATTACCCATGGCGACTCCCATGGCAGCACCGGTCTGCGGCACGTTCGTATTGCACTGGTTCACCTGGGCATCAAAAGCAGCATTCACATCTGCACCACCCACAGCAACAGCAGCCTGACCAGGCAGGGCAAGATACTGCGCCGGACGCGAAGCCTGAGTCTTGGTCATGACTCTGGCACGATTGGTTACAACCGTATCATCAGTTGAACTACAGGAAGCCACCACCAGGGCAGCACCAGCTACAAGAGTAAGTTTTACCTTCATGCTGACGCAAAAATACCACAAATGACACGATATGGCAAGGATAATGTGGCATAGCAGGTAATTTGAAGCCTCCGTCTTCCGGGCAATGCACCGCATTTGATACATTCCGCAGGCAGGTATGCACAATTCCGCTTGCGGCCGGGTGATTTCGGTGGTAGAATAACAGGCAAATGGGAAAGCTGGCTATCAGACTGCACAGAGGATGGAATAGCGTGCGCCACCTGGCCGCGCAGGGGATGATTGACCCCCTGCCCATACGCCACGCGCTGGCGGGTTACACTTTCGGCAAAGCCGGGCGGGATTTAAAAGCCGCCACAGACGTGGCGCTCGTGGGGCTTCCGCAGGGCATGGCCTTTGCCGCAATGGCCGGGCTCGATAGCATATACGGCATCATGGCAGCCACAGTCGGCACATTCATTGCCCCCTTCTTCACGCGCTGCAGCCTTACAGTCAGCGGCCCGAGCAATGCCACGGCTTTCATGCTAGCCAGCTTTTTTCTGGCCTCATCCCCCGCCATCCAGAGCCATCCGCACATTTTCGTACCGCTCATTGTATTCATGGCCGGCCTTTTCTGCGTACTGGGAGCCTTCATCAAAGCCACAGAGATGCTGCAATTTGTCAGCCGGAGTGTGCTGGTAGGCTATGTCACCGGTGCAGCCACGTTAATCATCGCCTCACAGACCCGCTATGTACTGGGCATTAACGATGTAGATGCCGGAAGCTCATTCTTCACCATGGCCAGCGCCATTTTCCGCAACCTGGACATGGTACAATGGCAGCCTATCGTGCTGGGAGTCCTCAGTTTTGCGCTTTTCATTCCTTTACGCAAATACCTGCGCCGCCTGCCCACCTTTGCCGTCATCCTCGTCGTCATGAGCTGCCTGAACTGGATTCTCAGCCAACCCTGGACAGGTGGGCATTTTGCAGGAGTACGCATGCTGAAGGATTTTACCATGAGCGACCTCGTCTGCCGAGCCCCGGCTCTGGGGGAACTGGCAGACCACATCAACGAGCTTATTCCCGTCATTATCGGTATCGCCTTCCTCTCCACCCTGGAGCAGACCGTCATGAGCAAGACACTTTCAGCCAAGACCGGCGAACCCGTCAATCTCAATCAGGATACCTTTGCCGTGGGCCTTGCCAACATGGGGTCGGCGCTCACCACATCGCTCCCCTGCTCGGCCTCACTCACCCGCTCCATGCTCAACTACACTGCCGGGGCCGCCACTCGTTTCTCAGGGGTATTCTGCGGGCTCATCTGCCTGGGCATCACCTTTATCCTGGCCAACTTCCCCCTGATTTCCAAAATTCCACACAGTGTACTGGCAGCCCTGGTACTGGCCAATGCCATTTCTCTCTACGACAAGAAACTCCTCCGCATCTGCTTCCGCTCCACCAAGGGGGATGCCTCCGTTCTACTCATTACTTTCATTGCAGCACTGCTGCTGCCTCTTCACATCGCCATCTTCGTGGGTGTCATCATCTCCGTTTCCCTCTTCCTGCGAAAAGCTGCCAAACCGGAGCTGGTGGAATACACCTTCGATGATGCCGGCACACTGCGTGAACTGGATTCCAGCGAAAAACGCCTTCCGCAAATCTCCATTGTCCATGTGGAAGGAGACCTCTTCTTTGGAGCGGCAGACCTCTTCCGCCGCCAGGTAGCCCGCATTGCAGAAGACCCCAGCCTGGCTGTAGTGGTATTACGCATGCGTAACGCCCGCAACCTGGATGCCACCTCCGTCTGCGCTCTGGAAGAACTCATCCGCTTCATCCGCGAGAAAAAACGCCACATCATCATCTCCGGCGCAGGTCGCAAGGTCTTCCGCATCCTGAAAAAAAGCGGTGTCATTGATTTACTGCAGGAAGGCTGTGGCAAAGGAGAAAGCAATATCTTCCTGGTTGAACCTAGAAACCCGAACATGTCCACCCGCAAGGCACTCATGCGGGCCCAGCAGCTGCTCGGCACCAGACAGGCAGACATCTCCATTTACACCACTCAGTCAAAATGAGTTCCTTTCCCGCTCAGGAAATTGCCCAAGCTCTCACAGACTGGTTCACCGCTCATGGGCGCGACTACCCCTGGCGACGCACTACGGATCCCTGGGCCATCCTGGTAAGTGAAATCATGCTGCAGCAGACCACCATACCGACTGTCCTCGGGCGTTATGATGCATGGATGCAGCAATTCCCCACCCCGGCAGCACTGGCTTCCGCCACAGAAGAGGAAGCTCTGCGCTCGTGGGAAGGATTAGGTTACTACCGCCGCGTGCGCGCCCTGCAGGCCGCCGCCCGCGCCATCGTGCAGCAACACGGCGGACGTTTTCCAACAGAAGAAAACAGCATCCGCGCCCTGCCCGGCATAGGAGACTACACCGTCGGTGCTATACTCAGCTTTGCCTACAACAAACAGGCTCCCCTCGTAGATGCTAATGTGTCACGTGTATTTGCCCGCTTGTTCAATGATCCGACCCCCATTGACTCTCCGGCCGGACGCAAACGCCACTGGCAACTTGCAGCCCGGCTTGTCCCCCCCACCAATCCAAGAGCCTATAACTCAGGGCTCATGGAACTAGGGCAGACCATCTGCACAAACGGCACCCCCGACTGTCTCCTCTGTCCGCTGCGGGCATGGTGCAAGGCAGAAAATCCGGCCCTTCTTCCAGTCAAACTGCCCAGAAAAGAAATCACCGCCGTTGTGCACCACGACATTTTCCTGCTCACCCCCGCCGGCCTGCTCATGGAGAAACAGGCCGATGGAAAGCGGCACGAAGGCATGTACCGGCTTCCGCGCCGCACGGCGGGCCTCTGCAGCGGCCTGCCCCACCTGGCGGCCCAGAAATACAGCATCACCCGCTACAAGGTCACCCGCCACCTCTACCAGGCCCCGGCAGACACCGTCCCCCTCCCCGGCGAGGAATTCATCCCCCTTTCCCGGCTCGCCGCCACCCCCATAGCATCCCCCGACCGCAAGATAATAGAAAAGCACCTGCCTCATTAAGCGACAGGTGCATCTGTAACAACTAGCCCCGACGGGAATCGAACCCATATCTGCCCTTTAGGAGAGGGCCGTTCTATCCATTGAACTACGGGGCCTTGACTGTGTTTCTGTCTTTTCTATGCCTTGAATGCTTCGCGCACGCGCTGAAGCTGGTCTGCATCGAGA
>CAJGDB010000102.1 GCA_904502165.1 uncultured Akkermansia sp.
CCAGCGCCTTTTCCATTGCAGCTGCATTCAGCACAGTCTTGCCGGTATAGATGGCCAGCAGAGTATCATCTGCCCCCAGCAGCACCGCCACGGGCAGGTTGGTGAATGAACCGGTAGGCAGCAGGGCATCCCGGTCATGCTGATAGGGAGCAGTGCCCTGCTTCTCATCCACCTGACCCAGCAGCACAGGCAGCCGGCGTTTGGCCAGCTTGTTCCACTGAACCGCCAGCTTATCTGCCTGGGGAACCCAGTCCGACCCATGCCAGAGAATGAGCGCCGGGCACCCGGCCGCCTTGGCCTGGGCGCGAGCCTCAGCCGCATCCGGAACAGCCAGCACCCCGCTGGCAGAAGCCGCAGGCGCAGCAGTTGCCGGCGTTTCCTCTGCAACACCGGCCTCCGCAGGCTTGTCTGCCTGCTGGGCATCAAGACCCAGCCAGCCGGGAGCATACACATAAACGCCGCCACCCAGCAGCCCCAGCAACAATATGACTAATAAAAATGCTTTCATCTTCGTATCAGAAATCAGCGGACAAAGGGAACAAAGTGCGTAATATGAGCAAACTCAGCGTATGGGTTCTCGAACTCCAGTTTAATCCACCGGGCGCGGACTCCGTCCGGAAGCTGCACAGCCCATTCGCGGGGCATCGACTCCACCTCAGCACGCTTGAACCAGGTAGCACCATCCTCACTCGTGTAAACAACAGCCTTCTTCATGCGCTGCTCATGGCTAGGAGTCTTGCGGACGATACAACCCGCCACAAAGGACATCTCCTTCAACTCCACAATGAACGACGGTCGTTCCTCACGGGCCGTGTGGCACTTGCCACCCTCCGGGGTCATGATTCCGGCATGCAGAGCCGGTGTATCAAAATTCGAGGTAGTGGAAATGCGGAACAAGGTCCCCGGGGCAGGCTGCCCCTGCATCTCACCCATCTTTTCCAGCGCATCGGCCTTGTAATCGGATTTCTCGAGAGCCAGGGCCCCCTGGGTCAGCGCTGCAAAGGCAGGAGCTGAGCGAGCCTGTTCTGCGGCAATAATGGCCTTGCCGTACGCCTCCAGCATCTGCTTGCTGCGCTCAGCAGAATGAGCCCCTGGCTCTGCCGGGCTCCCCGCAGCAGACTGCGCGGCACGGGCAAAGGCCTTATTGAAGAGAGCTGCACCTGAATCCGTGGCCACATACGTGTTCACCGCCCATTCAAGCAACTGCCCGAACATCGCACCATCTCCGCGTTTCATGTGCTCGGTGAACATATCGGTCAGGTATTGCTGGCGGGCAGCATCGCTCGGCAGGGCCTCAGCATGCTTCTTCACCAATTCGCTGATGGGGACCGCCCAGCTGCTCGGAGTAACAGCCAGAGCCCGGTGCAGCATGTGGTAGATATTCAAGAGGTGCTTCTCCTCAATTACCCCCATGTACTGCACCAGATCCTCCATGAACTCCATGGCCGCCACACCATGCCCCTCATACTGCCGGAGCAGGTCCTGGGTCAGATATTCGTAGCATTCAGCTGCAGGGGCCTTGCGCTTCATCATCTGAGCATGCAGCGCCTTCCGGAACCACGGATGCAGCGGCGAATCCTTCACGGCAGATTTCCAGGCCTCCTCTGCAGCGGCATCCCTGCCCAGCGCCTCCAGCGCACGCGCACAGAAGCTCTTGCGGTAGGCACGCGCCACCTTCTCATCATCCCCGAAGACAGCCTCCATCAAATTACTGTGAGTCGGGGCGCTGTTGCCGAAAATATAGTTATGCATGCCGCCATCGGGCCCGCCGAAACCACCCACCCATTTGCCGCGCTCCGGGCGCACCCCGTAGGCACAATGTCCGGGCTGCCCGCAAGTATAGGCAGGAATACCATGAGCCATGGCCGCCACCGCAGCCAGGTGCGACATCGCACCGCACACCCCGCCATTCCGCAGCGTTGTTTCTGCCAGGCTCACATCGGCATAAGGCAGGTTGAAAGCCCCGCCCTGCACCGAATCACCAAATTTCGAGGTAGCGGTGTATTCGGTTGCATAAAAGGCCAGGTGATACTTATCCCACGGAAGATTGATAGCACGGGCGGCAAATTCATACGAAGCATCCTCCCAGTCCTGCTGCGGAATAGCCACCACAAAGCGCAACTCCCAGGGTTTCAGCCGCGGGTAATTCGGGTGCATCAGCCCGCGGGCCTCCTGCCGCTGGAAGAACTGATACCGGCACACCGGATTGAACTGCCCGGGGTGCATACCGGCCAGCGGCGGTTCCGGCCAGGCCTCACCACCCCCCCCAGCAGGAAGCAAGAGCTACCGCCAAGGGCTTGTTCTTCACCTTGCCGCCTTCTTCCATCCAGATGCGGTAGAGCACATCCATACCCGCGGACTTCTGCGCCGGCACCAGCCCGCAGCCCAGGTAAAGCTCAAGCCACCCGGCATCACGCGCAAAGCTCGCCAGAAATTCCTTCTTCGTTTCCTCCTCTGCAGCATAGCGCCCCAGCACATCAGCCCCCGTCACCCGCATCCACTCATGCAGCATGGCCAGATTCAGGTCGCGCGTGTTCCTGTATTCCACCTTACGGTCCTTCAAGGCCGCCAGCACCGCCGCCTGCGCCGCTGTATAATCGCCCTTATCCACCGCCCGGCGCACGGCCTCCGGCAGCTTCATATCCCTTGCCTCCACCAGGGGTGGGTTACTTTCACGAACATCTCCGGCCCATGTGGTCGGAAGAACAGAAAGCCCGCAAGCCAGCAACATGGCACACACAGGTACTTGCATAGTAGAAAGTATGTTATTTCAGTTCAGCAAAGTCAAGTTAAAATAACAAGGTTTCCAGCCGAAAACGGATGGACTATTGCCTTTTGCCCCCGATAATGATAGAATACACCTGTGCAAGGCTTTTCACCATACCTGCTCATCCTGCTGGCCGCAGCATGCCTGCTGCCCGGCACGGGCTGCTCATGGCGCAGAAAGGCCGCCCCGCAACCGGCGGCAGACACCCGCCCGGAGCCCAGGCTCAAAAAGAGCCCGTATACTGTTAATGGCAAGCGGTACAAGCCCATGGGCATGGCCGAGGCCCTCCAGTACCGCGAAGTAGGTGAGGCCTCCATCTACGAAGGAGGCAACAGCATCGGCGCCATGGGTGAGCGCCTGCCCTACGGCGGCATGTACGCCGCGCACCGCACCCTGCCCCTGCCCTGCTCTGTGCGTATCACCAGCATATCCAGCGGCCGCAGCTGCATAGTGCGCGTAAACGACCGCGGGCCTTTCCACCGCCGCCGCATCATCGATGTAAGCCCCTCCGTAGCCCGCAAACTGGGCTTTCTGAACAGCGGGGTACACCAGGTGGAAGTTGAAGTACTGACCGTGGGCGATGGCCCGAACAAGCGCCAGCGCGCTGAATGAATATCCCCCCCTTTTTTTCTGAAAGCAGAAACGGCATCCGCTCCCCCCGGATGCCGTTTCCAGTATAGATAATAGATTGCAGGCTCCCCGGTCAGCGCAGGGAGAAGAAATCCCGGATGCGGGGATTATCGCTGGCCGCAATGACAGAGGGAGGAGCATCCACCACCAGCTTGCCATCTGCCAGGAACACAATGCGGTCTGCCAGCTCCATGGCAAAATCCGTATCGTGGGAAACCACCAGCATCGTCATCCCATCCTTTGCCAGCTCGCGCATCAGGTTTTCCACTTCACCCACCATTTCGGGGTCAAGGGCAGATGTCGGCTCATCGAACAGCAGCACCTCGGGATTCATAGCCAGCGCACGCACAATGGCCACGCGCTGCTTCTGCCCGCCGGAAAGCTGCGAGGGATACGCATTCGCCTTATCCCGCAGACCAATGCGGTGCAACAGCTGCGCGGCCACATTCTCAGCCTCCATGCGGCTCATGAGCCCGCACTTCACCGGGGCCAGAGTAATATTGTCCAGAATAGTGAGATTGGCAAAGAGGTTGAAATGCTGGAACACCATACCCACCTTGGCGCGGTAATGGTTCAGCCCATCCTCACTGCGGTCCACCGGCTTGCCATGGAAGAGCACCTCACCGCTCGTGGGAGACTCCAGGAAGTTCATGCAGCGCATCACCGTACTCTTACCGGCACCACTCGGGCCCAGCAGGAACACCACTTCACCCTTCTTCACCCCGACGGAAACCTCGTCAATGACGCGATGGTCACCGAACTCCTTGACCAGGTCACGCACCTCTAAAATATTATCAGCGTTCATTCTTCTTCAGATGATTTTCAAGTTTCTTGAGCAGCTGGCTCAGGCACACCACCACAACCAGGTAAGTGAGCGCCACCATAATAAGCGGCAGGAAGGCATCGTAAGTCTGACTGCGGATGATATCGCCACCCTTGGTGAGGTCCTGCAGGGCAATGTAACCGCACACAGAAGTCTCCTTGAGCAGCACAATGAACTCATTACCCAGCGCCGGCAACACATTCTTGAAAGCCTGCGGCAGAATCACCGAGCGCATCGTTGTGCCATAGCTCATCCCAAGACTCCGCCCGGCCTCCATCTGGCCGCCATCCACCGCCATAATGCCGGAGCGGATAATCTCAGCCACATAAGCACCACTGTTCACACCGAAAGCCACAATGGCCACCAGCACCTTGCTCACATCCACCGAGCCGAAAATCACAAAGTAAATAATGAGCAGCTGCACCACCACCGGCGTGCCGCGCACCACAGTCAGGTAAATATGGCACAGGAAATTGAGTACCTTGTAGCGCCCGGTCTGGTCGTGAGCACTGCGAACCACCGCCACCAGGAACCCGATGCAGAGCCCCATGAGCACCGCACAGAACGAAATCTCAATCGTAACAAAGAAACCATTGACCAGGTAACGCCAGCGGTTGTCCTTCACAAAATTCACCTCCACAGAATTCACCATGCGCTGCCACAGTCCCTGGTCCTGCTCCAGCACCGGCACCGCCAGGGGCTTGCCATCCTTGTCCAGATAACGGGCCCAGATTCTGGCCATGGTGCCATCCTCCTTCATTTCAGCCATGGTCTTGTTGAACATAGCCAGAAGCTCCGGCCGGTTCTTGCTGATAGCCATGGCATATTCCTCAGAAGCCAGAGCCCCGGGCAGAATGCAGATGCCGGTATTGCGGGCAACATGCTCCGCCGCCGGGGAACTATCAAGTACCACCGCATCAATCTTACCCGTCACCAGCGAAGCCACCGCCAGCGCACCATCCTGGAAGCGCTCCGGCTCCTGAATGTTGCTGGTCACATACATATCACCCGTTGTACCATGCTGCACACCAATGCGCTTACCCTTCAAATCTGCAGATGAAGCCACAGCTCCGTTCTCGCGCACAATGATAACCTGGTCAGCCTTCACATAGCTCGTCGTGAAATCAATCTGCTTGCGGCGGTCTTCTGTCACCGTAATACCAGAAGCCGCCACATCTGCCTTACCGGTCTGCACCGCTGCAATAACAGAATCAAACGCCATATCCTCAATCACCAGGTCAAGGTTATTGCGTCGGGCAATCTCGCTTACCATATCAGCATCAATACCCACAATGCGATCCCCCTGGTAGAACTCATACGGGGGGAAGGTAGCGTTTGTCACCATAATCAGCTTGCTGCGTTCCTCCTGTTTCTCGCCGCAGGCGGTCAGAAACAGGCCCATGAACGCCAGCAAGACTGCCAGCCATTTTCTATATACTATACCGGGCATGCGCGTGGAGATTAGCACAATGCGCCACAAATGGAAAGGTAAAAAAACAACGAATGCTTATTTTAACTGAGAAGTGTAAAAACAAATGCACCGAAACCCGACCCCATAAAATCCCCGTGTACCCCACCGAAAAGGGTGGAAAATTCGATAATTATCAATAGTCAATCGTCAATCGTCAACAGTCAATTCAGTTCAGGCTTGACTTTAGGGAATGTGTGGGTATACTTTCCGCGGGGAGAGAAACCGAAAAGCCCCCGCATACAATCATGGAACCTATTTACGAAGGCAAAGCCAAGAGACTGTTCACGACGGAAAATCCGGAAGTTCTGCGCATGGAGTACAAGGACTCCGCCACCGCATTCAATGGTGTGAAGAAGGAAG
>CAJGDB010000103.1 GCA_904502165.1 uncultured Akkermansia sp.
CATCACATTGCACCACTGGTTCACCTTGATGGGAAGCTCGCGGTATGATTCGAGCCAGCGGGAGAAAGCAGCACCAATCACGGTTTCCGAAGTGGGACGGATTACGTATTTATCCGTCAACTCGCCGGAGGGAATCATGCGGGTCTTGCCGGTCTCGGGGTCCTTGACAGCCTCGAGGCGGTGGTGGGTCACAACGGCGCACTCGGTGGCAAAACCTTCAGCATGCTCGGCTTCTTTTTCCAGGTAGGAAACGGGGATGAGCATGGGGAAATAGGCATTCGTGTGGCCGGTACGCTTGAAATCGGCGTCGAGCTGCTGCTGAATAAGCTCCCAGATGGCGTAGCCCCAGGGCTTGATGACCATGCAGCCGCGAACCTCGGAATTTTCGGCAAGGTCGGCTGCCTTAATGACTTGCTGGTACCACTCGGGGAAATCTTCTGCGCGGGTGGGGGAAATAGCGTTCTGTTGTGCCATGGCGGGGATTTTATGGATTATGGGTAAAATGTCAATGAAAATCAGAGTTTTCCGAAGCGTATTCCTTATAGAGTTTCCGGTTCAGTACAGCAAGCAGAATCATGAAAATACACATCAGCCACATGCCCAGCGTGGCAAAAAAGAGCGTGAGCACAACCGCAGCGGCCAGGCTGACACCATGAACCTGGCGGCGCGAGTGCATGAGGCCAAGCATAATCTGACCTCCATCGAGAGGGAAGATAGGCAGCAGATTCAACAGAGTCCACCAGCAGCTCACCTCTATAAGTGAGAAGAAGAAAATCATGACCAGCGGGGGATACACCTGCAAGACCTCTGACGGCATGCACCCCAGCGCAAAGGATGCCCCCAGCAACGCCCCCATCTGAAAATCGCCAATGTAGAGGCAGAGCGCAAGAAGCGAAAGCAAACCGACCGCCAGGGATGAGAGCGGCCCGGCAGCCGTCATAACCACACCCTGAATCCGGGTAAGCCTGGCCGTTTCATTGGTGCAGTCGCCCCCCAGCCATGCCAGATAGACACTGGGCTGTCCTCCGCCCAGCCGACGCCCGACCAGGGCATGCCCCATTTCATGCGACAACAGCACCACAAAGGCAGCTATAATGAAGAGCAGAACCTGCATGAGCTCTGCCATGTTGCTCACCATGAACCCACCCCCGATGAAGGCAAGGGTGAGCCAAAGCGTGGGGTGAATGCTTACCGGCACCCCGAATAGCGTAAATCGTATCATCGGTGCCCATTCTAAGCCCGGGCACCCGGTCAGACAAGGAAAATTCGTGTCGTTTCCGCGACATCATCCGGAGTAAGGGCATCCAGCTCATCCAGCATGGCCGGCACCAGGCTGCCCGGCCGCCGGGCGGCCGCGGCAGCACGCTCACCAGCCACCCCGAGAATAGCCGCTGTGGCAGCAGCTGCCTGCAGGGGAGAATCTGCCACGGCCAGACAGGCCGCCGCAAGAGCCCCCATGGCGCAGCCGGTGCCGGTCACCCGGGTAAGCAGCACATCGCTATTGGAGCAGCCATAGGTGGTGATGCCATCGGTCATGTAATCAATCTCGCCGGTCACGAGCACCACAGAGCCGGTATCGCTGGCCAGCTGGCGCGCCGCAGCCACAGCATCAGAACTGGCAGCTCCGCTCTCCGGACCACGGCAGGCGGCTGCCTGCACCCCGGCGGCAGCCATGATTTCCGATGCATTGCCTCGTATCATGGCAGGAGGCGTACCCAGCAGGTCGTGGCATAATTCTGTACGGAAACGCAGCAGGCCGACGGCCACAGGATCCAGCACCCAGGGGATTCCGGCTTCACGCGCAGAAACAACGGCTGACCGCATCAGCCTGGCCTGGTTTTCCTGCACGGTGCCGAGGTTGACCAGCAGGCCATCGGCACAGCTGTGCAGCAAATCATCAATTTCCTCTGCATGGGCAAGCATGACCGGCACCGCACCCACCGCCAGCAGGAGGTTGGCCGTGAAATTCTGTACCACCGTGTTGGTAAGGCTGAGTACCAGCGGGCGTTTCTCCCTCAGACGTGCTAATACTCCGGCTACCTGATTCTGCATTTCATTCATAACAATTCACGCGCTGCCTGTGCCGGGTCTTCTGCGGCACAGATATAGGAAACAACGGCCACCCCGGCCGCCAGTCCGGTAGCCCGTACAGCAGCGGTACGCTCGCGGTCGAGCCCGCCTATGGCCACTACGGGCAGCGGGGATGCCCCTGCCACAGATAACCAGCCCTCCATCCCCAGTTCGCGGGCTGCATCCAGTTTGGTAATGGTCGGGAACACCGGACCACAACCCACATAATCCACCAGGCTGGTATCTACTGCGGCCATTTCTGCAGCATTGGTCACAGAAAGGCCCAGCACTTTATCCGGCCCGATGAGGCGCCGGGCTTCCGCGGCCGGCATATCGCTCTGCCCCACATGCACACCATCAGCATCGATTTCCACCGCCAGCGCCACATCATTGTTGATGATAAGGGGCACATTCACGCTCCGCAGGTACTTCTGGAGCGGCAGCACCTCGGCCAGCTTTGCAGCATGGTCAGGATTCTCTGAGCGGTATTGCACTATCGTCACCCCTCCCTGCACGGCCAGCTGCACGGTTTCGAGCAATCCGTAGCGGCATTTCTCCGGAGCATCGGTCACAAGGTAGAGATGGTAATTGATGTTCTTTTTCATACGGGTAAAGCGGTATCTCCGACAGGTGGATTTCATTATACACAGAGCGGTGTGCGAGTCAACGCTAATCCCCCCTGCATGTCATGGCCCGCAGCTTCCTCTTTTTCTGAAGGAACAGTCTCGATTCTTGCTTGCAGAATGCTTAAGAATAGTGTACTATATCCGCAATTCATGGAAGCCGAATACACAGAGGACGACATTCAGACACTGGACTGGCGCGAACATATCCGTCTGCGCCCTGGCATGTACATTGGCAAGCTGGGAGACGGCACCATGCCGGACGACGGCTTGTATGTTCTGCTCAAGGAAGTTATCGATAACTCCATCGACGAATTCGTCATGGGGGTCGGAAAGAAGATTCTGGTCAGCATTGATAAGGATGGCCTGTGCGAAATCCGGGACTTCGGGCGCGGCATTCCCCTGGGCAAGCTCTATGAATGCGCTGCCAAAATCAACACCGGCGGCAAGTACGATGGCGAGGCGTTCAAGAAGTCTGTGGGGCTCAATGGTGTGGGCATCAAGGCGGTGAACGCGCTTTCCGAGGCCTTTGAGATTCAGGCCTACCGCGAGGGACAGACCCGCCGCATCCGATTCAAGGCCGGCGAGTTGGAGGAAGGCAGCGATGTGACAGAAGTTACCGACCAGCCGGACGGCACACGCGTGGCGTTCATGGTGGACCGCAGCATCTTTGCGGCAGATGCCGCCTACAACCTGCAGTTTGTAGAGCGCATGTGCCGCTATTACTGCTACCTGAACACCGGGCTCACCATCAATCTGAACGGCCGCAATATCTCTTCGAAGAACGGGCTTCTTGACCTGCTCAAGGAAGAAATGAAAGAGGAGCCCCTCTATGCTCCCATTCACATCTCAGGCACAGATATTGAAATTGCCATCACGCATGGCGATGACTATGGCGAGGAATACTATTCCTTTGTCAACGGCCAGCACACCACCATGGGCGGCACCCACCAGGCTGCCTTCCGCGAGGCGATTGTCAAGACCCTCCAAGGTTATTTCAAGAAGAGTTATGAGGGCTCCGACATCCGCAACGGCATTCAGGCAGCCATCAGTATCAAGGTTATTGAGCCTGTTTTCGAATCCCAGACCAAGACCAAGCTGGGCAGCAATACCATGGGACCCGGCAAGGAGACCATCCGCACCTTTGTTCTCAATTTCCTTGCCCGTGAGCTGGACAACTACCTGCACCGCCACCCGGAAATCGGCGAGGCGATGGAGGAGAAAATCAAGGAAAGCGAAAAGACCCGCAAGGAGGTGGCCGGTGTCACCGGTAAGGTAGCCAAGGAACGAGCCAAGAAAGCCAAGATTCACACCCGCAAGCTGCGCGACTGCCGCGTTCACTACGACACCAAGCACAAGCGAGCCAAGGACACCATGCTTTTCATTACCGAGGGTGATTCAGCCTCCGGTTCCATCACCACCGCGCGCGATGCCGAGACCCAGGCGGTATTCTCCCTGCGCGGCAAACCGGCTAACAGCTTCGGCATGAACCGCGCTGCCCTGTTTGAGGAAAAGCGCAACGAGGAGCTCGACTTCCTGCACCTGGCGCTCAACATTGACCGCAGCATGGAGGATTTGCGCTACAACAAGGTCATCATCGCGACTGATGCTGATGTGGACGGCATGCACATCCGCCTGCTGCTGCTCACTTTCTTCATCCAGTATTTCCCTGACCTCATCCGCGAAGGGCATCTCTTCATCCTGCAGACCCCGCTCTTCCGCGTGCGTAATAAACAGAAAACCATATACTGCTACTCCGAGGCAGAGCGGGACCGCGCCGTCAAGCAACTCGGTCGCAACCCGGAAATCACCCGATTCAAGGGTCTGGGTGAAATTTCGCCCTCCGAATTCAAGGGCTTCATCGGCGAAGACATCCGACTGGAGGAAGTAACCCTCGAAAATGCCCACAACCTCAAGGAAATCCTGCGTTTCTACATGGGCGATAACACCGATGACCGCCGCCAGTACATTGTCGACAACCTCCGTATCGAAGAAGATTTAGCATGAAGAAACTCTTTCTCTCTACCCTGGCCTCCCTGTTCATTCTGCCCACGCAGGCTGAGTGGGAACCCCGCGGTTTGTGCTATGTATGGGACGGAGACCCATCCACTGCAGAAGCTCCAGAAGGCATGCTGACTGGTGAAGTTTACGATTTCAACCGCAACCCACAAGGGAAGTATTTCACCTATTCCGGCACATATGCGGACAAGGGCAGCAACCGCACACACAAAGCGATAGCCAACAACCCGACCGGCAGTCCTGATTTATTCGGGCAGTTTGCGGCTACCTTCAAAATGCTGCAGCGGAACAAGCCGGGTATTCTGAAGAAATACTACAAATATCCCTACGCTGTCGCGACACCGCATCTCTACATGCCGCCAGTGGAATTCAAGACAATGGAAGGGCTGCTGGATCCGAACGGAAAGAACTCAAGGAAAGAGCCTCAGAGTTCCGGCAGCTCGGATTTCATCAACGAAGAGCCGGGAGCCGCTAAGAATACAACAGGCAGAGAATACCGGAGAGCGCCCTCCCTGATTGCCGTCTTCAAAGGTTCCGTCACAGCTCCCAGGAGCATGAGGTTCCGTTTCTACGGCGCAGCAGATGAAGGCATGCTGGTCAGATTCAACGACCGGATGGTGCTGGAAACCGGCTATGTGTTCTCAGATATCTATGCCGGGAACGGGGAAAAAGACAAAGGCTGCGGCTGGCATTCCATGAATGAGTACCACAAACAGGTGGCGGAGGGCAAAGTGCCCTCAAAAAAGAACTATGTGATTCAGAAGCTCAAAAGCACCCCGTTCTGCAACAACAAATTCAAAGGAATGACTGGTGGTGCCCCCATATCCGTCACCAAGGGCGAATCATATACCATTGAAATCATTCTCGGCAATGTCGCGGAACGAGCTCTGTTCTACCTGCTCACGCAGGAAGTGACGCCAGGCAATAACGCCCCGCTCAAACTATTCAGAACAAACAGTACATTACCAACCATGCCCCGCGGATTCATACCCGGCAATCCTGCCTTCGACCGCGAAAATGGGCCGAATTACGCCGAAGATTCAGAAATCTGGCAGATTGCGGCCAGGACAGAGAAGAAGAAGAAGAAAAACAAGTAATTCCTTCCCGCATGAAGAAGCTCTCTCCGATTCTCTTTCTTCTATCACCACTGGCCGCCCTGCTGGTGCTGCCCGTTCAGGCAGAATGGACGCAGTGCCGCCTGGGCTATGTCTGGACCGGAAAGGAAGCATCCCCAGCCATTCCCAATGACCGGCTCAAGATAGACTATTATGATTTCCGCCGCCGGGCTGATGGAACTTATTATGTATACTCATCCGAATATGAAGGCGG
>CAJGDB010000104.1 GCA_904502165.1 uncultured Akkermansia sp.
GCACAATCCCGAGAACCGCCCTGCATGAGAGTAGCTGTTCTTCTCTCCGGCGGGCTGGATTCCACCACCGCCCTGCACTGGGCTCTGCGCCACCACCAGGTCGTCTGCGCCCTTTCCTTCGACTACGGCAGCAACCACGCTGCCCGTGAGCTTGCCTGTGCCCGCTGGCAGGCAGAGCAAGTCGGCGTGCCGCACCACGAAATTGACATCCGCGCCATCTCCGCCCACCTGGAAAGCGCCCTGCTTAACGGCGCAGATGCCATCCCCACCGGGGATTATGCAGAGGAGAGCATGAAACAGACCGTCGTCCCTTTCCGCAACGGCATCTTCCTTTCCATTGCGGCCGGTATTGCCGAAAGCAAGGGCGCAGAAGGCCTTGTTATCGCCGCCCATGGTGGTGACCACGCCCTCTACCCCGACTGCCGTGAGGATTTCATGGCCGCCATGTCAGCCGCCATCACCCACGGCACCTACGCCCGGCTGCAGATACTCCGCCCCTTCATCGCCAACACCAAGGCAGAAATCACCGCCATCGGTGCAGAACTCGGGGTTGACTTTGCCCAAACCTATTCCTGCTACTGCGGCGGCGAACACCACTGCGGCCAATGCGCCACCTGCCGCGAACGTAAGGAATCCTTTGCCGCCGCCGGCATCCCCGACCCCACCCTTTATCTGAAACAGGACTGAAGGCGCTTTACGCTGCTGCTTCACCCATATTCTGCTTTTTTTTGCCTTGGGGTGGGCACTATTTGCTTGCTTCCTGCGGTGCAGATGATAGAATATATGCGATAATAATCCCCCCCCCGATTTGGTGGGATGTATCTCTTCGAACAACTTTTACTATGAAACGCACCTTATTCCTTGCAACCATTCTCGCAAGCTGTCTGGGTAACCTCAACGCAGCAACATATACGAATCTCACTGAATCCTGGTGCGATGAAACCAACAACGTCATCTACAATGGTCAGGGATACTTTGCTGTTGAATCAGCCGCCAATACATCGGTAGATATCACCATTGACCTGGAATCACTGGTCAGCTATGTAAATTCTAACGACTACAAGACAGGCAACTATCTGTTACTGTGGGACTGTGATGTTGCAGACTACGGTCTGGCAGACAATGCGGATACCAGTAAGGATAACGGAAGCCGGGTACCATACCTCTCTGGCTATTGGGATGGTGCTTCCTGGAACTCAACGACTAATAATATCCCGTATACGGATCTGAGTACATATGCAGTCAATGGTTATGTTACGCTCAATATCACCAATAGCACCACACAAGGTGTAACGATAAGCACCAGGAACAGCGAAGGGACCTCAGAAACGCTGTACGAAGCTGACAGCCTCAAAACCGGAAGCAACACAAAGACCTACGGGTATTATGTGAATCTGAACTATGTAACTTCCGTAACACTTAACACCACTTCCACCCTGGATACAGACTCCTACGTTCCCCCCGCGGATTACAGCAAACCCTTTGAAAGCCAGCGCACCGACGGCACCAGCATTGGCCGAGTCACCTTCCTGGGTGATTCCATTACCCATGGCGTCAACGACCAGAGTTATCGCTGGCAATTCTTCAAGATTCTGACAGATAATGGCATCGAGAACGAAATAGTTGGTCCGAGGGAAGGATATTACAACACCCCCGGCCACACAGAGGATGCAGGGACAAGCTATGGCGGCGCAGAGTTCGCCAATGTCCACCTGGCGCAGGCTTCGGGCCGAACCCACAACATCATCTCCGGCAGCACGTCGCATACTTTCAATGGTACCAGCTACAGCTCCGGCGTAAACTATGGTGCACACTCCACATCCAGCACAGCGAAAAAATTCGATAGCAATACGTGGTTCTGCATGATGGGGACGAATGATTTGTTGTCCGACACCCCCAATTCCGGCCCCACGACCGATCAATATGCAGAACAGATGCAGAAGGTCCTGGGTGGCAAAGTCACCTACGATTCAGCAAACGACAAGTACAACTGGACAGCCGGTGAAAACTGGGGAACCATGAGTGCTATTGTGAACGATGTGTACACTGATGGAGATACATTCTACATGCTTTCCATCACCCCCTGGGGAAGCCACAGCAACCACAACCGTGACATGGACCACTACGCCGGAGCGGAATTCAACCGCAACCTGGAAGAGTGGACCAAGGCCTATTCTTCCCAGACGGGCAAGAAGGTTGTCTATGTTGATGTGACACGCGGTATGATTGACCAGACATCAACCAATCGCTCCATGGGTCACGATGCATTCTTCAACAACAGCGGTGACCGCTTGCACCCGAATGACCAGGGCTCCATTATCATGGCTGGTAATCTTGCCCGCGCCATGGGTATTGGTGGCCGCACTGCCGGGCTGGAGCGCCAGGGCACCAGCAGCTGGAACGGGGCCTCCATCGGCACAGTTACCGCTGACACCACACAACTTGTTGCAGAAAACGCCTTTACCATGACCGATGGCTACACCATCGACTTTGCCGCCCATTTCGGCAACGGCGCAGCTGATGGCTGGCTGGCCGCAGACAAGGCGCTGAGCATCTCCCTGGGCGACGGAACCAACAGCGGCACACTGAACCTGAGCGAAGGCTACATTATGTGGGGCTCGGATATTCTTTTCTGTTGGGATAACTCCACCCTGGCAGATGAAGGCAACCTGCGCGTTGCATGGCACAATGGCAACACGGCAGACAATGTGCTGAGCGGTTACTATGTCTGGCTGGGGGACATGCTAATCGGCCAGGGGCTGGATGCAACTACAGGTGAAGGCCTGAATGGCATTCTTGTCTCTGCCAAGGGAGCAGATGGCACTATTACCGGGCTCACCTGGGCAGATAAAGCCTATGCCCCGACAACCCAGGGCATGAGCTCTGCTGAAAATGCCTATTACACCACCCAGAATCCGGCAATGGTCAATGGTCTGGTGACTAACACCGCCTATACCACAAGTGGTAAGGACTTCTCAGCCGCCACAGAAGTGACACTCACAAGCTCCACGCATATTTTTACCTCCGCCCCCGAGGATAATACAGACAGGACCGTCGTGCTGAACGAAGCAAACGGATGGACGGGTATGACCTCCGCAGCGAATAGCGGTGAACTGAACGTGCAGCTGACAGGTAAGGTCACCAATACCATTTTTGGTGCCATGAGTAATGCCACCGAGGCGGTTCTCACTCTGGAACTGGCAGAGGGAGCTGAAATTGGTGGCGGCACTTATGATGGTAAGACTGCAGCCATTGCCGGTTCCTATGGAGGTGGTGATGCAGAATCCTTCCACGTCTATCTCAATGGTGCCACCATTGGAGGCGATGTCGTAGGCGGCTCCATCAATAACAATGGTGTCATTGGTGATGTCAGGCTCGTATTAAACGGCGGCAGCATCAATGGTAATATCATCGGCGGCTCTAAGGTCGACGCAGGTGTGGTAAACAAGGCCAGCATTATCGTGACAGGCGGTACCATTACCGGCAATATCAATGCCGGTGGCGACGCCGGTACTATCGGCAATACCAGTGTCACCATCACCGGCGGTACCATCAAGGGAAACATCATCAAGGGCACCGCAGCTGAGAAGAATGAGGCCGTCGTCTCTGTGACCGTGGAAGGCAACAGCGCAAGCATCGGTGGTAACATCACTGCAGACAAGGTAACGCTGCGCGGTGTGACGGCTTCTGACAGTGAAGCAGGCTTTGATAAATATGCAGGGCTCATTACCACCGGCTCATTGACCCTTGACAATGTACAAGTGGACTTGAAAGCCGAGCTGAGTAAAGACATCTCTACCATAGAGGTAGAGAACCGCTCTAACACAAGTGCTGTGATGGGGGAGAGATTCTCCCTTGACAAGCTTTTCCTGAGCAACGACACCACATTCAGCGCCTACAAGGCAGACACCGCTGCCAACAGCGCCATGAGCGAATACGAAAGCTCCCTGTTTATCACCTTGCTGGAGGTAGGTAAAGGAGCCACACTTAATGCCAACCTGGTATTCAACAATAATTCCGTGCTGATACTGAATGATTCGCTCACTATGGGCAGCGATGTGGCGCTCTTTTCCGGTATGAGTCTGACGCTCTCTGATGCCATGCTCAATGAGCTGTATGGCATGAATGAGGTGGCCCTCTTCACCGGGGTGGACAAGCTTACGCTGGATGGTCAGGAACTGGCAGATGGTATCAGAATCTCTGCCAATTCCATTTTCAGCAACCTTGACCCGGAATGGGACTTCAACCTCTCCTTCTCGGGCGGGACAGTAAGCATTTACGCTATACCTGAGCCGGCCACAGCCACGCTCAGCCTGCTGGCTCTCGCCGGTCTGGCCATGCGCCGCCGTCGTCGCGTGTAAGTGTGGAGAACGACTCCCGATAAATGATTTCAACACGCGCCTCTGGCGCGTGTTTTTTTTGCATACTACCGGCACGGAGCCAGCTCACCCAGCAGGAGGAAACGACTTGACTTTCAGGGCAGCACGCGGTAAACTACCGCGGTTTTCTCTTTACAGACCCCACAGTTTTCATGAAGAGCGCGCTACTGATCATTCCCCTTTGTCTCACACTTGCCGCATGCCATTCGGGCAACCAGCAACAGGCCCGGGCCATGCGGAAAGCCACTTTGCAGAACAGGCAGTATGCCAGGGAAGCCTCTGCCCGCCATGAACAGGAGCGCGATACCAGATTCGCAGACTTCAGGAACAAGCTGGCCCAGGCCAGGAGCGCCGTCTATATGCGGCAGCGCGGAGACTGCTGCTGCACCGGGGCTGAGCTGCCGCCGGTGGGCAAAGTAGCACTTTCTGCGGCAGAGTTCCAGGAGCTGATGAGCATCCTCTCCCTTGCCACAGCCCCGCCCCTGATGAATGAAGCCCACATACTCACCCCCTATGAAGCCAGGGCGCGGCAGACCGCGGACGGCAGCTGGCAGGTGGAGAAGGAAGAACGCCTGGTTGCCAGCATCACTCCCCCTCCCCCGGTAGACCAGCTCAGGCTGCTGGATGCCCGGGGCAAAACCCTTGTGAGCATAGCTATCGGCAATGGTCTCGACAAGATTTCCCGCCAGGAAAAATATACCCATGCCATATGGGAGCGGAACTATCTGCATGCCCTGCTCCCCGATGAGGCCTTTACGCGCTACGAAAACCTGCCCTCACGCCAGAAGTTCCTGAAACTCTGCGACCGGGTGGGGCATTGATGCAGAGCGCATCTTCAACAGCACCCGAACCGCTGTTTATCTGTACCGGTCTTCCGGGAAGTTGCGGTAGCCGATGGTGAGCGGGCTCATATCGTCGAGCAGACGGCGGTCGTAGCGCCGGGTGGGCGGTTCCAGGTTGCCGAGGGTCTTGCCCTTATCCGGCTCAAAGAAGAACTGGAGGTAGTAGTTGCCCTTGTAGCCCAGGGCATGGGTATCGCGAATCATGCGGAGGATATCCGCTTCGTCCAGGAGGTCGGGATGCACGGTGGTGCGTACTTCGTGTTCCACACCGAAAAGGATGAGGGTTTTGAGCGTTTCCTGGTAGCGCTCGAACAGGAGCTTGCCCCCGGGGAGCCGCCAGCTGCGGTTGGAGGGCATCTTGTTATCCAGCGCCACGTAGTTGATGAGCCCTTCCTCCAGCAGGGCGCGGATAACATGGGGGTTGCTGCCGTTGGTGTCTACCTTGATGAGGTAGCCCAGTTTCTTGATTTCGCGGCAGACTTCTGCAATATCAGGGTTGAGGGTGGACTCTCCCCCGGAGAGCACAACGGCATCTAAAAAGCCGGCGCGCTCCCGGAGGAAAGCCATCTCATCCTGCCCCCCGCCATGACTCAGAACCAGTTCCGGATTATAGCAGTAGGGGCAACGCAGATTACACCCGGTGTACCAGAAGATACAGGCCGCTTTTTTCGGGTAATCCAGAAAGGTAAGCGGGGTGATATCTGCGGGGTGACGCATAACCTATGGTTCGCAACGCGAATTACTTGAGGATGGCGTCGCAGCCACA
>CAJGDB010000105.1 GCA_904502165.1 uncultured Akkermansia sp.
AGAAAAAATACTACAATGGCTGATATCAATACTATCGCTGAGGAACTTGGCAAGCTTACCATCCTGGAAGCTGCTGAGCTTGTGAAGATGCTGGAAGAGAAGTGGGGCGTTTCCGCCGCTGCTCCGGTTGCTGCCGCCGCTCCCGGCGCTGCTCCCGCTGAGGCTGCTGAGGAGAAGACCGACTTCGACGTTGAGCTGACCGACGCTGGTGCCAGCAAGATCAACGTTATTAAGGCTGTGCGTACCGTCAAGCCCGGTCTGGGTCTGGCTGACGCCAAGAAGCTCGTTGAGAGCGCTCCCGCCATCATCCTCGAGGGTGCTTCCAAGGAAGACGCCGAGAAGGCCAAGGCCGAGCTCGAGAAGGCTGGTGCCAAGGTCACTATCAAGTAACCTTTCTTTTTACGCGAAGCAGGAGGGGATTATTGTCCTCTCCTGCCTTCGCGTCCCTCCGTTTCTGGCCGAAAACGGGGTGTTTTCCAGGCCGTTAAGTATCAAAATGTAACGTGAAATCCTTGTGTGCGCGTACGCACGTGGAATCGACCCGGGGCAGGGGCTCCGAGGCAGCAGGCTGCTCCGGGTCGGTTTTACCAAAGGAACCGACCGGCACCTGGCCAGGTGCGAAAACTCACTCCGACAACTCCATGTCCAAGCCCAAGCAAGAGCGAATCAGTTTCGGCAAAATCAAGGAGGTCATTGACCCGCCCAACTTGATTGAGATTCAGACTAAGTCCTACGAGGAATTCCTTCAGCGCTTCACTGAGCCCGACAAACGGGCCAAGATGGGTCTGCAGGCCGTTCTGTCCGAGCATTTCCCGATCGAAAGCTACGATGGTCAGATCCGCCTGGATTTCGTGAACTACGAAATCGCCCCGCCCAAGACCTCTGATTTTGCCGCCATCCGTTGCGGTGAAACATACAGCGCCGCCCTTTATGTGAAGTTCCGCCTCAAGTGCGGTGACTACACGAGCGAGGAAAACGTATACATGGGTGAAATCCCCATGATTACGGATCGCGGTACGTTTGTCATCAATGGTGCCGAGCGCGTGATTGTGGCTCAGCTGCATCGCTCTCCCGGTCTGTGCTTTGAGAAGACTCAGCACAGCAATGGCAAGGATATCTATTCTTTCCGCATTATTCCTGACCGCGGTTCCTGGCTTGAGGTGCAGTTCGACACGAACGACCTCATGTACGTGTTCCTTGACCGCCGCCGTCGTCGTCGCAAGTTCCTTGCCACCACTTTCCTGCGTTACCTCGGTTATGAGACCGACCGCCAGATTGTGGAGCAGTTCTACACCATCGAGAAGTTGCATCTCAATGCCGTTGCTGGTCCTGAGCTCGAATACCTTGTTCCCTTCGAGGATGTCAAGTATGGTGAAGACCAGGAAGGCCGCAAGGCAACCATCATCGCCAAGGCATACGAGCCCCTCAGCCTCGCCACCATTCGCAAGATGCAGGAACTCGGCATCGAGGAAATCGAGGTGATTGACCAGCGTGAAGAGGAAACCCTCGTCAAGACGCTCAAGAAGGACCTTGCCTACGACCGCGAATCTGCTCTCAAGGAAATCTTCCGCAAGTTCCGTCCGGGTGATCCCTCCTCCGTGCAGCAGGCCGCTACTGCTCTTGACCGCCTGTTCAAGGATGAGAAGCGCTATGACCTCACCCGTGTGGGTCGCTATAAGATTAACCAGAAGCTCGGTCTGGACGTGCCGGAGGATTGCCGCCTCATCCAGCCTGTTGACTTCCTGGCCTCCCTCAAGTACCTGCTGCGCCTGACTCATGGTGAAGGGCAGGTGGATGATATCGACCACCTGGGCAACCGCCGCGTGCGTGCCGTGGGTGAACTTATCTCCAACCAGTGCCGCGTGGGCCTTGCCCGTACGGAGCGTCTGGTGAAGGAGCGCATGACACTGTGCGACACCACCCGCAACGATATTACCCCGAGCAAGCTCATCAACCCGAAGGCTCTCAGCGCCGTCGTGCGCGACTTCTTCGGCCGCAGCCAGCTGTCTCAGTTCATGGATCAGATTAACCCGCTGGCAGAGCTGACACACAAGCGCCGTTTGTCTGCTCTTGGTCCGGGAGGTCTGAACCGCGACCGCGCCGGTTTCGAGGTGCGAGACGTGCACCCCTCCCACTATGGCCGAATCTGCCCCATTGAGACTCCTGAAGGTCCCAATATCGGTCTTATCAATTCCCTCTGCACCTATGCCCGCATCGACGAGTACGGCTTCATTGAGACCCCGTTCCGCCGCGTGAAGCAGGTCGAGAAGAAGAACAGCAAGGGTGAAGTCGTTGGCACCGAGTCTGTCGTGACCAACGAAGTGGTCTACCTGACCGCCGATAAGGAAGAATACCACCTTATCGCCCAGGCTAACAACCCCATCGACAACGACAACGGCAAGGGGCACTTCACCGGCAAGCGCGTAACAGCTCGTGAGCATGGTGAATTCATCGAAGTTGACCCCAGCAAGGTCGAGTTCATGGACGTATCGCCCAAGCAGATTATCTCCATTGCAGCCGGTCTGATTCCCTTCCTGGAACACGACGACGCCAACCGCGCTCTCATGGGTGCAAACATGCAGCGCCAGGGTGTGCCGTTGATGGTGAACCAGGCCCCGCTTGTGGGTACCGGTATCGAAGCCAAGTGCGCCCGCGACAGTTGCGCTGTTGTCTGCGCTGTGGCTCCTGGTATTGTGGCTTCTGCCACCGCTGAGTATGTGGTGACCACCCCCGATGGTGAGCTGCCCGTCTCCCCGAACACCTGGCTGAGCGATCCCGAAAGCATCAAGACCGATGCCGATAAGGGTATCTATGTATACCAGCTCCGCAAGTTCATGCGTTCCAACGCTTCCACCTGCATCAACCAGAAGCCCATCGTTTCCCGTGGTGATGTGGTGAAGCCCGGCGATGTGCTGGCCGATGGTCCCTGTACCGATGGTGGCGAACTCGCCCTGGGTCGCAACGTGCTGGTGGCATATATGTCCTGGTATGGTTACAACTTCGAAGACGCCATCATCATCTCTGAGCGTCTGGTGCAGGAAGATGCCTACACCTCCATCCACATCGAGGAATTCGAGGAAAAGGCCCGCGATACCAAGCTGGGCCCGGAAGAAATCACCCGCGACATTCCCAATGTGGGCGATGAAGCCCTCAAGAACCTGGGCAGCGATGGCGTTATCCGCATTGGTGCCGAGGTGAAGCCCGGCGATATCCTCGTGGGTAAGATTACGCCCAAGAGCGAGACCGACCTGGCTCCTGAGGAACGCCTGCTGCGCGCCATCTTCGGTGAGAAGGCTGCCGATGTGAAGGATACCTCCCTGCGCGTGCCCCCGGGCACCACGGGTGTGGTGATGGATGTACGCGTTGTCCGCTCCTCTGCCCCCGGCGCACCTGCCGTGGACGTGGATAAGGAAGCCCAGAAGCAGCGCAAGAAGGTGGATGCCGAGTACGAGCGCGCCCGCGACGCTCTGATCGAGCAGCTTACCGGTAAGCTCTCTGACCGCCTCCTGGGCGAGAAGATTCCGCTGGAAGTGACCCGCGTGGGCACCAACGAACTCATCATCCCTGCCAACCGCAAGATTACCAAGACCCTGCTGCGCAAGCTGGCCGTGTGCCACGACCAGATTGAGATGAACGAAAGCCCGGTTCGTAACCAGATTTTCGAAATCATCAACAGCTACGAGCCCCGCTTTGCCGATCTGGACGAAGAGCGTGACCGCAAGCTCGACCAGATTGAAGCCGGTGCAGAAATGGACCCCGGCGTGGTGACCGAAGTCAAGGTCTACATCGCCACCAAGCGCAAGCTCGGCGTGGGTGACAAGATGGCCGGTCGTCACGGTAACAAGGGCGTATGCTCCCGCGTGCTGCCGGTAGAGGACATGCCCTACCTGGAATATGGTACTCCGGTAGACATCATCCTCAACCCCCTGGGCGTGCCTTCCCGAATGAACGTGGGTCAGGTGCTGGAAGCTCACCTCGGTGTAGCCGCCAAGGCCCTGGGCTTCAAGGTTGCAACCCCGGTGTTCGACGGCATCCAGGAATCCCAGATCTGGGACTTCATGAGCCAGGCCAAGCAGGTTCCCGGCTTCTCCTGGGTGGGCGACGGCAAGGATGGCTCTGTGGCTGGTAAAAGCCGCCTTATCGACGGCCTCACTGGTGAATACTTCCACTATCCCGTGGTGGTAGGCTACACCTACATGCTCAAGCTCAATCACCTTGTGGCTGATAAGGTACACGCCCGTGCCGTGGGTACCTACTCCCTCGTCACGCAGCAGCCGCTGGGCGGTAAGGCCCAGCATGGTGGCCAGCGTTTCGGTGAAATGGAAGTGTGGGCCATGGAAGCCTACGGTGCAGCCTACACGCTGCAGGAGCTGCTCACCGTCAAGTCTGACGACGTGCAGGGCCGTACCCGCATCTACGAGAACATCGTCAAGGGCGACAACTCGCTGGAAGCCGGTACACCGGAATCCTTCAACGTGCTCATCAAGGAAATGCAGGCTCTCTGCCTCAACGTACAGCCCACCGAGAAGCGCGACCGCGAGAACGCTCCGCAGACCACGGACGACCTCTTCGCCCTGCTTGCCGGTGATGGCATGGACGATGAAGAGACCTTCGGCTCTGATGACGACGACGATTTCGATGGTGACTTCTCTGACATGGACGGCGACGACTATGCCGCTTCCGATGACGAGGAAGACGACGATATGTAAACCTGTAACCGCCACCCGGTCCTGCCGGTCCGGGTGGCAATTCCCAAACCTCTCAAATCTACACCAATATGTCTTTTAACGACCTTAATAACGAGAAGCCCAAGAACTTCGATCAGGTTTGCATCACCGTAGCCAGCCCGGAGGATATCATGAGCTGGTCCAGCGGTGAGGTCAAGAACCCCGAGACGATTAACTACCGCACGTTCAAGCCCGAGAAGGGCGGCCTGTTCTGCGAGCGTATCTTCGGGCCGACCCGCGATATGGAATGCTCCTGCGGCCGCTACAAGCGCGCCAAGAACAAGGGCATGGTCTGTGACCGCTGCGGCGTGGAGGTAACTACCTCCCGTGTGCGTCGTGAGCGCATGGGCCACATCAACCTGGCCGTGCCGGTGACCCACATCTGGTTCTACAAGTGTATGCCCGGCCGCATCGGCCTCATGCTCGACCTGACAGCCCGCGACCTGGAGCGTGTCATCTACTACGAGGATTACATTGTCATCGACCCCCGCGATGTGGCCGGCATTGAGCGCGGTCAGATTCTGACCGAGGAGGAATACGAGGAACTCGTGGATGACTACGGCGATGATGCCCCTGAGGCCGGCATGGGTGCTGCTGCTATTCAGCGCCTTCTTGCCACCATCGACCTGGATGCCCTGGTAGACGCTCTGCGCCAGGAGATGGAAAAGACCAACTCCAAGCAGAACAAGCGCAAGCTTGCCAAGCGCCTGCAGCTGGTTCAGGGTTTCCGCACCAGCGGCTGCAAGCCTGAGTGGATGGTGCTCACCACCCTCCCGGTGATTCCCCCGGATCTGCGTCCCCTCGTTCCGCTGCCCGGCGGTCGTTTCGCCACCAGCGACCTCAACGACCTCTACCGCCGCGTCATCAACCGCAACAACCGACTGCGCGAGCTCGCCGCGCTTCAGACTCCTGAGGTGATTAAGCGCAACGAAATGCGTATGCTTCAGGAAGCTGTGGATGCCCTGTTCGATAACGGCCGTCATGGCCGTCACGTGACCGGCGCCGGTAACCGCCCGCTCAAGTCCCTGTCCGACATGCTGAAGGGCAAGAGCGGCCGCTTCCGTCAGAACCTGCTCGGAAAACGTGTTGACTTCTCCGGCCGTTCCGTTATCGCGATCGGTCCGACGCTGAAGATGTGGCAGTGCGGTCTGCCGAAGGAAATGGCGATCCAGCTGTACAAGCCGTTCGTGATCAACGAACTGGTCAACCAGCAGAT
>CAJGDB010000106.1 GCA_904502165.1 uncultured Akkermansia sp.
AAAAGTATACATGCAAAGCCCCCTGATTTGCATCAGGGGGATCTATTTGCCAAAAACAGCTGATGATTTTCGCTATCCTTTGATATAGGTACGCTCTACTTTAGGATGTTTACCTATTTTGGACAGCTATGACTATCTGTATGAATGCCAGAGGACAAGGGGCTGGGTGCCCCGGCTGGACGGAAGGATTTATTCCTTGACCCAGAGGCGCGCGGCATCATCAGCGGACTTGCCCCAGATGCTGTCGGGGTCAAGTTCACGGAGCTGGGAAATAGTCTCCTTAAGGGCCGGAAGGTGCTGCGGACCACCATGCCGCCGCAACAGACCAATCATAATACAGCAGAGCTGCTGCTTGTGTTCTGTTGTCAGCAGGGGTATAGACATCATTTCCTTGATTTCAGACAGTGTGGCCTGCCAGTTTTCGGTTGAGGCAGTATCGATGGCGCGGTGCGGCAGGTTCAGGGTGACGAACTCGTGCATGCGCGAACGATCATCCGGGTCAGCCTCGCGGATGCGTCTGGCGACATTGGCCGGGTGGCGCAATCCCGGTACAGCGGCAGCCTGCCCCAGTAAGCGGGCTTTTTCTACTCCGCCGGCCGTTTCTGCCTGGGCCAGCAGTTGGCGCTGCCGGGCGGCGGCATCCAATACTTCGCTGATGCGTCTGGCAAGCTTCTTGGGATGCTTGCGTTCCTCGAAGCTGACACAGACATCTGCCAGGCGGTGGCCGTCCTTGTTGTAGAAGATGAAGGCCGGATAGGAATTGGGGAAGCTGAGGTCCAAATGGCCGAAACGAGCCTTGTTTTCTTCATGGTCCTTCTTGGTACTGACATCGGGTACGCCGAGGGTGAGCAGTATGGTGTTCTTACCCAGGGCTTTCTTGATGGCCGCATGCTCCATGAGTTGGCGGGCGGTCTTCTTGCTGTATTTGTCCCAGCCTTCGGCATAGGTGACAACTACATAGCCATCATCGGTTACACGAGACTTGGCTTCTTCCACAGAATTGGCCTTGATATAGGCCGAGGCGGTAAGCGGAGCCAGGGCTGCAATAAGGGAGACTATACGAATGAGTTTCTTCATGAGTCTGTTGAAAAGGTTTTACGTGGTGGTTGCGGAATCAGGCTGCCGGACGGCCGTATACGTAGATGCCGTTGAGGTGGAAGAAATCGGGGCCTCCGGGGCGCAGAATGCGCACGTATTTGGCCAGCGGTGTGTGGCCATCCAGATCGCTCCGCATGACTCGTTCCCTACAGGGGCCGAATTGGTGGACGTCTGTCCAGTCGATGCCGTTTTCCGAGACCTGAATCTTCATGTTGTTCAGTCGGCCGAAGGTGTTGTTATCCTGTGCAACAAGGACGATGCCGGTCATGTGTACCTGGCGCGGCAGCTGCACTACCACGTAGGCATCGGTATCCTTGCCAGTGTGGAACAGACCACCTTCCGGGGTCAACACTCCCGGATGCTCATAGGGGCGGTCCCATTCCGAGGTGGAGCTGGCCCATATCATACCATTGGCAGAGGCCAGTTTCCCGGGGTACGGAGCAATGGCGGGCATTTTGTGTTCCTTGTTGGTGTAACCGGTTTTCTTAATCATACCGGCCATAGATTGGAAGGCGTTGAGATCGCGGTTGTTCTCTGCGGCCAGAATGACGGGTGAAAGCACTTTCACGCGCTCGCTGCTGCCACCCTTGCGCCCTGTGTCAAAGGCTTTGAGTGTGGCTTGCATGCGAGCAGCCTTGCCCGCTTCATCGAATTTTTCCTCCATGGTGTTGCCCCAGTTGAGGATAGCGGGGGAATAGAGGCTGTTACTGGCGGTGGCTCCCAATACATCTGCATAGAAATCACAGAGTCTGGTGGTGTCCTTGCTATAACCCAGCATATTTGCCTGGGCATCGGCAAATTTTTCGATACGCCAGCGTTCCGGGCCCATTTCCTTCACGCCTTGCCAGAATTTCAGGAATGCCTTGCGGAGCTCATCAGCTTCCACTACTTTCTTCATTCCCTCTGCCAGGCCTTTCTGCAACAATTCAGCCGCCATTTCAGGGAAAGCGGGCAGCATGTGTTTGCAGAGGCTGTCATTCATAGCAAGCCACTGGCTTGCACTGGTATTCGGATTCTTCTGGAGAGTTTCGAGCCACTCGCGCCAGGCCATCCAGTTGTTGGGCTGGGCAGCGGCTGCTTTCTCAAAACAGTTGATGGCTTTTTCTGTATCACCCCCGGCTGCATGCACGCTGGCCATGACGCGCCAGGCTTCTGAAATATCCTTCTCGTCCTTTTTTGCAGGGTCGTAGAGGTCGCTGGCGCAATGCAGAGAGGAATAGACATAGACATTCCGGAAGGGCTGCCAATGCACCCCGCGTTCCCAGGATACGGTGTAGGCGGGTTGCCATTTTCCATCGACCAGTACCACAAAGGCGCAGTGGCCCGGTTCACCGGCAGTAAGGGCGGGTATACCATTGGCCAGGGCGGCAAAGGCACCGAAATGCGACAAACTGCCGCACACGCCGCCGATATGGTAGGTCATGGCCTGGCGGTTATCACCCATGCTGCCCTCAAAGGGTGCATAGTATACCGGGCCATGGATGGAATCGCCGTAGATGTTATTGAGGCGATAGTCGCACCGCCAGCAGGCTCCTGAATAGCGGTCTGCCGGCAGGTGGAAATTATTCAGCGCCCAGGTAAGGCTGGCAATGGAGCCATAGGGGTTGTCTCCCTTGCAGCCGCAGACAATGCGGCGCTGCCACATGCTCAGGGTGTCAAAGATAGTATTGAGGCGGTCATCTTTCCAGGCGGTGATGTAGAAGTTGGCACGCTCGACGGCATCCTGCTGATTCCAGCCGGATTTGGCGTATTCCAGAGCAGTGGCGGTGGCAATATCACGCACCATCTTGTTTTTCAGCATATCCGGGTGCTGCTTATAGATTTTCTTGAGGATGGAGAAGGCCATGCCGGGGCGCACGCATTCACCACTGAAGGCAAATTGCTCCATCCATTCCGGGTCTCCACCCACCTGCTCCATCAGCTTGCTGGCGGCTTCATCGCCCACGCTTTCGCGGAAGCTGTGGGCGCTTTTCTCTTCACCTTCCAGCCAGGCAACCCTTTGCTGGCATTTGTTGAAATTCCACCCGGGGGCGCTCTTGGGATCTGCCTGGTCTGCTTTGGCAGCTTTTAGTGTTTCCCATTCCTGCCGGGAGCGCTGCAACTGGTTGCTGCGGTCTGCGGCAGCTTTCTGTACCATTTCCTGGCTGCGGATTTCGGCATCGGCCACAAGCCACTGGGCCAGCAGAAGGCGGTTCTTGGGCTTGCGGACGAATTTCTTGATTTCTGCATTGGTGAGCTTGGGCAGTTTCTTGAGCAGTTCATCTGCTGTTTTCTTCCGCACCTGTTCGCAGTCTGCCCATTCTTCGCCTTTAATGATGCCGACATTCTTGAGCACCATGGGTACTTTACCAATGTCTTCCACAATGGCAACAGGCTTGCTTTCCTCTTCCTCTGCTACCGGCTCAGGTTCAGGTTCAGGCACGGGGCTGGGTTCTTCTGCAACGACGACGGGTTCTTCCTTTTTCTCTTCCTTTACAGGGTCTTGCTGGGATTTTTTCCGGCTCTTGGCAACGCGGGTGGTTTTCTTTCCTCCCTTACGGACCACTTTTTTGCTGTCGTTTCCAATCAGGTCCTGTATAAGTTCCGGTTTGACAAGGTAGATGCTGCCTGCAGTGATAATGAGCAGCATGGTGATGGTGAAGAAAGCTTTCATGGGAATGATGCTAATCGCTGAAATATGCTGCATGGTATCATTACCGCCTCTGCACTTCAAGCAAAAAGACTCTCCAGGATTGTTCAGCAACACGATGCCTTCTGTTTACCTTGACATGAGGCGGGGAATAAGGCATCATCCCGGTATGTACATCCCGACCCAGGAAGAACGATACAGCAAGGTGGCACGGCTGACTCTGCTGCTCTGTGTTCTCGTCCCATCTGCGGTGGTGATGTGGCTGGCTGAAATTGCTGACCTGGCCACCTGTGCCTATGCTTTTCTGCTGCCGCTGGCCATGCCGCTGGACTGGCTGGGCTTCAATAAAGTGGCAGCCTTGTGTATTTCGGCCTTGTTGCAGGGTATTGTGTTTTTCTGGCTCTGTGCATCCCGGAAAATTTCTGCCAAGTCCAAGGCGACGATTGCTGTGACCTGGGGCATGGGACTGGCGCTGATTCTCAAGCTGCTCATTGCTTTTTCAGTTTATCGGGCGGTGCGGGGCATGTAATGGGATGCTCCAGCCAGATAGAAAGCCGAAAATATACCTCTTTTCCCTCCTACTCTGTATTTACTGACATAGCATTATAATATTTTCGTTGACTATGTGAGGTTCATCAGGCAGAATACCGCACCTCATGCGTTTCCCTCTCATCCTTATCAAGAACGGCAAAGATGCCTACCCCGAGCTGATCACGGCACCATGGCAGCTGGGGCAGCCTGGTCTTGATGTGCTCCAGAAGCGCCAAGTATGGATGGGGGCTTCCTGCTATATGGATGGTGTCCACAGCCGCATTACCAACGTGACCAGTCCCCGTAAGGCCGGTTTCCTGGAAAGCCTGCTGCACCGCAAGGATCCTTCATACTGGAACATCAGCGTTGATACAACCCCAGCGAAGGCATATGACCTGGATATGGTGAAGATGGAGCTCATGCAGGCGGTGGAACAGGATGAGATGAACCTCACAGAGTTTTATTCCCCGGAGTGCATCACCTACCTCATTAACCGCTGCAGTAATTTTGCTGAAATTCTGGTGGTGGGTTGTCTCACCGGTATGTGGGAAGCAGATGCCTCCTCCGCCCACCTTCCTTCCCTGGTTCCCAGCACCGATAACCGCGACTGCATCCCCTGCATCACAGCTCCGGGTTATACAGGGCCTCTCAGCCAGGAGAATATCCGTCTACTGGCAGAACGTGTGCTGTTCACTGAACACAACAGCCTTTTTGAGGAATACACCTCAGCGGAGTAAGCCTACCATCTTTTCAGCTATCTGCCGAGCACTCTCCCCTGCCCCGGCAACAATAGGGGTAAGCCATTTCTCACGCCGCAACCAGGTACGCTGACGCTTGGCATATTGCCGCGTAGCCAGACTTATCGCAGAGGCCAGCTCAGCACGCGTCAAACGCCCTCGCAGATATTCCTGCACCTGGGCCAGTCCAAGCGTCTTTGAAGCCGTTGCAGACAAGGTCAGGCCACCCAGTGCTGCTACTTCCTCAATGGCCCCTTCCTGCAGCATGCGTTCCGCACGGCGGGCTATACGCGCATCCAATTCCTCCGTATCCCTCACAATGCAGAACCCCTGCCCTATGGGTTCCTGCCAGTTATTGCGCCAATAGGCCAGAGGTTTACCACCAAGCAGCACTATTTCCAGGTTCCGGACCACATAGCGCTTGTTATGTAAATCTGTGCCTGCAGCTCCTTCAGCATCGACTAAACGGAACTTTTCAACCAGTTCCTCCAATGAAAGAGCCTCTAATTCTGCCCGAAGTACAGAATCACTCGGTGGCGCAGGGGAAATTCCGTGGGATATGAACTTAACGTAAAGCCCTGAACCTCCGGTGTGTATGGGTAGCATGCCACCTGTTTTCATATCCTCCAGAATTTGACCTGCTCGCCGTGCATGTTCAGCAGCATCATTGTTCTCTGTGGGCTCCAAAAAACCTATTAAGTGATGTTTTACCCTGTTTTGCTCCTCTAATGTGGGAGCTGCTGTAATAATTGGCATTCTTTTATAGACCTGATAGGCATCTGTGCTGATAATTTGAGCATTTCCGAGCATTTCAGCCAGTTCTACGGCAACTGCACTTTTGCCGCTACCTGTAGCTCCGAGAATAAAAACGGGTTTTGTTCCACATGGAACATTTTTGTTACACA
>CAJGDB010000107.1 GCA_904502165.1 uncultured Akkermansia sp.
CCATAGACGGGGACGACGACAGATACTTCTGGGGTGTCGAGAATCATTTCTTACGGACAAGGTGGATGGTGAAGCCACAGAGACGCAGGACACGGTGGCCGGCTTCGCGGCGGCAGGAGCAAATCCGCTGCAGGATGGAGATGTTCCCTTTTCTGCGATGGGGGTATTGCAGCGGTTTCTTGTAGATGAGCTGCAGGTCGTGCCACTCTTGTTTCCTGAAAGCGGTGGCGTTCAAATCCTGCAGCGGGAAATAGCGGTTGAGCAGGTCCGAATAGGCCTGCAGGAATTCGTGTACCCGGGTGCTGATGCGTAACCGGTAGTCTGCCTGCAGGGTGTGCAGGATGCGCCGCACGAGGATGCTGCGGATGGTGCGGGCATCGTGCGGCAGTGTTTCAAAAACACCGGCCTGTGCCTCCAGTTCATGCAGGGCGTTCCAGGCTCCCTCATCAAGCTTTCTGGAGGAGGAAGCCGGGTTGTCTTCCCGGTAATGGTAGGCAGATGCCGGGGTAATGCAGATGCATGAGGAGTAATCGCTGCAGGCAGGGGATGGTATTGCTGCGGCTACCCAGGTGCGGATGGCAAAACCCAGGTCCTGGAAAGCGGCCCCGGCTGTTTCAGAAAAACGGATGCCGTTGGCCAGCAGCCAGTCCCGGCGGTAGATGCCGGACCAGATGGCCAGGGGTCCCAGAATGTACTCAGAGGCGGCTTTGGTCGAGAGCTCGGTGCCGGGTGGTATGTTGGAAAATTTGCCGGCCGGGCGGCAGGTGCCTTCCCGTTCAATGGTGTAGCTGCCCTTGACTATGGGGGCCTTTGTGGCAGCTGCCAGTTCCAGCAGGTGGGAGTACATGGTGGGTTCCACCACATCGTCTGGTTCAACAATGCCAATCCATTCCCCGCGTGCGTGTTCCATTGCGGTATTCATGGCCTTGCCATAGCCGCCGTTGGGGCGGTGGATGACCCGGAAGCGATTGTCTCGTGCAGCCCAGGTGTCCAGCACCTCGGCAGAACCATCTGTGCTGCCGTCATCCAGGCAAATGAATTCAATGTCTTCAACCTGCTGGGCTGCAAGGGAATGCAGACACGGCTCAAGAAAGGAACCGGTATTGTAGACCGGAACCAGTACGCTGAGCACAGGAGCAGGGGGAACAGGATTCATATCAGATGGTGTCTTTGGTATAACACATTTAACGCTTATTTGCAAGTTATTTGCGTTGGCATAATGAGTGAGAGAGGAAAAATCAGATTCACTGACTCTGCGAATAGGATGCCGTGGCGATTCTGGATGCAGAAAGTAGAATGTGAACGTTCCCCGCGCCTCTGGTGCGGCCGATACACAGCTGCGCCAAAGGCGCAGGTAAATCTCAACTCTGCTGGGGTAGCAGAACGATATCCAGCCCGAAGATATCGGAGAACAGGGCTCCCTTGGTACGCAGGGCCAGGTTTTCGAGGGTAAGGTCTGCTACATCCGGCACGAGCAGCTCTAGCCGGCGGCCGTTCTGCCGCACGCTGAAATGGCGGATGCGGCGGGAGTGGGCGCGTTCCATGGCCTCGGCCACGCGCAGCAGGGCTGCCAGTTTCTGCACGCGCAGGCGGTCGCTCTGGTTGAGCAGGGCGTAGGTGGGTTCGGCAATGGTGGGAGCGCCATGGCGGTGGTAGCGGGCCAGCAGGCCTACAATCTCTATATCGGCGCGGGAAAGACCGAAGATTTCGGAATTGAGGATGATGTACTGGCTGTGGTGGTGATGCTTCTTGGGGTTGATGTAGCTGCCTACCTCGTGCAGGATGGCGGCTACCTTGAGCAGCAGGCGGTCGTGCCGGGTGAGGCCGTGTAGTTCTTCGAGCCGATCGAATAGCTGCATGGTGAGCCTGCGGATTTGTTGCCCATGTGCCTTATCGACCCGGTAGTGATTGGCCAGCAGGACGGCGAAGTGCACAACTTCGTCCTCGAGCGCAAGGTCGTTGTTGCGGCCGGGCATGAGGTTACGCAGGAAGGCATGTGAGAATTCCTCTGCCGGGCACATGATGCTGCGCGGCTCCATATCGCGCGCGACGGAGAGGTAGATGAGGGCTGCGGGTAGCAGGGCGCAGACACTGGCGTAGTCTTCCTTGTAGCGGGTCTGGCGCTGGGCGGGCGGGGTGGCGGCAATTTCGTGAGCCAGCCGGGTAAGGCCATCGAGGGTGATGTTTTCCCCCTGTGCCAGGGGGGAGGAGATGACGTGGAAGTCCGGCCCGAAGATGATGAGGGCATCGGGCGGCTGGGGCAGGTCGTCCTCAATATCGTAGACCACCTGTTCCATGATGCCGCGGATGTGTTCGCGGATGAGTGCGCTTTCGCTTTCGGTGCCGGCCATTTCGGTGGCGTCGCCAATGGCTATGCCGGTGCGGTGTGCGCCCATGCGGTAACTGGCGTAGTAGGTGATACGCCCTTTATCGAACAGGAGCAGGCGCGTGTTGCCCGGCCCTACATGCAGCACCAGCACACGCTTTTCGGCCAGGTCTGCGTGGCGGTCGAGCAGGGCACGGGTGTTCAGGTAAAGCAGACGGGTCATTTCGCCATCGTCCATTACCTCCAGCTGCAGACCGCAGGTAATCTGCAGCCGGTTGACCAGGGTGTCCATGTTGCGGACATCCAGCAGAATATTGGTGGCCAGCAGGCGCACCTCCACCTTGCCGGCCAGGCGGTATTCGGCCAGTAGTTCATTGCAGCCTTGCACAATCTGCACGCAGCGGTCCATGGTGTCGCGGGTGATGCAGCTGCCGTTGAACACATCGTGCGCCAGTTCCACCGGCTGCGAGAGCACGTCCAGCACCCGGGGGTCGCCCCCATTCTGCTCTGCCACCATCATAGAGACGGCATCTGCCCCCAGGAAAATGACGGCTTTCACCACCGGAGTGGTGCGGGTGGAGTTGCTGCGGCGTGTTCTGGTCGGCATACTGTGCATTCTATACCAGACCGCCCGCCAGTTCAAGCCTGCAGTGGGCATGATGCAATTGAAAATTGCATTTGCGGGGGGCTTTTGCTACAATGGCTGCACATGGCATATCTGGAGGTAGAACATGTGAGTGTGCATTTCCCGGTGCGTAATACCTGGGGCACCACCGGTGAGGTGGTGCGCGCGGTGGATGATGTCTCGCTTTCCATCCCCCGCGGCAGCATTCTGGGCCTCGTGGGTGAGAGTGGCTGCGGTAAGTCGACCCTCTCCCGCGCCATCATGCAGCTGCAGCCGGTGACTGCCGGCCGCATTGTGCTGGATGGCACCGACCTGACCGCCCTGCCGCCGCGCGAGGTGCGCCGCCGCCGTCTGGATTTCCAGATGGTGTTCCAGGACCCCTACGCGTCGCTCAACCCGCGTTTCAGCATCTTTTCCACCCTGGCAGAGGCACTGGGGCAGCGCGAGCCACTACCCCGCCGCGGGCGTGAGGAAGCCGTGGCGGCGCTCATGGAGCGCGTGGGGCTCAGCCCTGAGCACATGTACAAGTATCCGCACGAGTTTTCCGGCGGCCAACGCCAGCGCATTGCCATTGCCCGCGCCATTGCGCCGCGCCCGGCCCTGTTGCTGGCAGATGAACCGGTCTCGGCTCTGGATGTTTCGATTCAGAGCCAGATTCTCAACCTGCTTACTGATCTGGTGAAGGAGATGGGCATTACCATGATTTTCATCTCGCACGATTTGGGTGTGGTGCATTACCTGGCGGATGATATCGCCGTGATGCGCCGTGGCCGCCTGGTGGAATACGGCACGGCTGATGCCGTCTTTCACCACCCGCAGGCAGAATACACCCAGACTCTGCTGGCCGCTGTGCCCACATTGTAAGTGAATAGTGAATAAGGAAAAGTGCATAGTGAGTGCTTGATTTCCATTGTCTTGCATGATAGAATACCCGCGTACCTATGAATACCGAGCTTCAATTTCTTTTGTACGATGACCCGTCTGAAAATAACAACATAAACGTGGTCGTCAAGGATGATACAATCTGGGCTACTCAGAAAACGATTGCGGATTTGTATGGAGTACAGATTCCAGCAATTAGCAAGCATCTTAAGAATATTTACGATGAGGGAGAATTAGAGGATTCTGCGACTATTTCCAAAATGGAAATAGTCGTGAATCGAGGATTTCGAGGTGCGGTAAAAGAAGAGATGATTTTCTACAACCTCGATGCCATCATCTCCGTGGGGTATCGAGTAAATTCGCGCAAGGCCACGCGGTTCCGCCAGTGGGCTACGCGGACGCTCAATGAGTACATCCGCAAGGGCTTTGTGATGGACGATGAGCGCCTGAAACAGGGTCAGACCGCTTTCGGTAAGGATTATTTTCGCGAATTACTGGAGCGTGTGCGCTCCATTCGAGCCAGCGAGCGACGCATCTGGCAGCAGATTACCGATATCTTTGCAGAATGCAGCATCGACTACGACCGCGAGTCCGATACATGCCGTCATTTCTATGCTATGGTGCAGAATCGATTCCATTTTGCTATCACGGGAAAGACAGCCGCAGAGATAGTGTATGATTCCGCCGATCACACCAAGGAAAACATGGGGCTGCTTACCTGGAAACGAGCCCCGGAGGGCCGCATCCTGAAATCGGATGTGACCGTGGCTAAGAATTATCTGGATGAAAAGCAGATTCGCCGCCTGGAGCGTGCTGTGACGGGCTTTTTTGACTACATTGAGGACCTTGTGGAGCGCGAAAACACCTTTAACATGGCTCAGTTTGCCGAAAGTGTGAACGAATTCTTGGCTTTTCGTCGCTATGAGTTGCTGCCGGATAAGGGGCGTATTTCCCACGCTCAGGCAGAGGCCAAGGCGCACGCTGAGTACGATATCTTCAACAGGACACAGCTCATCGATTCGGATTTCGATAAACTGGTGCGCCGCACCCGTGAATCATGACGGAGAGCCTTCATCCCTGTGTGCGACCGAGACGGCGTTTTGTGCTGGGCGTTGTGGTTTTGTGCCTGTTGGTGGTGCTGGGGGTGTTTAGCGGCTATTGCGAGCTTGTGTCGAAGTTTTTTGCGGTGTTTATGGTGGAGGTGTCGATGCTCATTTTGCCGAGCCGCACGAAATGTGGCACGCTGGTGCAGCTGCTGGGGCTGATGATGCCTTGCAGTGCGGTGGCGATTCTTCTGTTTGGAGTCATGGAGGAGGCAGGGATGCATTTCCCGCAGTGGATACACATGGTGATGACGCCGCTGGCGCTGATATTCTGGGAGGGTGTGGTGCTTTATCCTTTTTCCTGGGCTCTGATTGGGCTCTGGCGTGTGCTTGTGGTGCAGAAGATGCAGAAATAACTGGCAGGGGCAGTCCGAGGCCCCTGCCTCCTATATACCCGATATCGGGAATGCAGTGGCACCATGTGGCATGCCTCGCAGTTCTTCTATGGTGCAGAACAGGATGGGTGCTTTCAAGGTGGCCCATGAAGCCACCGGAATATTCCGACACCACCGCAAATCATTATCCGAGGGTGTTCCACTGCGTTTTACTTCCATGGGGTATATGCCGCCGTTTTCCTCAATGATGAAATCGACTTCCGCGCCATTATGGTCACGATAATATGAGATGACAGGCCGCCTGCCTTCGCTGGCATAGCTCCGCATCAGCTGTCCATAGACCCAGGTTTCCAGAATAGCTCCTGCGTAGTTGCTTTCCATGAGGGTAGCGGTATCGCGCCACCCGGCCAGCCAGCAGCACAACCCTGTATCCATGAAATAGACTTTGGGTGTTTTTGCCAGACGCTTGGTTGTGTTCACATGATAAGGTTCCAGTAATTCCACTATGCCGGATGCCTGAAGAATAGAAACCCACGCTGCCACTGTTTTGGATGATACGCC
>CAJGDB010000108.1 GCA_904502165.1 uncultured Akkermansia sp.
ATCAGAATTCCGGCATTTCGCGGAGCTCTGGTACTTTGTTATCTGATGCCGGCGCTGGGTTCTTCGGTGTAGAGCCGGGTTGGAGGACTGGTGCCGGGGCGTCTTCAACAATCACCCTGGTGCGTTGCGGCTGGCTGGCGCCCTTTTCTGCCGCGGTTACAGCCTCCAGCGCATTCTGCAGCTTCATATCCGGAGTGCCGCCGTAGAGAATCTGGCATCGCTTGTTGATGAGGACGGCGGTAGGATACATACCGATGCGGTAGGTGTGGTTGGCCTTGCCATCTGCATCATCAATGAAACTGCTGTCTACGCCGCAATCGGAGAGCAGCTTCGGGTGCTCCTCGGGGCTGCAATGAGGCATGATGGGGCAAATTTCCACACCGGGGAACTGTGCCTTGATTTTATCTGCATCTCGCAGCATTGCGGCACTGGAAGGGGTATCCGGATTCCAGAATACAAGCAGGGTGAGTTTTCCAGGGGTGGGGAAGCTGTGGCTGGTTCCCTGGGCATCCTTCAGATGGAGCAGGGGAGCAATGGCCCCTACAGAGAGATGGCGCAGGAAGTAGGCCTGTTCCATGGCTACCTCTGCAATAGTCTGGGAACCGAATCTGCCCTCGCGGCCACCCAGAAGGATGGCTTGCTTCAGATAATACAGGCGCTTGGCACGCGCCATGGATTCGCTGCCCTCAACGCTGCTGATCATGGGGTCATTCAGCATGAGGCTCATGCCAAGAGCGGCGGCGGCCCGTGCTTCCTTGTTCTGGTTGCGCTGGTAGATTTTCTGTAGCAATTCATAGTCCCGCACGTTGGAGGAGGCCGATATGCCGGGGCAGACTCCAGCTGCGGCGGGATTGCTGAAATGAATCCGGTTGATGGAATCGATGATGGCTTCGCCAAAATAGGTAAGCTGGGCCTGCTCATCTTCGCTGAAAGCGGCTCCGAATGCCTGCTGGTGATCCAGAATCCACACAATGGCGGGCAGCGCCCATGCCTGTTCAAACTCGAAGGTGGCCACACGGCCCTTGCCCCTGGGGTTGGGGCGTGTACCGGTTCGGCCATTGATGCTCTGCCAGAGCTGGGGGGCAAACTGGCGGGCATCTGGCGGGGTAATGCCGGCGCGCGCTTCGTCAGAGGGGGCCTTCTGAAGGGCGTCCTCATACGCAGCTACCTGTTGCTGCCAGGAAGTCAGCGTCTGCTTCATGACTTCCTCTGTTCCGTGGGTTGTCGTGATGGCTGCCGCCAGGGCTGCCGCTGCGAACATCTTTTTCATGCCCTCCATTATAGGGCAGACCCGCCGCTTCTGGCAAGTGAAAAGAAAGTCAACCACCCCGGTGGAATTCTGCAATGAAGAACCCGCCGCGCTCCAGGAGCAACGGCGGGTTTCTGAAAGAAGGAAGCAGGGGGTGAATCAGAACTTATGTTCATCTCCATAGCCGAAATGCTCGGCGATGTAGTCCACATCCTTATCGCCACGGCCGGAGCAGTTGGCGAGGATGGAGCCTCGGCGCATCTCTCTGGCCTTGCGGATGGCAAAGGCAATGGCGTGGGAGCTTTCCAAGGCCGGGATGATACCCTCGTAACGGCAGAGCTTGAAGAAGGCATCCACGGCCTCATCATCGCTCACGGTGTCATATTTCACGCGGCCGATATCGTGCAGGAACGCGTGCTCAGGCCCGACGGAGGGGTAATCCAGGCCACTGGCTACGGAGTATACAGGGCCGGGCTCGCCATTTTCATCCTTGAGCATGATGGAGTTGAAACCATGCATGATGCCTTCTGTGCCGTAGGTGATGGAGGCGGAGTGCTGCCCCAGGGTGGGACCGTGGCCCAAGGGCTCTACGCCGTAAATATCCACCGGGTCGCCCAAGAAGGCTGGGAACATACCCATGGCATTGGAGCCGCCGCCCACACAGGCGCACACCACATCGGGCAGGTGGCCGGTCATTTCCTCGAACTGGGCACGGGCTTCGTGGCCGATGACCATCTGGAAATCGCGCACCATCATGGGGAAGGGGTGCGGACCCAGTACAGAACCGATGCAGTAAATGGCGTTTTTGTAATCGCGCAGGTAGGCCTCAAAGGCGCTGTCCACCGCTTCCTTGAGGGTCTTCAGACCATGGTTGACGCACACAACATTGGCACCCAGCATCTTCATGCGGGTGACGTTGGGGGCCTGCTTGGCGATGTCGACCGCGCCCATGTGTATTTCACACTCCAGCCCGAAGTAGGCGGCGGCGGTGGCAAGAGCCACGCCGTGCTGGCCGGCACCGGTTTCGGCAATAATTTTCTTCTTGCCCATGAACTTGGCCAGCAGGCCTTCGCCCATGCAATGGTTGAGCTTGTGGGCTCCGGTGTGGTTCAGATCCTCACGCTTCAGATAAATCTGGGCGCCGCCAACCAGGCGGGAAAGTCGCTCGCAATGGTATACCGGGGTAGGACGCCCCTGGAATTGCTTTCGGATGCGGCGCAGTTCGTTGATGAACTGGGCAGACTGGCATATGTCGTTATAAGCATCGGTAATTTCCTTGAAGGCGGGCTCCAGCTCTTTGGGGAGGTAGGCACCGCCGAAACGGCCATAAAAGCCATTTGCATCGGGATAATTGCGAAGATAGGTGCGGAAATCCATGACGGCGGGGATATTAGATTATTTTTTCTGCGGGTGCAAGGTTTTTCCGTGGCTTGCACCGAATTCTATCGGCTGCGAGTCAGCCGCCAGCTTTCAGGGGAGTTTCCAGTCCTTGCGGCAGCGCCTGTATTCCTCCCGGGGCAGGAGGATGTATACCGGATGGCGACTGGCGTTCAGCCTGGCAATCAGGGCGCGGAGGTCTGCTTCAGCCAGGGTGGTGCATCCGGCAGAGGCGTATTGGCCTTGCTTGCGCCAGATGTGGAAGAAGATGGAGGAACCCTTGCCCACCACAGGCTTGTTGCCGTTGTGCGCGGTGTTGTGATGCACCAGCATCTTGATGCTGTGGTGGTAATCCTTCTGGTTCATCTGCTCATGCTTTTCCCACGCGGTGGCGGCAGGGTGTGCCAGCCGCAGGTGCCGGTTGTAGAGGCGGGGGAGTCTCGGGTCGCTCACCCACAGGTCATTCGGCCCTACCTGCACACAACCCAGGGCCGGGTCGTGCTGAACCGGGGTGGGGTTGCAGACATAGAGGCTGCCGATATCAAATATGCCGGCGGGAGAGCGGTTGTCGCCCTCCCGTTTTTCATTGCCCTGGCGCGGGGTGTTGTGCCGCCCTCTTCCCCATGCTGTGCCGTGGTAGCCGATTCGCCCCTGGAAGGGCCCCAGAATCGTTTTCCACTGGCCAGCCTGGTTCTTTTCCACCAGACTGAGACAGACGTGGGAGCTGTTCCATCCATCCGTGATGCCGACGATGGCCTGCGTGCTGTCTGGCGGCATCTGCCCGGTGCTGCTGCAAGAGCAGAGAATAAGCAGGCAGAAACAAAGACATATCAGCAGATGATGGTTACGTATCACGTGCTGCAGCATAGCCCGGACCGGTAAAATTGGCAAGACTGCGTGGTGTCAGTCATCGGAAATGGCTGTTTTTTGCCTGAAATTAAGGAAAAAACGAAAAAACTTCAGCTGACATCTTGAAAAATATCATTTGTTATGCTAGTATTCCACCATGCACGCGATTCGTGCGGCCGGGGTGGACTGTATACACCCGGCTCATGCATCGCCCATTATCTCCCGATTCATCATGTTAAGTTCTGCACTCAATCCCGACCGCGCAACGCTTAATTTCCTGAACGCTTATTCCGAACAGGTACGCAACGCGGGCGAAAAGCTCCAGAAGGATGGAGCCGTGACGCAAATTTTCGGTAACCACCTCTACATTCAGGGGCGGGTTGAAACGAGAGTCGGCGTTTTCCGTACGAGTCTGCGGCTGCAGGGGAACCGTTGGTTCGGTTCCTGCTCTGCCGAAGATGAGCGCGTTGCTGGTGCCTGTCTCATTGCCACAATGGTGGAGCGTATGTACCGCGGGGCTAATATGCCCGAAAGCCCCAATGAGCTGAACGAAGTTCCCCTTTCTGACCTGCTTGAGGAAAAGCTGAACCGAGATCTGGATGATCGCGAATCAGACTACGTGACCAAGCTGGAGAAGCGCTACCGCCGCTTTGCCATTGAGCAGGAAATTCACGACCATGACCTGGTGCGCCTCAACCCCCGCTGGGAGATTACGGGGTACGATGCACTCGAGCTCTGGCCTTCTCCTCCCCGCAACATCCTGGAGTTCTGGAACTACATCGCCTATGCCTTCACCAAGAAGCGCATTGCCTACCCGGAATTCATGAATGTGGTCACGGACCTGGAAAAAGTGCAGAAGCGAATTTCCGAATGGGAGCGCGAGAAGGAGGTCGGTACCTGGTATGAGCGTATCCAGAGTGTGAACGAACGCCCGCCGCAGCCGCCGCGCCACCCGCTCTACATGCGCCTGGTTTCCACTATTAACGAAGCCCGCTTCGAATACCGCTTTGAGCCCAAGGAAGACTGGATTTCCATTCGAGAGCGCAGCCAGCTTGATGCCATTCTGGCAGAGTTTCTGAATGGTGCGCTGAAGTGTGACCCTCAGACGGATATTCTGCTCAATGTGCTGCGCGATTATGCGGACCGGCAGGATACAGTGATTCTTGATCTGGATGACGAGGCGGCCTGCCGCGTCATGAACATCCTATTCCACCAGCCGGCGCTGAAGGGTTACCTGGTGAACCTGGATGAGTGCTACTTCAAGGTGGTGCGTGAGCCGCTCAAGTGGATTTGCATTGATGACCCCATTGTGCCGGACTGCTACGGCCTGCAGCTGGTGACGGCTGCAGGGGTGCATGTAACCCACTCGGTGCGCCAGTTGCCCGGTCAGGTAGAGCTTTACCAGTCTGACGAAACTGTATTCCCCGGCCCGCCCCGCTGGCTGGAAAGCACGGAAGTGGAGCCCCGTTATTCCATTCCTAAGACAGTAATTGACAGCCTGGATGGTGTGGAATTTCTGCGTAAGATTGGAGCTACGCTGCCGCCCAGCATGGAGGAACGCGTCATCGATATCGAGATGAAGCCCACCTTCAGCATGAAGATTGTGCGTGGCCTCACCAGTGCTGATACCGAGCATGTGCTGCTGGAAGTGACGGCTCAGGATGATCCCGGCCGCCGCCGCGAGCAGCTTGGTAAGGATGACTGGGAACTCATTGAACAGCAGCCGGTCAAGGACCACACGCTGCTGCGCTTCATCCGCGATAATCTGTACCCCATTCCCGGACTTCTGGAGGAAATGAACTTCACCTATGATACCCAGGTGGAGGCATTTAAGAGTCGCATTACCAAGCAGTTCCCCGAAAAGTTTGCCGAATGGGCCAAGGCTATCCCTGACTCCATTAAGGTGGAGATGGATGAGAACCTGAAGTCTCTGTTGGCTGACCCGGTGGCAGCCGCCATTCGATTCGAGGTGGTGAACCAGGAAATCGACTGGTTCGACTTGCGCGTGGTTATCGATGTGGAGGGTGTCTCCCTCACCAAGGAGCAGATCCGTTCCCTCGTTTCCGCCCGCGGTGGCTATGTGCGTATGGATGACGGCCGTTGGATGCGCCTCGAAATCAAGCTCGATGATGCCCAGCGTGATGCTGTTACCAAGTTGGGACTTGACCCGTTTGACCTTTCCGGTGAGACACACCGCATGCACGCCCTGCAGCTGGCAGACCCGCGCGCAGCCGAGGTGTTTGACCCGAAGGCCTGGCAGCGCATCAAGGAACGCACAGCTGAAATCAAGATTGATGTGAAGCCGGATGTTCCCTCCACCCTGCAGGCTACGCTGCGCCCGTACCAG
>CAJGDB010000109.1 GCA_904502165.1 uncultured Akkermansia sp.
GACCAGCGATGAAAGCGAGCTGGCCGGTCTGCCCGAATCCGCCCGCGAGGCCGCCCGTCAGGATGCACTGTCCAAAGGGCACGGCAGCGAGGAGATGCCCGCCTGGCGCTTCAGCCTGCAGTTCACCAGCATCCAGCCCGTGCTCACCTTCGCAGATAACGCCGCCCTGCGCGAGCGCGTGTGGCGCGGCATGCAGAGCAAGGGCACCGGAGAATACGACAACGCTCCGCTCATCGACAAGATTCTGACCCTGCGTGCCGAAAAAGCCGCCCTGCTGGGCTACGAACGCTACTCCGACTACGTGACCAGCCGCCGCATGGCCGGCAGCGGACAGACCGCTCTGGATTTCATCAACAAGCTGCACGAACAGGTGCGCCCCGCTTTCCTGGAAGAGCAGGAGGCCATCCGCCGCTTTGCCGAGGAGTACACCGGCACCGCCATCCCCACCATGGAACCCTGGAGCATCGGCTACTGGAGCGAGAAGCGCCGCAAGGCTCTCTACGACTTCGACACCGAGGAACTGCGCCCCTACTACGCCATGCAGAACGTACTGGAGGGCATGTTCTCCATCTATGCCGGGCTCTACGGCATCCGCTTCACCCAGAAAGAAACAGCTTGTGTACTGCACGGAGAAGAAGTTCCCGCCGGGGCGGTGGAAGTGTGGCATCCCGAAGTACTCTTCTACGAGGTCCACGATGAGGAAAGCGGCGAGCACCTGGGGTCGTTCTATGCCGACTGGTACCCCCGCGATGTGAAGCGTGCCGGGGCGTGGATGGATGCGCTTTCCACCGGTCTGCCTTCCATGGACGGCCAGCCGCGCGTGCCGCATCTGGCTCTGATGTGTGGTAACATGAGCCGCCCCGTGGGCGATAAACCCGCCCTGCTCAGCCATTACGAGGTGGAAACTGTTTTCCACGAATTCGGCCACCTGCTGCACCAGGTGCTCAGCGATGTGGAAGTACGCTCCCTCTCCGGCTGCAATGTAGCCTGGGACTTTGTGGAGCTGCCCAGCCAGATTAACGAGAACTGGACCTGGGAGCCCGATGCCATTGCCCGCTATGCCCGCCACTGGCAGAGCGGCGAGCTGATGCCCCGCGAACTCATGGACAAGATGCTGGCTGCCCGTAACTACGGCGCTGCCTCCTTCTTCATGCGCCAGCTCTGCTTCGGCAAGATTGACCTGGAGCTCCACACCAACACCGCCAGCTTCCTGGGCCGCGATGTGGAGGAAGTGGACCGCGAGATTCTGGCCGACTACCGCGTACCCTCCACCGAGCCGGGCAACAGCGTGCTGCGCGCCTTCTCCCACATCTTCGACGGCGGCTACGAAAGCGGCTACTATTCCTACAAGTGGGCCGAGGTGCTGGATGCCGATGCCTTCTCCCGCTTCGCGCAGGAGGGCATCTTCAATCCCGCCACAGGCCGCGATTTCCGCCGCTGCATCCTCTCGCAAGGCAACTCCCGCCCCGCTGCCGAGCTCTACCGCGACTTCATGCACCGCGACCCCGACACCGCCGCCCTGCTCCGCAGAAGCGGGATAGAATCATGAATCCTGGATTTTCATTCCTGCAAATTAAAAATTCAAAATCCAGGCTTGCGTTTTACGCTTGAAGTCATGGCAGTGTTAGCGTACTATAAAATCCACACACCACTATGTCAGACGCAGAACAGAAACCGGTTGAGGAATTCACAAAAGTAGAATCCATCTTTGTGCGCGGGCGCAACTGCCTGCTCCTGAGGGCTGATTTCTCCCCCATGTTCGTGGATTACTATCTGCACCTCATGCAACACGGCTTACGCAACGAGGAGACAGAAGACACGATACTCAAGAAGCTGCTGGCCTATTTCACGCTGCACCTGGTTTCGCGCCCCTGGCAGGAGTACCACGCCTGGACTCTCAATGTCTGCACCCCGCGGCTGGCCAATTACTTCATCTCCGGCTCCTCTCTGACAGAGGATGTGGTGGGCCGCGCTTTCCGCGAAGGGGTGCGCGAGACCGAGAAGAACATGCTCTTCGCCCAGAATCTGCTGCCCAACAAGGAACCGCAGACCTCCGTCATCACCCTGCCTGCAGGGTCGGTCGAGGAATGGGTGCAGGATTTCTACCGCCAGAGCGAGCAGCGCCAGTCACGCGCATTCGACCTGGGCGACGACCATTTCGCCCTGATTACTGCCCAGCCGGATGCCGACCACGACTGGCTGCAGGAGCTGACAGAGGAAGATGTACGCTCCATTTCAGACACGGAACAGACCAAGGTACTCGAAACCCGCAAGTTTGTATTCCGCTGCGGATGCACAGTCGAAAAGATTCTTCCGGTGGTGCAGGCCATGAAGCACGACTTTGCCGACCTGCTTTCTGAACAGGGATTTCTGGAGATTTCCTGCCCGCGCTGCGGAGCTACCTACAAGGTGACTCCCGAGCAGGTTCTGAAACAGGATGCATAAGCCCGGCCGCCATGGTCCGTTATCTGGCCAGCATTGCCCTTGCCACCCTGCTGTGCAGCACCGGGTGTACACCGGTGCGGACGGTTTATGATGCACAGGGAGCCGAGGTAAAGGAGGATGACGGAGGGGGAGAAACAGACCTGATGAGCGTTTATGAAAAACGTTTCAACAACAGCTTCTCTGTGAAAAAAACAGAAGATGGTGTTCCCCAGACCATCTCGAACAGGGTAAGCTCCTTCCAGAGCGACCTGGAGAAAGCACGCAAAACAACCAGCCGTTTCTCGACAAACAGCTTTGATACAGGAAACGGACTTGACCTGAAAAGCAAGGGATTTGATGGCGCCAACAAGGAATTTGCCACAGGCAAGGCCGGCATTGACCGCAAAAACGGCAATACCATGTTCTCCCGCGATATGAAGCCCGATTTCATGAACGAGAGTCATGGCATCAGCCACTCCAACCGCTTCTTGTCCGTGCGCGACAACCGGGCCCGCGTTGAAGGCAGGTCAACAGCCACACACTCCTACCACCTCTCAGAATCAGCCCCGTATTCCACCAGCGAGAGCAGCAACTATTTCGAAAGTCGCCGCTACAAGGCTGAACAACCTGTCATCATTGACCACCGGGAATACTACAAAAAACACAAGCAGGGAATCAGGGAACTGCTCGGCCGGGAAAACCCCACGCCGTAATTATGCTTGCGGGCTACCGCCTGATACGCTACCATAATGGCATGACCCGCTTTATCGCCATTCTGGCTCTTACGCTCTGTTCTACTGCTCTGGGTATTGATATCACCGAAAGCCTCCGTTCCGGTGATTTCTGGAAGAAGCCTGTGCAGGAGAGCCTGGCCGGAGCTTTTGTTTCCCGGCCCGATGAAAACCACCTGAGAACCCGAGAGCTTCAGATTGGAGAGTTGACAACGGGGGAGGTAGTCATCACGATGGAACAGGAAAAACCTGTTTCCATGCAGGCTATGCTCTACAACAAGGGAGATGATGGCATTATCGGCGAAGATGATTTTAACAATCAGATTACCTCAGCCCGTGCCGCCATGGAAGAGTTGAGCGGAACCCGCGGCAAGAAAAGGAGCGGTGGCAAAGCCTCAGTCGTCAAGCTGCAGGCATGGGAATGGAAGTGGAATGCCGGCATCAGCCGTCTGGAGGCCAATGCTTCTGGCAAAAAAAGAACATTCTCCCCGGAATTCATCCGGCTGAACATAGGAGCAGACACCGACGCGCTGAACAGCGGCGGGGCCAATGACAACATTTCCCGCTTCGAATTACGCAACAACATCACCACCGATGAGGATGGAACCGTCTGGCTCAAGAATGTCCCCATGGTAGACCAGGGCCAGAAAGGGTATTGCGTACCCGCCACGCTGGCACGCGTCTTTGCCTTTTATGGCATGGATCAGGTTGACCAGCACACCCTGGCAGATTTATGCGACAGCAAGAGTGGTGGTGGCACCAGCACTCTTGACATGGAACATGCCATGAAGAAAATCTGCAAGAAATACCACACCAAATTCATTGAGCTGGAGGACTACGCCTCTACGGTTAAATCCGTTGTTCCTCCATACAACCAGCTCGCCAAGCGGGAAGATAAACCCACGGTGGACATCTACTCGAACCCCTTTGACAAAATGGACGCAGAGATTCTGCGTAAGGTACGTACAGGAAAAACTTCTCAGGTAAGCAAATGGATGAGGGACATCAAGAAAAACATCGATGCCGGATTCCCCGTCATCTGGAGTGTCACCGTCGGCATCTACCAGGAAGAAATTCCCCTGCCCCAGTCCCGGGGCGGCCATCTGCGCCTCATCATTGGCTACAACAGCAAGGAGAAAACAATTATCTACACCGATTCCTGGGGCGCAGAACACGCCCGCAAAACCATGCCGGCAGCCAATGCGCTCAGCATGAGTAAAGGCCGCTACATCATACGTCTGCGCTGATTTTTTTCGTCCCTGCTTCTGTTTTCCTTCTTGATTTTAGAGTTATCTCAAGGTAGAATAGAGAACGTGAACGGAAGCAACATGCAGGAAGCTGCGCGGCGGGCATACAAGGCCATGGTCATGGCCCGCGCCTTTGATACCAAAATTTCTGCGCTGTACAAGGCCGGCAAGATTTTTGGCGGCGTGTTCCTCGGCCGTGGGCATGAGGCCATAGCAGCGTGCGAAGCTGTATTCCTCACCCGGGGTAAGGATGTCTACAACCCATTCATCCGCGAGCAGGCGGGCCGCTGCGCCTGGGGCGAAAGCGTGCTGGAGAGTGCGCGCTCCTACCTGGGCAGCATTGAGGGCTACATGCGCGGCCGCGACAGCAACATCCACTGGGGCAATCCGGCCGTGGGGCATCCCGCACCGATTTCGCACCTGGGCGCCATGGTTTCCGTGGTGGCAGGCATGATGATGGCCAAGCGGTTCAAAGGCATAAGCGGGCGTGTGGGTGTGCTCAACATAGGCGATGGCACCACCTCTGTGGGTGCTACGCACGAAGGGCTCAACCTCATCGCTGTTGAAAAGCTTCCTGTGGTCATTGTCGTGACCAACAACCAATTTGCCTACTCCACCCCCAACTGCCAGGAATTCGCCGGCAGCCTGATGGAGCGCGGCCGTGGTTACGGCCTTGCCTGCCACGAATGCGACGGCACCGATTTCATGGAAACGCTGGCCACCATGGAACGCGCGATTTCCGCCGCCCGCGCAGGAGAAGGCCCGCAATGGGTAGTTGCCAACACGCTGCGTATGTGCGGCCATGGCGAGCACGATGATGCCGCCTACATTCCGGAAGAACTCAAGGCAGCCTATGCCGATCGAGACCCGCTGGCTGTGGCTCGCCGACAGATACTGGAAGCCGGGTGGCTGACCGAAGAGGAAGCTCAGGCGTGGGATGACGAGTGCCGCGATGAGGTGCAGCGGCTCGTGGCCCAGGCCCAGCGGGAAAAGACCCCGAACCCCGCAGACGAGGACTGGAAGGCCACCTCGTGGAACCCTGAATACTGATTTTGCCGACCATGAGCGTAACCTACATAGATGCCATACACCAGGCGCTGGATGAACTGCTGTCCGAAGACCCGGATGTATTCCTGATGGGTGAAGACATTGCCGGCAAGTTCGGTGGTGCATTCAAAGCCACCAAGGGTCTGGATGCCAAATATCCCGGGCGCGTGCTCAATGCCCCCATTGCAGAAGATGCGCTGGCCGGCGTGGGCATAGGTGCCGCCATCGGTGGCATGAAGCCCATCATC
>CAJGDB010000110.1 GCA_904502165.1 uncultured Akkermansia sp.
CCCGCCACGGCTACGCTGAGCCTGCTGGCACTGGCCGGTCTGGCTGCCCGCCGCCGCCGTAAGTAAGAGGTTTCTTGCTCTTTATATTTAGCAAAGGCCCCATGAGAAGATGTCCTCATGGGGCCTTTACGTTGTCTTGCTTCCATGTAAATTCAGGAAAACCTTAGGGAGCAGGTAGAAAGAAAGTGGCCCGTTAGAGGAGAGCAACTCCTATAATGTTGTTGAGAGCAATAAAAACGTTGCCCCTTTTGCCTTGCATGATTGCAGGTGATGTGCTAGATTCATCCCGCTCTTCCGCCGTCAGTTATGCTGATGGGTGGCATGTACGCCTTTCAGCGGAGAGTATACCAGTCCTGTCCGCTGTCTGGCTCGTGACCACATATTGGTTCGGAATAGCAGTTGAACCCGACTGGAGGAGACAAATCATGAGAGCAATCACCATGATTGAGCTGATAGTGCTCATTTTACAGGTAATCCTGTTTGTGATGAAAGTCACGCGATGAGCATGTAGGCTCCACCCGGTTGGCTTGACCCCCAACCGGGTGAAAGTCTCTGAAAAATAGAGAAAAGCAATTTTTTGAATCAAACTATTGACAAGGAGTTATGTTTGGCTATAATAGATCCATCAGAACGATTGCTCTCTGATATTTTTTTCTCCTGAAACGCTCCCGCCTAGTCACCGGGGGCGTTTCTATTTTGTGTTCGCAAGGGAGGCAAATCGTAATCTGCCTCCCTTAACTCGTGGAATGTGGATTGCTTAGAGACCATTTTCAGCAATTCCTATATAGTTGTGTGGTGTGTGAAATTTCAGGCGCACTTTTCATCAAAAATGTATTTTGATGGATGTTAAATAGAGCCTTTTCATGAAAGAGAAAAGAAATAATGCTCATATATAACGAAATCGGGCATCTGAAATGCGATATACTGCGCGCGTCCGGGTGTGGGTAAACCATTCCATCGCGCGAGGAAGTAAGCCCCGCACAGGACGCTTAACTCAACGACATAAACACATAACACACATTATGAAGAAAACACTTATTACCTTGATGGCACTGGCTTCCTGCGCCATGGGGGCTGTGAATCTGGAAAGCTCTGACTTTACCTACACCTTGGGCAACAGTGCAACAACAACAGATGACGGTACGTTCTCTTATGTACTGACCATTGATGCCGAGGCTCTCCGTAATGTTCTCGAGAAGGGGCAGACTCCTAGCTGGGGAACAGAGATTATAACTTATAATTGCAACGGCACTCTCACAGGCATTGTGACCAATGGCGGCTCTAGCAGCAATAAAATCAACACTTCCTCTCTTTATGCTAAGTGGGGCACCAACAACGCATGGGGCAACTTCATGCACTATAAAGATGCAGTATATGAAACAGATCCCGAAACGGGCGAAAGGAAGGAGGTGTCGCCAGCCCAAACATACAATTTGTCCGATTTGAATGGTGATATTGATGGTACAGGCTGGGATGATGTAGCCGGAGCTGGCATTGTATACACGTTTGATAAAATCAATGGTTCCAAAGCTGCTCTGACACTGTGCAACGAAAATGGAGATACGATTCTCAGCCATGTACTTACTTTGGGTGGGTTAAAGTCTGGCAGTGCTGGTGCGGCCGCAGTAGAATTCGGCGATATGGTGACCAGCTATTACTACAATAATGCCACTGTTCTTAGCGAAGCTGATGCCAAGGAAGCATCTCGACTGGCAGCAGTACTTTCCATGAGTGTTGTTCCCGAGCCTGCCACGGCTACGCTGAGCCTGCTGGCGCTGGCTGGTCTGGCTATGCGCCGCCGCCGCAAGTAAGACTTGTCTTGCTTTGACAGCATTGAATAATGAGCCCGTGAGGAAGTCGCCTCACGGGCTTGTCTTTGAACCCAGAGCCAGGCCATGAATCAGACCTGACACAAAAAAAGCCCGGCAAGGCGTTTCTGCCTTGCCGGGCCTTCTGAAATTGCATTTATTTACCGAAGTAGCGCTTCAGCAGGCCATCGAAGCCCTTGCCGTGGCGAGCTTCGTCCTTGCACATCTCGTGCACGGTGTCGTGAACGGCATCGTACCCAAGCTGCTTGGCACGCTTGGCAATAGCCAGCTTACTGTTGCAGGCGCCGAACTCGGCATCGGCCCGCATGGAGACATTCTTCTCCGTGCTGTCGGTAAGCACCTCGCCCAGCAGCTCGGCAAACTTGGCAGCATGCTCGGCTTCTTCCCAAGCGTAGCGGCGGAATGCCTCAGCTACCTCCGGGTAGCCCTCGCGCTCTGCCTGACGGCTCATGGCCAGGTACATACCTACCTCGCAGCACTCACCCTGGAAGTGGTCGCGCAGCCCCTTCACCACCTCTTCGTCCAGGCCCTGGGCCACACCTACGCGGTGTTCATCGGCATAGACCTTCTCAGCGGCGGTATCCAGCTCAATGAACGTATCAACCCCGCAGACAGGGCATACTTCCGGCATGGTATCGCTCTCGATGACTTCGCCACAAATGGTGCATTGGTATTTCTTCATTGTCGTGTGTTCCTTTCGTGTTGTTGTGTTGTGTCGTGTATGGGTTACCCGTTAGACGGGAACGCGACCACTATATCACTACCATTTTAGTATGTCAATTATTTTCTTAGAAATATTCTAATTTTTTACATTCCATTTACTCCGCAGAAGCATGGGACGGACAAACACTACGGAAAAGCGAAATACCGGGCAAGAACGTAAGTGGTTGATATACCATATAAGGCGTAATTTCTCACTTGACGGTACAACAAATTGTGCTAATCTGTGCACATGCGATGCATACAATGCGGATACATGGATGACAAGGTAATCGACTCGCGCATGTCGAAGGACGGCACGTGCATACGGCGGCGGCGCGAATGCCTGCGCTGCGGGTACCGCTACACGACATACGAGCAGATTGAGCGCACCGAACTGCGCGTCGTGAAGCGCGACAACCTGCACGAGGCGCTGAACCGGGAAAAGATACTGCGCGGCATGGTAAAGGCCTGCGAGAAACGGCCGGTAAGTATGGACCAGCTGGACATTGCCGTGGATGAGATTGTGGCAGACCTGCACCGCGACCACCAGCGCGAAGTACCCTCTGCGGTCATCGGCATGAAGGTGATAGAGAAACTGCAGAGCATTGACCCGGTGGCCTACATCCGCTATGTATCCGTCTACCGCCAGTTCCGCACGGTGGATGAATTCATTGAACTGGTACGGCGCATGGAAATCAAGACCATTCAGGACCCGCTGCAGCGCAAACTTCCGCTGGAATAAGACCTACTCCATTTTTTTGTCCGATGATTGCCTTCAAGAACAACAGGCCGCTGCTGCAGACAGGGCATTGCGTCATCTCCGACTACGATGCCGGATGGCTGGAGAGCGTGCTGCAACAAGCCGCAGATTCCGCCGGAGTGAAACTGCCTTTCCGGGAGGAGATAGCACGCGCCATCCTGTTGTACCTGGAAGAGAAATGCCCGCTGCATGCCGTGCCGCTGGATTACCTCTTCCAACGCATTGCCCGCATGCTGAGGCAGGCCGGGCTGCCGCTCATTGCAGACCACCTGCGGCTGCAGACCCCGCCGGTGGTCATTGACCTGAGAGCCCTGGCCGAGCAAAGCCCCCTGCCCCTCTTCTTCTACAGCGAACTGGAACAACACCTGGCACAACTGCGCCGCATGGGGCTGACCACTTACGAATTCGCCGGGATTGAATCATGCAGCAAGCTGCTGGGCGACCGCCAGCGGCTCTGCCCCACCCAGCGCCGCATGCTCGATGAGCTCAACGCCTTCCTGCACACCCACCAGCAGCTTGCGGGGTGAATACGAGCCCCGCAGGGGCGGTATAGAATAGACAGGGGTGCAGCGACGCAGTCGCGGAACCCCTGGTATGTACAACAAACGAGCCGGAACCCCGAACGCAGTGAGTGGGTGGCATAAACGGTGGATATACGAATAAATCATGCCATGGCGCATCATTTTACTCGCGCTCGCTGATACCGTTTTTTTGTAAAAAACGTAAGAACTCCTCCTGTGCAGAATGCTGGAAATGGTGTTCCTTCTGGTTAGCAATATACCGGATAACAGTATCTTTCATGGATTCGCTGACAGCAAATGCACCATACCCTTCCTGCCATGCAAAATCGCGATACCATGAGTCTGACTTCTTTATCCATCTACTGGTATTAGCTTTGATGGAGCGGACAAAATCAGATATATTGACGGAAACAGGAAGAGAAGTAAGTATGTGAATGTGGTCTGGCCTTCCTCCCACCATATATGCATGTCCGGACATGGAACGGATAACGCCGCCAATGTAACGTGAGATTTCCGGTAAATCCTCTTCGCGCATCACACATCCTGTACTTTTGATGTGAAAGATAATGTGAACACTGATATTGATGTATGAATTTCCCATGATAAATAAGACTGCTCAAATGATGCTATCATGTGAGCAAACTCGTTGCAAGGCTTTATGCCACCCACTCACTGCGTTCGGGGTTCCGGCTCGTTTGTTACACATACCAGGGGTTCCGCGACTACGTCGCTGCACCCCTGTCTATTCTATACCGCCCCTACCGGGGCTCGTATTCGCCCCACCAGCAGCTTGCCAGCTGACCCCCGGCCTGCCCTTTTCCCAGGAGGCCCGCCGGGACTTACATTACGCTTATAAAATCACGGGCAATTCAGCTTTTTCTCTGCCTCATCAATCAGGCGGGCGATGCACATGGCATCGGGCACATTAAGAAAACCTTTGTCTTCCGAAACACGGCGACCGTAGGTATATTCCATGATGAGGTCGCCCCTGCCACCGGGGCGATGCACGCGGGAGGTGATGATGCCGGGTTCCAGTGGCCAGGCGTGACGCTGCACGCCGCGCCACCAGTTCGCGCGGTAGACCAGGATGCGGCGGTCGGTGAGCACATAGAGCGTGCGGCGCAGGCGGCGCTGCTGCATGAGGGGAAATACCAGCAGCAGCGGGCAAAGCAGCGAGAGCAGAAACAGCGGCAGCGTGGAGCTGTTCACCACCGGCAGCTGCGGGCGGCCCTGCCACAGCACCTCCTCGCCGGGTAACAGCTCGGTCTTCAAGCGGGTCTGCTCATCCTGAGTCATCATGCGTCTTCCCTTTCAGCTATGGCTTTTTCCAGAAGTTCCTCCACCAGCCGCACATCGCGGATATCCATGAACCCGAACTCCTCCCAGCCATGGTGGTCTTCATTGGGGCGCAAGGAAAAGACCAGATTCCCGCAACCATCCTTTGCCTGCTGATTCGATATCACCATCCCGGGTGCCAGCGGCCAGGATTCGCCCTCACCACCGCAGACAATGGCACGGCGGTTCGTGATGGCATAGGCTGTACGCCGCAAATCGGAGGCATGCCACAAAGGCCGCACAATCAACACACACACAGGAACCAGCATGAAGATGAGGGATATCAGACCGACCAGGATTTTTTCCATCACGCCCCCATTAAATTGCCCCGTCAGCAGCAGATACATCATCCCCGCTCCACCCAGTCCGAAAGGTGCGAAAAAGAAGCAACCGAATATAGAGCTCATGGTGTCGGTATCATTGCTCCAGCGCACAACGGGCCGTCCCGCCCAGCGCAACTGCTCATCGGGCAGCAGAGAGGAGCGCACCTGCTCACACTGCACCGCATTCAGGCCGAAATCTCTGGGGTCGGCGGATTTCATTCCTGA
>CAJGDB010000111.1 GCA_904502165.1 uncultured Akkermansia sp.
GAAGATGGTCTTGCAGAAGGCAAGGGCTTCTTCCTTATCGGTGAAGTTGCCGCACTTCGGGTAATCGATGCCGTAGTGGTCCATGAGCATGTTCACGGTTTCCTGGGGCAGGGAAGCGAGGCCGGCTTCCTTGGCGGAGGTCACGGCAGCCTTGATTTCGGCGGGAACTTCGCCGGTTTCGCAGGTGGCGAGCTTCTTGCCGCGGAAAGCCATCTGGGCCTTCAGCAGACCGAGCAGACGCACGATGTCGGCGGGGTACTCGTAGTTGAGAATCTTGGCTTCGTTGAGCAGCACGCGGCCTTCGTCCACACGGGCACCACCCACGAAGGAGCAGTAGATGTTCACGTTGGGGTACTGGGGAGCCAGCTTGATAACGGCCTGGGCGGTTTCCGGACATTCGGTTACGCGCTGGGGAGTCAGCAGAACAAGGATGTTCTTGTACTCACCGCTCTCGCAGAGCACCTTGAGGGCAGCCTCGTAGCGGTCGGCCTTGGCATCGCCCACCACGTCGATGGGGTTGCCCAGGGAGGCTTCGGGGGTAAGCACGGCGCGCAGAGCTGCCTTGGTCTCATCGCTGGGGGGAGCCAGGTCGAGGCCGGCTTCTTCGCAGAGGTCGGAGGTAAGCACGCCCACGCCACCGGCGTTGGTCAGCACGGCTACCTTGCCGTCGAACTGGTTGTGGTTGCAGTACTGCAGCACTTCAAGCAGGCCGAAGAGCTCGCGGTCGTTGTAGGCCTGGATAGCGCCGGCACCCTGCAGAGCCATCTCGAGCACGCGGTAGTTCGGGGCCAGGGAGCCGGTGTGGGAAAGGGAAGCGGCCTGGGCCTTGGCGCTCTTGCCGGGCTCCATGATTACGCAGGGCTTGGTGTCGGAAACTTCCTTAATCACCTTGAGGAATTCCTTACCGTTCTTGAGGGACTCAAGGTAGAAGACGAAGGCGTTGGTGTTGGGGTCGTCCTTCAGAGCGGCGAGCAGCTTGTCCTCACCCATCACGGCCTTGTTGCCGATGGAGATGAAGTGGGAGAAGCCGATGCCCTTGCCGGCTGCCCAGTCCATGATGGCGGAGCAGTAGGCACCGGACTGGGAAACGAAAGCCACGTTACCGCGTGCGGGGAAACCATCGGCGAAGGAGGCGTTCACGTTGTCGAAGGTGGAGATGTGGCCAAGGCAGTTCGGGCCAAGCAGGTTGATGCCGTTGTCCAGGCACTTCTGGGCGATGCGCTGCTCGAGCTCCTTTTCACCCACTTCGCCGAAGCCGGCGGTGATGATGGAGATGTTCTTCGTGCCGTTGGCGATGCAGGCGTCAATCACGCCTTCGGTGAAGCGGGCGGGTACCAGCACAACCACCAGATCCATGGGTTCAGGCAGGGCATCTACGCTGGCGTAGCAGGGCTTGCCACAGAGTTCCTGGCCGGCCATCTTGGGGTTGATGCCGTAGAGATTGCCCTTGTAGTCGGCAGAGATGATGTTGTTGAATACAACGGCGCCCAGCTTGGTGGGGTCGGCAGACACGCCGACTACTGCAATGCTCTTCGGATTGAAGAATGATTTGAGTGACATGATTGATTGTTTTTTTGGTTGAAAAATTAAAAAGCCAATACACGGCTCCGCAGAGGATTGTAGCACTCTGCATGGGTATTTGCAAGTATCTTTGACTGTTTTTTGCCAAAGTTTTGTTGAAAGACGGGAGTTTTATCGTCTCAATCGGGTAAAAAGAAGTCAGGCTGACTGTTTTCAAGCCAGTTGTTGAGAATTTCCACGGCGGCGGCCTGGTCGATGATGGGTTTGAAATTCTTTGCCTTCTTACCGGCCTGGTGCAGTTTTTCCTGAGCCACGGTGGTGGTCAGGTATTCATCCACGTAGATGAGCGGCAGATCGGGCAGGCGGGTGTGCAGTTTGTCGCCGAAGGCCCGTACTTTGGCGCAGGCGGTGCCTTCGGTGCCATCCATGCGGAGCGGCAGCCCCAGCACCAGGGTACGTATGCCGCGCTCCTTCACCAGGGTGGCAATGCGCTCCAGCGGCTCTGTGCGCTGCAGGTGAATGCTTTCCACGGGGTGAGCCAGGATGCCGCAGGCATCCGTGGCAGCTATGCCGATGCGGGCTTCGCCGTAGTCTATGCCAAGGGCTGGGTGCATCTCAGACCAGGTTTTCCGGCAGGCCGGAGACAATGTTCTTAATCTTATCTGCCTCGCTGCGGCGGGCTACGAGCAGGGCATCTCCTGTGTCGACCACGATGAGGTCATCCACTCCCACGAGAGCGACACGCTTGCCGGAATCGGTGAAGACGATGTTGTTGCCGGCCTCCACCTGGCTCAGCGGGCTGTTGCTCACGTTGCTACCTTCCTGCTGCGGCAGGTATTTGCCCACGGAAATCCAGGATCCTACGTCATCCCAGTCGAATGTGGCTTCGAAGTTGAGCACGCGGTCGGCTTTCTCCAGCAGGGCAAAGTCGATGGAGATGGGGGTGAGCTGCGGGAATTTCGTATTGATGAACTGCGGCAGGTCGGTGGCAGCTGTCAGTTCATTGATGAATCTCGCCAGTTCCGGGCTGTGGGCGGTCAGCTGGCTGCGTACATGGGCCACATTCCAGATGAACATGCCGGCATTCCAGGAGAAATTGCCGCTGGCAAGGTATTGGGCGGCGGTTGCGGCATCGGGTTTTTCGCGGAAGCGCACCACCTCGTAGCAGTTGTGGCGCAGGGCGGCATCTTCCAGCTTTCCGGCGCGTTCGATATAGCCGTAGCTGGGGCATGCCCAGGTGGGTTTGATGCCGATGGTGATGAGCGCCGCTTCGCGGGCTGCCAGGGAAAGGGCATCTTCTGCCAGGGCGCGGAAGGCGGTGTCATCCAGAATGAGCGAATCGCTGGGGATGATAATCATGTTGGCCTGCGGGTCGCGGGCGGCGATGAGACCTACGCCCAGGGCTACGGCGGGGGCGGTGTCGCGGCGGGCGGGCTCGGCTACGATGTTTTCAGCAGGCAGCTCGGCAGCCTGACGCCGCACCTCGGCTTCCTGCAGGTGATTGGTCAGAATGAAGATATTTTCAGCCGGCACGAGCCCCTTTACGCGGTCGATGGCCTGGCGCAGCATAGTGCCGCTGCCGAAGAGGTCAAGCAGTTGCTTGGGCTTAGCGTTGCGGGAAAGCGGCCAGAAACGAGTGCCGCTGCCACCGGCGAGAATGAGGGCATAGTTACTCATGCCTGTGAGTATACCTGCGACATTTCTCCGGGTCAAGCCCGGAAATGGAGTGGCATGTGCCTGAGCCTGCCGGGAAACGTGAATGACGCCAGCCGGCAAGGGGCGGTGTTGCCGGTTGCTGAGAGTCGGATCTTATTTCGCGTTCTGTGTTTGCTTCCATATCTCTGCCGCTGTCTTGCCATCGCGGTCCCTGATATCCATCCGGGCGCCCTTGCTGGTGAGATATTCCACCAGCTCTGCATCACCCATGGCGGTGACGTGGTGCATGATGGTGCGGCGGAAGTAGTTGTCCTGGGCGTTGATGTCGGCTCCCCTGTCGGCCAGATATCGGATGACATCTGCATGTTTTCCCATGCCAGCCGACATGATCGGGGTGATTTCCGCCTTGTTCGTGGCGTTAATGTCAACACCCTGGTCGAGTATGTATTTCACCAGTTTCAGGTGACCACGGTTGGCAGCTGCATGCAGGTACGAGAAGCCATTGCCGTATCTCTGCCCGATGTCGCCTCCATGGGTGTGGAGATATTCAAAGCATTCCAGACTGCCGGCAAAAGCCGCCATCTGCATGGGAGTCTGGCTGAAAGGCCGGGAGGAATCGCAGGCATGGATATCGAGTCCCTGCTGGTGCAGATGCTCCAGTGTTGATACGTTGTTGCCAAGCACGGCAGAGAAAAGGGCATTCATGCCGGTGCCGGTTAAATCCCCCTGCGTTCTGGTGATTTTGTGGTTAAGATCGGCCCCGTGTTCCAGCATAACCCTCAGCAAGTCTGCATCGCCATATTGAGCAGCCAGGTGCAGCGGGCTTTCCTGGTCTGCCGGGCGGTTGAGCGTGGCCCCGGCCAGCACCAGAGCCGTTGCTGTTCTGAGCTCGCCGGACTTGATGCTCTCCAGAAGGGCAGTATCATAATCTGCTTCGTTAATTTTCTTGCGGGTCAGGAGCTTGAGGGCGGCTTTCCTGGTTTTCACTCTCTTTTCCTTTATCTTGAGTCGCTTTTCCTTTTTCGGTTGCGGCGTATTTTCATGCTCCCGGGCATAGGTCGGCAGACCTGGTATCAGGGCGCATAGAATCAGGCTGAGAAGGAAACGGCGTGTCATTTGCACAGACTATCACAAGAAGACGGAATCTGCAAGTTTGAAAACTGCTATAAAAGTGTTATCTGCATACCTTGAATGCACAGTTTTGACTTGAATCCGGAGCGTTTTGGTATAGAATAAGCGCGTTATGCTAGACATTCGTATTGTCCGAGAGAATCCCGAATATGTGAAGGAACGAGTGCGTCTGCGTGGTGGTGACCACTGGATGCTTGTGGATAAGGTGCTTGAGTGTGATGTGAAGCGCCGCAGTGCAGAGACGGAGAAGCAGGCGCTCTCCCAGGAGCGTAACAGTTCTTCCAAGCTGATTGGGCAGATGATGAAGGAAGGCCGCCGCGAGGAGGCAGAGGAGCTCAAGAAGCGCATGAGCGAAGTGGGCGACCGCATCAAGGAGCTCGATGCCGTGGCTTCTGCCGCTGCTGAGGAGCAGGAAGCCCTGCTGCTTTCCATTCCCAATATGCCGCATGACGGCGCGCCCGTGGGTGAGGATGAATCCGCCAACCCCGAACTGCGTGTGTGGGGCTCCAAGCCCGAGATTGCCGAGCCGAAAGACCATGTGGAGCTTGGCACCAGCCTGGGCCTGCTGAACTTTGAGGACTCCGCCCGCATTTCCGGTTCCGGTTTCATTGTGTACCGTGGCAAGGGCGCCCGCCTGGAGCGCGCGCTCATCAATTTCCTGCTCGATACGCAGACTGGCGAGAACGGCTACGAGGAAGTGGGCGTGCCCTTCATCGTGAAGCGTGAGTGCATGTACGGCACGGGCCAGCTGCCCAAGTTTGAGGAAGATATGTACGGGCTGGAAGAGAACAGCATGTTCCTTGTGCCCACGGCTGAAGTGCCGGTCACGAACCTGTGCCGTGACCAGATTTTCAAGGATGCCGACCTGCCTATCAAGATGACGGCCTACACTCCCTGCTTCCGCCGCGAGGCTGGTTCTGCCGGCCGCGAGAACAAGGGTATGATTCGTGTGCACCA
>CAJGDB010000112.1 GCA_904502165.1 uncultured Akkermansia sp.
ACCAGCACAGCCACCTTACCCACAGCCACAAGCTGCTTGTCAGAAGCAGGCTTGCCGGTAGCCACTTCCTTGGACTTGTTGTACAGGTCCATGGTGAAAAGAGTGGAGGCAGAGTTCAGCATGGAAGCCAGGGAGCTCACCACGGCACCGAACAGGGCAGCCAGCACAAACCATGCCCAGCCCGTGCCGGGAAGCAGCTCGCGCAGCAGGGTGGCGAAGGCGTAGTCATACTGGTAGGCAGCCAGCGTGGTGGTCACGGTGTATTCACCCACATTGGCGCGGGCGGCAGCCGTGGCTGTCTTGTCGATGTCAAGAATCTCACCAGCCTTGGCATTGCGGGCGGCAATGTCCTTGGCAGGAATGGCAGCCAGCTCGGCAGCCTTGGCTTCGAGGGCGGGCACCTTATCGGCAGCACCTACTACAGCCAGGTTCTTCTTGATGAAGTCCACGGAGGAAGCAGCAGAATCCTCGCGCACCAGACGGCTGGAGGCGATGTCGTAAATCACCTTCTTGCCGGACTGCTCTGCAGCCTGCACAATGGCTACAGTATTGGAATCAGCCTTGGCAGCGAGCTTGTCGCTGTACAGGTTGTAGGCCAGAATGCCAGGGATAATCACCACGAAGGGAATGAGCAGTTTCAGGAAAGCGGCGAACACGATACCCAGCTGGCCTTCTTCAAGGCTCTTGGAAGCCAGGGTACGCTGCATGATGTACTGGTTGAGGCCCCAGTAGAAGAAGTTGGGAATCCACAGACCCAGCAGGTACACCGTCCAGGGCATCACGGGGTCGGAAGCCTCACGCATCATGTGCAGCTTGCCGCCGATACCATTGGAGGAACCGGCTACATCACCGGCATTCAGGTTCATCATGCGGCTCAGGCCGTCGCAGAACTGGGAACCGGTGGAAGCCAGAGCCTCAGCGCTGGTATTGGCAGTGGTGGTAGCCGTGGCAACCACGTTTTCCGGCACAGTCGGGAAAGCACCCAGAGCCATGATGGCGAAGTAGGCCACCACGCCACCACCCACTATGAGGGCGGCACCCCAGATGAGGTCGGTCCAGGCGCAGGCCTTCAGACCACCCACATACACATAAACCGTGGCGGCACCAGCAATAATGAGGCAGCCTGTGGGAACGGAAAGGTCAAAGTATACAGATACCACGCTGGCACCGGCGTAAATCACGGCGGCGGTGGGCACACCCACCAGAATAAGCAGGTTCACCAGAGCCATAATGACGCGGGCCACACCATTGTAGCGTTCCTCCAGGAACTGCGGAATGGTGAACACGCCGCGCTTGAGCAGCATCGGCAGGAAGGTGAAGGCCACAATCACCAGTACAATGGCGGCAAGCCATTCATAACCGGCAATGGCAAGGCCCAGCCAGTCGGCAGACTGACCGCTCATACCCACGAACTGTTCGGTGGAGATATTGGCTGCCAGCAGGGAGAAGCCCACAAGCCACCAGCTCAGACCACGACCAGCCAGGAAGTAATCGGCAGCGCCTTTTTCCTTCTTCTCTTCGGTGCTTTCACCCGAGTCGCCGGATTTCCAGATACCCAGGGCAATAACACCCACTACAACCACGCAGAACACAATCATCTCCCAGAGGGGGAGCACGTCCTGCGCCGGAGCAGCGGAGGCCTCCTGGGCCATCGCGCTGCCGCTCATGAGCGCCAGAGCGCCCAGCATTGTCAGCATGTGTTTCATAAGATATTCAGTCTGTTATGCTTGATAAAGAACGCGAGCACCTTCACCCGGACGGGTGATGAGATAGTCAGTCTCAATGCCCAGGGCTTTGCGGTAGGCTTCAATCATTTCCTCAGCCACCTGCTGCACCGCTTCGCTCTTGACCAGAGCCACAATGCAGCCGCCGAAACCACCACCCGTCATGCGGGCGCCATAAACAGCAGCGGCAGAGGGAATGGTGTCTGCCAGGGAAACAAGGGTATCAACTTCGCCGCAGGATACCTCAAAGTCATCCTTCAGAGAGGCGTGGGAGGCACGCATGGCCACACCGGCGGCATCCCAGTCTGCCTTACCCACAGCTTCGGCAAAGGCTGCTACGCGCAGATTTTCGCCAATGACGTGGCGGGCACGGCGGTAACACAGGTCGCCCAGCTCTGCCTTCTTCTCCTCGAGCATTTCCAGCGTGGCTTCTCGCAGGGAGGGAACACCCAGCACCACGCAGGCATCTTCGCAGTTCCTGCGGCGGGCAGCATAGCCACCATCGGCCAGGGAGTGCTTCACGGCAGAGTCGATAACCAGCACGCTCACAGCTGGGTCGGTCATCGGGATGAGCTTGTAGGAAAGGTCCTTGCAGTCGAGCATGAGGGCGTGGTCCTTGCGGCCGTTGGCAGAGATGAACTGGTCCATGATGCCGCAGGGCACGTTCACGAACTCATGCTCTGTAGCCTGGCCTATAAGGGCACGTTCGGTGGGAGTCACCTCTACCCCGCAGAGAGCAGCCAGGGCCGTGCAGGCAGACACCTCGAAGGCTGCGCTGGAGGAAAGGCCACCACCGCGCGGCACGTTCGAATCAATCAGCATATCCACAGCCGGTACCTTGATGCCGCGGCGCTCCAGCATGCAGATGACACCACGCACATAGTTGCTCCAGAAGGGGTCTCCAGGCTTGGTGGCAGCAGCCGGCTCAATCTCAATCATGTTCTCGCCAAGGGCACCGATCCAGCGGTGCTTGCCGGTGGGAGACGGAGCCACAGCCACAACGTTAATGTTGTTGAGTGCCATCGGCAGTACAAAGCCGTTGTTGTAGTCGGTATGCTCACCGATAAGGTTCACACGCCCCGGAGAGGCCGCTACCACCACAGGTTTGTGCCCGAAGTACTGTTCAAAGTACGGGGAAATCGTTTCTGCGCTAATTTCGCGTTGCTCTAAATCCATAGCGAAATATGTTTAGCATATTACGCGCGCGTTGTAAATCCAAAAGTCCGGCCCGGGATGCCCCGAGAGCTTGTTTTTGAGAAATTTTCTATTCCGGAAAGCAAAAATCCCGCTACCCGGCAAATTTCATTCCGGGCAACGGGACTGATAAAAACGGATGAAAGGAGGGACTTACTTCTTCTTGCAGCCACCCTTCTTGCAAGTCTTCTTGGCAGGCACAGCAGACTTGAATACGGAGGAGGGCTTAAAGGAGAGAGTCTGCGTGGCTGCAATCTTCATGGCAGCACCAGTCTGAGGATTCCGACCTGTGCGGGCAGCACGTGTCTTCATCTCAAAGGTACCGAAACCCACGAGCTGAACCTTATCGGTGGCCACAGCATCCTTGATAGCACCGAGCACAGCATTGAGAGCCGCCTCAGCGCATTTCTTGGTTGCGCCTTCACCAAGTTTAGACTGAATGCAGTCAACGAGTTGAGTCTTGTTCATAGGTCTTCATCTTAGCACGACATCAGTCATTTGCAAGATAAAAAAAGAGATGTTAGTAAAAAAATATGCACAATGCGGCTTTTCACCCCGGAATTGTCTGACAGCAAGCAGCTTGCCCGTCTCCAGGAAGGGCAGCGGGTATCAGGCCGGGGGATTCAGCAGAGAAACCTCTGCCTGCGGGGCAGAAGAACCGGCAGGAACCGCCCAGACCAGCTCATGCAGGCCGGGTTCCAGGCGGTACAGGGCAAGCGCATTGAAATCTGCCCCTTTGCCGCCACCGGCATACACCAGGCTGGTCCCCTGCTTCCCCTGGGTTACAAGCTGGGAACCTGCATAATTCCTCAGGGTAAGCAACACAGCATAAATACCGCGCTGCGGAACCTGCAGCACCAGCTTTGCCGCCAGATACCCCTCTGTATCCGCCCCCCTCCAGCGAAGGGGGTAATTCTGTGGCGCGCGCTGGGCATAGCGCAGACCAGGGGTTGCCGGGCGAAAGCTGCGGCGCAGTGTGCGTTCCTGCCAGGCCTTGCGGAACACCCCGCAGGTGACAGCCAGCAGCACCATGCCACCAGCCCCCAGCCAGCTGTATACCGCCAGGGCCGATGCCGCCTCGCTTCCCCAGAACAAAATACCCACCAATACAGCACAGAAGCAGAGCGTTATTCCCATGCCGGCCTTAAAACCGAACACCATGCCGGGAAACAGCATGAAAAGAATCAGGTAGCGCAGAAAGAACCGGAGGTTCAGCGGCGAATTCTGCAGCAGGTCACGGCGAAGGCTCTGTTCACTCAGTCTGAGCAGCTCTGCCTGTGTGGTGTGGGCATCAATCTTCACGAGCAGCATCGTATCATATTTCCCCCTGCCCCGCAAGCGGGAATCAGCGCAGCATCACCAGCAGTGAATGCGGCTTCGGAAAAACGGCCTTTATCCTCAGAACATGGTAACCGGCTTCCAGCCGGAAGGCCTGGCGCAACTCCGTCCGCAGCCCCGGCACCTGCTCCATTTCCTCCATACAGGCCCGCCTATCGGCATCCAGCCAGACAGTTGCCTCACAATCATCCACCCGGCAGACTAGCACATACACCCCCTGCTCCGGCACTTGCACAACCACTTCGCGCTCCTGCGCTTCCTCCGCAGTAAGAATCAGGTTTCCACCCGGTTTCAACTCTGCCGAATAGCACTCTGTGGCAGCCAGATACACCCGGCGCCGGCCATACTCATGCACACCACTCACGCAGGAAAGCACGGCGGCCACCAGCCAGGAAACACCACTCCATGTCAGCCAGAACCACAGAAAGGAATCCAGAGAAGCAGGCGTGCCCCACAACCAGAGCCAGGCTGCCACGGCAGCCAGCACCAGCACGCTGAGTCCCCCCGCCATTGCCCCGAGCAACGCCCCCGGCATGAACATGTATAGCAGTGCCGTAAGTGCCATGAAGGGCAGATTCAACGGGGTGGCTGCCAGCATACGCCGCCGCAGTTCAGCATCGGTAAGCAGCCGCAGCTGCTCGCGGGTAAGTTCCGGAGAAAGTTTCATAGCAGGAAAAGCAGAAGGCACCAACACATGGTAGCGTTGGTGCCTTCATCAGCGGAGCGGGGGGGATTCGAACCCCCGGTACTGTTTAACGCAGTACGTCCATTTAGCAAACGGGTGCTTTCAGCCTCTCAGCCACCGCTCCAAATGCTGTGTGCCGCCAACAATACCAGCACGCAGCCACTTCGTCAACACCTTTTTTTGACTTATGAACTTTTTTTGCGTCTGCGGGCAACCAGCCAGGCCAGCAGACCCGCCGCCAACAGAGCGAGCACACCAATCCCTGTGTATACCCATATTCCATTATCTGTCATGAAGAGAGACA
>CAJGDB010000113.1 GCA_904502165.1 uncultured Akkermansia sp.
AGCGTGTACTGCTCATTCATGAGGCTGGTGAACTGCTCACCCTCGGCAGCGCGGCGGATGTTCAGGCCACCGGTAATCTTACTGGCATCGAAGGCGTGCAGCGGGTGCCCCAGCTCAAAGAGGCAGTAGTTGGTGATATCCACCACGTTGTTGATGGGGCGCAGACCAATGGCCACCAGGCGGTTGGCCAGCCACTCGGGAGAGGGGCCAATCTTCACACCGGAAATGCGGGTGGCGGTGTAAAGCGGGCAGAGTTCCGGGGCAGAAAGAGTGATGAAATCACCGGCATCCTTTGTCTCGGCAGCAGCCGTGGGGGCCGCTGCGGGATCCGTCTTGAGGCTGCGGCCAGTGATGCCGGCCAGCTCGCGGGCCATGCCCCAATGGCTCAGCAGGTCGGGGCGGTTCGGGGTAATCTCCAGCTCAAAGATGGTATCAGTCTCCACGAAGCTACGTACCGGAGTGCCGATAACATAATCCTGCGGCAGAATCCAGAGGCCGTGTTCCTTATCAGGCAGGCCCAGCTCAGAGGCAGAGCAGAGCATACCGCGGCTTTCCACGCCGCGCAGCTTGCCGTCCTTGATTTCCCAACCACCGGGCAGCACAGCACCGGGCAGAGCGCAGGGAACTTTATCACCCACCTTGTAGTTCTGGGCGCCGCACACAATCTGTCGCAGGGAGCCTTCGCCTGCATCGACCATGCACACATTGAGGTGGTCGCTTCCCTCCACGGGGGTCTTTTCCATGACCTGGGCCACCACCACAAGGTCGGTGGTCACACCGCGCTCCTGGATTCCCTCCACCTCAATACCGGCGAAAGTGAGCATATCGGCCATCTCCTGCGTGCCGAGGCCAGCAAGGTCAATATAGCTGGAAAGCCAATTCAATGAAACATTCATGATTTTAACGAAAAGAGTGAGTGGTTTTTATTGGAACTGAGCCAGGAAACGGGCATCATTTTCTATCAGGAGGCGGATATCGCGGATACCCCAGCGGATCATGGCCAGACGCTCCAGACCGATACCGAAGGCAAAACCAGTACAACCGGCATAGAGATTCTTGCCGGTGGCTTTGTCGATATTCTCGAACACGGCGGGGTTCACCATGCCGCAACCGGCAATCTCAATCCAGCGCGGGGCCTGCCCTGCAGCCTGCAGCAGCACGTCAATTTCAAAGCTGGGTTCGGTGAACGGGAAGAAATGCGGACGGAAGCGCACAGCCGTCTCCTCGCCGAAGAGAGCCTTCAGAAAATACTCCAGCGTTCCCTTCAGGTCGCCCACGCTCACTTCCTTGGCCACATACAGACCTTCAATCTGATTGAAGGCAGAAAGGTGGGTGGCATCAATAGCATCACGGCGGAAAGCAGAACCGGGGCAAATGATACGGATGGGCGGGCAGTCTTTCTCCATCACGCGGGCCTGCACAGTGCTGGTCTGCGTACGAAGCAGCTTGCCGCTGTCAAAATAGAACGTATCCTTCTCATTGCGGGCGGGGTGGTCATCCGGGGTGTTAAGCGCATCAAAGCAATGCCATTCATCCTCAATCTCCGGGCCATCGGCCAGGGTGAAACCCATGCGGCGCAGCACGCGCACAGCTTCGTCGCGCACAATGGAAATGGGGTGCAGCCCGCCGGCAGGCAGGGTGGCACCCGGCATTGTAAAGTCAACCCCGGCCACAGCGGCGGCATCAATTTCCTGCTGCAGGGCAGCCTTGCGGTCCTCCAGCGCAGCGGTAATGGCGGCACGGGCTTCATTCAGCAGCGCGCCCACGGCAGGCTTGTCTTCCTTGGGCACATCGCGCATGCCCTGCTGCACCTGGGTGAGGGTACCCTTCTTGCCCAGAATACCCACACGGGCATCCTCCAGCGCCTTCATATCGGCAATGCCGGCTATACGGGCCAGGGCTTCTGCTTGTACGCTTGCAATCTGATTTTTCATAATGGTTCGCGGGTAACTATACGCGCGTAGGCATATTTGTCAAGCTTTATGCGGGTCACCCCTCTTATTCTGCACAGCCCTGCAGACACCAGCCCGCTACACTTCGCCCTTTATTCAACCCCGGGGCATTCAACAGAACAAGCCACCAGCCTGTGGCCGGTGGCTTGTTCTTATTCCTTTCAAAAGGCTTTACTTAAGGCGCAGGCCCTTACCCTTGGGGGTACTTTTCTTGATACTCTGGCGCAGAGATGCAGAAACCGTAGCAGAATTGCGGCGCAGAGCAGCAGCTCGCTTCTCCATCTTGCGGCGGTTATTACTGCGGCCAATGGCGCTGATGATGGTAAGAAGCACCACCAGACCCACACCACCCAGGCCCCACTGCATGGGAGTAAGCTTATCCAGGCCGAACCTGGCCAGGAACTTCTGGAAGTCGCTGCTGCGGTCTCCCTTCTGCTTCACCACCTTGATGGGCTTAACCTCCACCGGGCCTTTCACCACTTCACCAGAAGGCTCGGGATTCACCACCTCCGGCTCGGGCTCCGGCTCATCCACCGGTTCAGGTGTCACTTCTTTCACCTTCTTAGGCTTGGGTGCAACCTCCACCGGTTTATCTGTCTTGTTCGGGGTGTAAAGGCGGGTTTCCTCGTCCTTCAGCAGAGACTTGACAGCATTGCCGCTCAGGGTGTTACCCATGGCAGAGCTGCCACCCACCACGCTACCCTCTGCCAGGTGGCGGCGGTTTTCCTTGGGTACGCTGGTGTAGAAAGTGAGGCGCATGCACTTGTTGGCGCCGGTAAGTTCCTGGAACATGAAGCCTTCCTTGAACTTCATGGCACGGGAGCGGCCCATGTGATACTTGGCTGCTTTGTCACTGGCAAACTTCTTCCACTTGGCTTCCTCAAACTTACCAATATCAGCGGCATCCTTATCGGCCTCCTCCAGCGTAACCGGAGTGCGGTAATCCACCACAATGCAGATGAGGCTACCCTTCTTGGAATCAAAGTCTATGGTCAGCTTGCGGTTCTCATCCAGATTCCAGATACGGCGCACACTCAGGTCGCTCAGCACACGGTACGCGTAGTCCTTCGTCAGCGTATCATCTGCCGTGGCGCGGGTCATAGAGGGAGAAAGATCGCTCAACTGCACAGCCAGAGCTGCCGGTGCCACCAGCAGCAGACTAGTCAGAGCTCGTTGAAAAAGTTTATTCATACGCGAGTTATACTAGCATTTAGCCTGCAAGCTTTCAAGTCTATACTTTATCCATATCTGACAAAATTCTCTCCCGCACGGGCGCAGTACGCATTTCTTTTTCCTCATCTGTCAACTTTCTGCAAAAAAATGAAAAAAATCTGACTTTTTTCCATTTTTGGGGTTGACTTACGAGAAAATGAGAGTAGAATCGCGCAGCCGGCAAGTCTCGCCGGTGAGGAATCAGAAAGGAACAAAAGAAGATGATCAAAACTATCGCTATCGTAATCGGCCTTACCACCCTGACTGCCGCTGGCAACACCCTGCCCCCCACCCCGGAGGCTGATGTCGTCACCATCCAGGGCTAAGCTACCCCTTCTCTAAAACAAGGGGCTGTCCTGGAAAGGCTCCCCGCCAAGGCGTGCAGCTGTGCTGCACCAGATGTTACAACGGCCGCAGGTGCGGCCTGTTTTTTTTGCGACAGCAGGTAGACTCTGTTCTTTCCAATGTGCTGCGGCTGTGTTAGTATACCGGCATGTCACGTTATAATGGAGAACAGGTACTGGTCGTTCCGCGCGAAGCCTTTGAATCCGTAGGCGCTTTCAACGGCGTCAGACTCAACCCGCAGGATTATCTGGCCGCTTTCCTGCAGCCCGGGGTAGCCCGCTACATGGACCGCGAACTGGCCGAACAGAGCCCTGAATTCAAGCAGCTCATCACCTACGCCATTTTCTGCCACCAGGGCCGCATCCTGGCCTATGCCCGCACCTCCAAAGGCGGCGAATCCCGACTGCACAACAAAATGTCTCTCGGCATCGGCGGCCATATCAATCCCATCGACGGCCTGACTGACTCCATCTCCACCTACCTTGCCGGCATGGAGCGCGAAATTCGTGAGGAAATCACCTTTACCGGCTCCGCCACCCAGGAGCTCTTCGCCATCATCAACGACGACACCAACGAAGTCGGTTCCGTCCACCTCGGCTTCGTACATCGCTTTGAACTGCAGGATGACCAGGTAGCACCCAACGAAAAAGCCCTGGCCGACCTCGCTTTCCGCACGCTGGATGAACTGGCTGGCCCGCTGTATGAGCGGCTCGAGACATGGTCTGCCATCTGCGTCGATTCTCTTAAGAACACCCGCTGCTAAGCGGGTGTTCTTATCTCCCGCCACCGCCAAGGGGCGGGAAATTCTCTCGCTGCGTCCGCGCAGCGAAATTCTCTCCGCGCAGCGGAAATTCTCTCGCCGAAAGGCGAAATTCTCTGTTTTGACGCGAAGCGGCAAAAGATGATAACCGCACAAAGTGAGCTGCGCCCGCAGGGCGCAGGCCTATTTCTCTCTCATATTCGTCTTTTTCGTATTCAGGCTGGCCACCAGCATGCGATGAATCCTGTTACGCTTAAAGCGCAAATCCTTGATAACATCGGGCGGTAGAATTCCGGCACCTTCCATGACATCGAGCCAGTAGCCGGTTTCAGAGCTTTCCTTGATGGCTGTCTGCAACTTGAAGATGAAATCATCCGGGCTATATCCGTATTGAGCCTCACGGATGTTGGCTCCTATACTGGTAGCAGCACGCAGAAGCTGATCTTTTACAATTCCGCATCCTCTTACGGGTCGCATAAGACTCACAACCTCAATGGCAAATTGCAGGGATTGTACGGCCAGGGGAGAATTTTGGGTGGACATGTTGAATTTGTAACTGACTTAGGGGGATGATGCAAGTTCGAATGAGAGAAATTCCCTGCGCCCTGCGGGCGCAGCTTGCTTTTACAGCATTTCATCTTTTGCCGCTGCGCGTCAAAACAGAGAATTTCGCCTTTCGGCGAGAGAATTTCCGCTGGGCGGAGAGAATTTCGCTGCGCGGGCGCAGAGAGAGAATTTCCCGCCACCTGGAGGTGGCGGGAGATAAAAAAAGCCCCGGCGTGACCGCCGGGGTTTTTTTTTTAGAAGTCGTAGCGCAAACCGATATTGGCCCGCACGCCGGTATAATCCGGAG
>CAJGDB010000114.1 GCA_904502165.1 uncultured Akkermansia sp.
CGGGTGGGGTCGACTTTGTTGACCATGAGAATCTGGCCGTTGCCCATGGGTTCCACTCCGTTGGTCTTGCAGACGACTTCTCCGGCCAGCTGTACCGGGGCGCGGTGCAGCATCTGCCAGGCGGGTACAGGAAAATATTCTGCCGCCAGGCGCATCTGGCGCATTTTGTACCAGGTGCCGTGTGGGGAGGGGTGGATAAGCGCGCATTTGCCGCTGTGCACGGCTAAATCCTTGATGCCGCTCCAGATGAGCATCACTTCGTTGCGAAGCCAGGCTTCCGGGCAGCCTTCTGCCGGCACATCGATGCGGGGTGGGTCGAACATGACCTTGCGGTCGTACACGGCTCCCACTTCTCGCTCCCGGCAGGTGCGCCCGGTGGGGTCGCGCAGTTCGTATCCGGTGGCACTGATGCTCCAGCTGTAATCGCGCCAGAGGTCGATATTGAAGCGGAACACCTCGGCATGCGCCTCCAGAAGCGGCATGAGGAGGTCGGTGGTGGCATCACGTCGGTTGGAAAGAATGAGTATCATCGGAACAGAGGGGGGGAAGCGGGTAAGAAAAAAGGGCAGCACAGCCGTGACGGACAGTACCACCCTTGTAAATCAATCAGCTTTCTGTTTATCAGGCCAGCATCCAGTCGTCAATTGCAAAGCCGTTGTTAACCCAGCTTTGCGTGCCTCGGATAATCTGCCCGGCATCAAAGGAGTCGTCGCTCACGCCCTCAGTTGTGGTCTGGGATTCCCAGTTGTACACGTAGGAGGTGGTAGCTTCCGGAGCCACGGCTTTTTCCTGGGCATCGGCCACCATGAAGGGGCTGAGCGTGGCAATGGTAAGGGATGTAATCGTCATATTGCTTATTAGGTGATGGGTTTCCCTGATTGTGTCTCACTCTTGAGATAAATATCGAATCAGGCTGCGGTTATAATAGCACGGAAGATATAAAAGTCAATAGTAAAATCAAGAGGAGGCAGAAAAGATAGCAAGAAAGCTACTTATTTTGCGATTTGAGGGCGGATGCAGAGCCTGGCTGAAACACCTTGACACGAATGAGGCTTCCTGTTAGCATATAGGGTATGATGAAGAGTTTGTCCTCCGTGAGCCGTCTGTTGAACATATCGTTGCTGGGTTTTTCGCTGCTGGGGCTGGGCGGACCAGCTGCCTGGGCCGGGCCGGAGAAAACGGCCGGGAAGGTCGAGCAGGGCAAGAAGAAAAAGAAGGCAAAGAAGGTAACGAAAAGCGAGGCAGGAGAGGATGCAATCGAGGAATTATTGAAGAAGATACAGATAGCCAGTCCTCAATCATCGTTTGACCGGCAGTTCAACCAGGCTCTGGCACGGGTGGTGGCGAAATTGGCGCACCCGGAGGATGAACGGGTGGGCGGTGCCAGCCTGCTGGCGCATGCAGTGTGGCGCGGGAATGCAGAAGCAATGAAGGTGCTGGTGCAGCATGGGGCCGATGTGAAATCCCTGCGCTATGCTGCCCATGCTCTGCCTGGCGGCAATGTGGAATGCCTGAAGTTCCTGCGGGAGAAAGGATTGCCGCTTGCGGTGAATGCCGGATATGGCCATGCGCGTAACTCGGTTGATGATTGTCTGAGAAGGGCCGCTGCCAGCGGAAATCTGGCGTGCTTCAAGTATGTGGTGGAATGGGTGAGCCCCCTGCTGCCGGAAGATAAGAGAGCCATTCTGGGGATATGGCAGATACAGGATGCTGCATCCGATGGCGGGAATCTGGAGATTTTCGATTATCTGGAGAAAGAAGGAGTGAAGACGGATCCGGAATTCCGCCTGGCTTGTCTGGCAAAATCAGGAAATTCCGAACTCTTTTTCCAGGAAGTGGGCCGGAGTGGCAGCCGGGGACGGGTGGAGTTTCTCGTCCGGGCTGCCATTCAGGGTGGCAATGTGGACATCCTGAAATACTGTGTTGAGCATGGCGGCGCGGTGTCTGAACGAGAGAGCGAGAGGTTCGAATACAAATCTCCGTTGTTGTGTGCGGCAGAGAACGGAGCGTTGGAATGCTTCCGCTATCTGGAGGAAAAAGGGGCTGTCTACCGGAACACCCTGGGCAGTCTGAGCGAATATGCCGCCAGGAGCGGTAATCCGGAAATGCTGCGGTATGTGGCGGCCAGGGAAACCAATAAGCAGAATATCAACAAGGCCCTGTGTGTGGCTGCACGATATGGGCATCTAGATGCTTGCCGCATTCTGGTGGAGGAATCCGGGGCTGCCGTAGACGAGGAACAGTCTTTTTCCTTTCCGGGAAGGCAGCGTTTTGCCAGTACCCCGATGAAGTTAGCTGTGAGCAGTGGAAACATGGCTCTTGTGAAATACCTGGAGCGGAAGGGTGCACGGGTGGATGCTGCCACCATGGCCTATGCGGCGGGGTTGGGGTATCCCCGGTTGCTGGATTACCTGCTGAAAAATTACCCCTTGCGTGATGCGGCCGGGCAGGAGGAAGTGCTGGCAGCGGCTGCTGCCGGTGCCCACCCTGCATGCCTGAAGATGCTGCTGAAGCGCAAATTCAAGGTGACAAAGCGCTGTATGCATGAACTCATGAAGGGGTTTCTTATGCCGCACATCATCAAGGAGAATTCCGTGAGCCCCGCCTCGCTGGATGATACATGGCCGGACCGGGGTAGGATAGAGAGCCTCAAGTTGCTGGTGCGCCATGGGGGGAACATTCATGAAACCTACATGCGTGGGGCGCTGGTCAACTTTCATTGCAACCTGGTCATGTATCTGGATAAACAGGGGGTCAAGCTGGATGAATTCAAGAGCTTCCACGTTGTCGGCGGTGCCCAGGTGCCGGCGATTCCCTTTGCGGCTTCCATAGGCCGTATTGATGTCATGAAGATGCTCTTCAAACGGGGCGAACCAATTGTGCATTATCCGCAGGAACGCTCCTTCGACCCTCTGCTTCTCTGTGTCATGGCTGCTGCAGCGTATTATCATCCGAGTTATGGGGACTGCATCCGCCTGCTGACCAGTAAAGGTGAGCGTCTCAGCAATAAGGATCTGACATGGTTCACATCAAATGAACGCCAGCCTGATGGAACATACGAAAGGTATATTCCTGATCAGCTGCGGAAAGTCCTCCGCGAAACCCATGGCAGGTAATGGCTGCCAGCTGCATGATAATGCGGGGCTGAAACCCACAGACGGCAAGGTGCCAGCTGTTGAGCGGGACTTGCCTGCTGCCGGGAAAAAAAGAACCAGGCCATTCCTTGCAGAATGGCCTGAGTCATGAAAACGTCTGGTGAGGAATCCGTGATTAGCGGATGGTCTTCACAGTCACTGCTTCCTTACCCACGCGGCTGCGGAGGTAGTGGAGCTTGGCGCGGCGAACCTTACCGCGGGTCACAACCTCGATCTTGGCGATCTTGGGAGTGTGGATGGGGAAGGAGCGTTCCACGCCTTCGCCGTAGGCAATCTTACGAACGGTGAAAGCCTCGTTGATGCCGGCGCCACGCTTGGCAATCACGATGCCCTGGAAAACCTGCACGCGTTCCTTGCCACCTTCAATCACGCGGCAGTGCACCTTCACGGTGTCGCCCACGTTGAAGGGCGTTACGTCGTCCTTCATCTGTTCTTTTCCGATAGTGTCGAGAATGTTCATCTTGTCTCCTTCTTGTATTTAGTAAATGTTCAGTGAGCCTCCCGGCTCGGGTGGGTGCGACAGTCTACACGATTTTTTACTTCTTGGCAATGCAAATTTCACAAATTTGCGTATTTTTTTCAAATCGAGGGTCGAAAGGCGTGAAAAATCAGTCTTTAATGTGCGGCAGTGCGGAAGTTCTGGATTGACAAAAGCGGGTATGTAGTATATAACGCGCGCACAGTTTACCCCATTCAGCACCATGCCTGCACGTAAGAAATCCATTAAACGCAAGGTCCGCAACTGGACAGCCGCCGATTCTGCCGAATTGTACGGGGTGGGTGATTGGAGTAATGACTATTTCAGCGTATCGCGCGCGGGCGAGGTCAATGTGCACCTGGTGGATACCGATGGCAGCACCAAGGAAGTGAGTCTGCCGGACATTATGAAAGGGCTTGAGGAACGCGGTACCAATGTGCCGGTGCTGCTGCGCTTCCGCGACCTGCTGCATGCGCGTATTGACGAGCTGAACAAGAGTTTCTCCAAGGCAATCAAGGCTGCCGGTTATATGGGTAAGTACCGCGGGGTATACCCCATCAAGGTGAACCAGCAGCGCATGGTGGTGGAGGAAGTGGTGGCCCATGGCCAGAAGTACCACTACGGCCTCGAAGCCGGCTCCAAGCCTGAGCTGATTGCCGCCATGGCCTATATGCGCGATGCGGAATCCTTCCTCATGTGCAATGGGTACAAGGATGATGAATTCATTGACCTTGCGCTCATGGGTATGCGTATGGGGATGAAAATCTGCCTGATTCTGGAGATGCCCAACGAGCTGCCGGCCATTCTGCGCCGCGCCGAGGTGCTGGGGGTGGAACCGATTCTGGGCGTGCGTGTGCGCCTGGCTTCCAAGGGGGCCGGGCATTGGAGCGAATCTGCCGGTGATAAGTCGGTGTTCGGGCTGAATGCCGCCCAGGTCATCGATGTGGTGGACGCACTGAAAGCCGCAGGCAAACTGCATTGCCTCAAGGCGCTGCATTACCACCAGGGAAGCCAGATTTCCAACGTGTCCGTTATTCGTGGAGGCCTTACAGAAGCCTGCCGCATTTACATTGACCTGGTGAAGGAGGGCGCACCCATGGGCACGCTCGATATGGGTGGTGGTCTTGCGGTGGACTACGATGGTTCCAAGACCAACTTTCATTCCTCTTGTAACTACTCCATTGAGGAGTACGCCCGCGACATTGTGGAGGTGGTGGGCGAGCTCTGCACCAAGCACGGGGTGGAACACCCCACGCTGGTAACGGAATCCGGCCGTGCGGTGTCAGCCTACCACGCGGTGCTGGTGTTCAACGTGCTGGATGTGACCAGCGCCCCCGGCAGCGAGGCCCAGCCGCCTGCATTGCCCGAGAATGCGAACGATATTCTGCTGGCGCTGGATGAAACGCACCGCATGCTCACCCGCAAG
>CAJGDB010000115.1 GCA_904502165.1 uncultured Akkermansia sp.
AGAGGATTCTCCTCCGGGTTCAGAAGATGTCGGGGATTGTGGTGTGTGGTTTACCGGCGGGACTGGTGTTTCCGTTAAAGCCTATCAGGACACTCAGGCCTTGAAAGTCCGATATGAATTCAAGGTTGAAATTACCGACAGTTTTTCGGAAACTGTGCAGCTGCATTATGATGTGAACGCCCGGTTTTCTGTGGCTGACGGTGGTAGTTATAGCGTGCCTCCCGAAGGTACGACTCTGACAATGTGGTATTACCTTTCGGGGAGTATTGCGAGCATTTCGGTACACAACCTCACATCCAGTAGCGCTTCGGGGGGTGGGTGGACTCCCAACTCTCATCCCACATCTGTAACCGAGTTCAGTCAGACTGGCTTCCGGCAAGGAAGAGCCAGAGCAGAGTTCGGAACCATGTATGTGACCAATTACGCTGACCCTTCGACCTGTAATCAAAGTAACATTGTACAAGTTACCAGCACAGGCGGCATAAAGAAAGTCACCTGTTCAATCAGGTATAAGGATTCCAGAGGAATGATTCGCCGTAAGACGGTGACAGGAACCATGCGGATATATTCGATATCCCTCAGGAGGGCAAACATAAAGAACATTCTTAAAAACCACCTAAAGATAAACGCACCTTCCGAAAGTTGCACTGCATCGCCCGGTAGCATTACTGGCAGTACAGGAGGTTCCGCAGGACCACCAACGGTGACATACGGAGGGGCAACAATTAAGCCGATAGCACTACCAACAAACGGAGAGACTTCGGTAACAGGCTCTTTCAAGATGCGTGTGCGCGGAAGCTATGGAGAGATGTCTGTGTCGTACAATGTGACCAATGCTTGTTCCGGCTGGTATGAGGAAACACCAAGTAATCGCTTCTCTGTGTCTATATCAGGCACATTCAAATTGACCGTGGCATCACGGACGTTTTGACGTGCCGACTGAGTATTATGGCTACAATCATCGGAACAGTCGGCGTATTCGGGCTTGATGAAGACCAGCAGGGCATCCTGTTGGAGTCTCAGGATATCGACTACAAGCCTGACTCTAAAATACAGAGGGACTACCGAGGCAAAAAGGTAGGCATCATTTTCTACGATGACCAGACTGATGTCAGCATGAAGGGGTATATTCCACGAGAAAACCCGGCAGACATTAAGGTCGCTCAGACTCTTGTTCTGGCCAATGTGGCGCCGGATCACGGACTCAATACCGTTTCAAGCGGTACGAATATAGTGACCGGGGTAAAGATTGGCCTCAAGAACGAGGACTTGGCATCGTTTGAGGTATCTTCCACCATCTACGATTTCTAAAGATGAAGAAACCCTCCCACGATGCGCTGAACTTCGTTCGCAGCAAGGACGGCGACCTTGATTCCCTCATGCTCGCAGCATGTCTGACTGCGCTGGGCATTCCTTTTTCGGAACGCCCGGCATTCAGCGTGTCAGGCGATACAGAGCCGGTGGTAAACTGGCTCTTTGACGAGCAATCACTTGATGGCAAGTTCAAAGCCTCCGAGATGATTGCAAAATGGAATGACGAGGGCTGGATTACCCGCGCAGATAATGACCACCCGCTTGCTTATATGGCAGCAGCTATGCGCAATCTCTACACCCTTATCAATCACCACATCGGCCAGGCTCCCAACGTGGAGCTGGTGAAGCATGGGCATAAGACGCTCCTCATTCCCGAGGGGACGCCTGAATCCCAGCTTAGCCTCCTTATCAACAAGTTCACAAGGGGGTAAAAAGAAAACCTCCCAGAGCGGCCACTCGGGAGGTCTTTGGAAAAACATTATCAGAATCTTCGTTCCTGATGAAGCTATACTAGCATATTAGAGCGTTTTGTCAACTCTTTTGTGCATTTAACTCGTTCTGAAAAGCAGATAGCGCACGGCAGGTGGCCGCCCGCCGTGCGGAGCCTTACATGCTCATCGGATGAAATTCATCACAAACAGGATTACCTGCAAAATAAGCATTATCAGCTCTATCATGAGTCGAAGATTCATGAGGTTGTTTTTCCACCAGCCATGGTTAGCTGCTGTTCCGTACCCTTGCGGCTACGTTACCATCAGCGGTAAGGACTGGCTTACTTCCCGCTGACGGTGCACGTAAACACCCGCCATGCGGCATGTCGGCGGAAAAGCGGGAGGAGTCTATCATATAGCTGTCATCCGTTCAAGCCTGAACGGCTTGTAGTTTTGACATTTCGCCGATGCATTATGGCTATACAAATTCACACACAGTCCCGCGAGGACAGCAACAATCGCGCTATGCTCGCACCACCCACCCGCACCACCAGCGGAGTAACGCTTCGCCCCATTTCCCTAGGCTCGCTGGAAATCCTGCGCCAGCTCAACAATTCGCTGGCTAGCGCAGAGGCCGACATGGGGGAAATCGACACCCGCACACTCACCGAGTTCCTGTGGGTTCACGGAGCGCCGATAGATGAGGTACTCGATACTGTCTACAATCATCCGACTCAGGTCGGTTTGAAAGCCACGGCATTTGCCATGAGCATCAGCCCGGCAGAGCTGCGGGGCATTACCACGTCTCTGGCTGCTGATCGTGCCGCAATCCAAAGCGCAAGTGCCGAGCCGATTCCTGACCCGGATGCTCCGACCTCCCCAAACGAGCACACCCCTCGCTCGTAGCATCGCTGATTTTCACAGTAGCACGAGCGACGGGGTGGAGCGAAGAATACATCCTGTGGATGCCGCTACGGCGGGCGCTGCAATATGCGCACGCCGCTTGGATTAGCGAGGGAACAAACACCGACTGGCGCAACGCTTCCGAAGAAGAATCAGGCGAAGCTGCAGCCCTCTACAACCGACTCAAACACCTGACCAGACATGGCTGACGTTACATTCACTTTCTCCGGTGATGCTTCTGCACTCAATGCTGCACTTACTGAAATCAAACAGGAGATAGGCAAGACCAAAGAAGCGGTTGGCGGCATGGCTGGAAAGTTTGCCGTGGCTTTTACCGCCATCCAAGCCGGCATTGCCGCAGTTAAGAGCGCATTCAGCAGCCTGGGGGAAATCTCATCGGCTGCTGCAGCTATGGAGCAGACCTCACTTGCCTTTACGGTGATGATGGGCGATGCAGCTGCCGCAGCTGAATATGTGGCGCAGTTAAAGAAATATGCTGCGGAAACACCTTTTGAGTTCGGGGATATTTCCGATGCTGGAAAGACCTTGCTTTCCATGGGAACGGCTGTTGAAAAAAGTGTGACGGTAATCAGAAAGCTGGGCGACATAGCTTCGGTTTCCGGTAAGCCGCTCAAAGAACTGGCATTCCTCTATGCCAAGGTACAGAACTCCGGGCTGAGTAATGAAGTTGCAGAATCCCTGGAAATGCAAGGCGTGCCTATACGCAAGTTGATTGCGGAAATGAGGGGCATTTCATTCGAGGACGTGTTCAAGGGAATTTCTAAGCGGCGGTTTAATCTGTCTGACCTCGATGCGGCTCTAGACAAATTAACCGGGGCTGGTGGCTTGCTGGAGAATATGACTCTGCGCCAGTCTCAGACTTTCTCCGGCATGCTTAGTACGCTTATCGATGGGTTCAATGCCTTAGCTGTGGAGTTGGGTACTCCCATCAATGCGGCCATGATGCCAGTCATGCAGGAATTGACTGCCTATCTGGAGTCCATTGCACCACAGGTACAGGAGTTTGCTCAGGGGATTGCCTCGTGTTTCACCGGGATAGTGGATGTCATATCGCCCATTATCTCGGGTATTGGCTCTTTGGTCGAGATGCTGGGAGGAGCCAAGACTGTGGTTGCTTCGCTGGCCGCAGCCATGCTCATGTATGTGGGGAACAGCAAAGCTGCAACCGCATCTACAGTATCGCTCCGAGGGTCGATGGCCTCGCTTGTAACCACAATGAAGGGGCTGAACATGACCACCTTTGTGACCATGTTCAAATCGGCTATGACCGGGATTCGCTCGGCAATGGCTGCTTCTTTGACCGGAATGAAAGTCATGTGGTCTACGGCATGGACCACGATGGCTACCGTAACCCGCGCTGCGATGGTGGCGGTGAAAGCGGCTATTGTCAGCACCGGCATTGGTTTGATTATCGTGGGCATTGGTGAAGCCCTGGGCGCTCTCTATTCTTGGTTCATGGGCAACTCGGAGGCTGCCAAGGAAGCAGCTCAATCTGCCCGCGAGTTTGAGAAATCGCTCAAAGGACTCAATAAACGAGCCAGCAAAATCACGACTCACGAGCAGTATGAGGATTTTATCGAATCTCTTGATGAACAGATTGCCGACTTGCAATCACGCCGTAATGAAGCCAGAGCTGAGGAAAAGGACGAACTGGTGAAAGCACTTGATCGTCAGATGAACGCTCTCCAGCGCAAGCGTGCCGAGTACAGTCGAATCATCCCGCTGCAGATTGAAGCCGCAGAGGCGGCCGAACGTGAAGCAGCCGCAGCAAGAGCACAAACAGAAGCTCAGGAGGAGTTGCGGAAGAAGATTGAGGCCACACAACAGAGGATGCTTGAACTGCGGAACCAGCAGCACGAAACTGAGCGAGAGCGTTACCTTTCCGGGCAGGATACAGAAACGCAGATACGCTTACGCCTGAGTGATGCCGGAGGCTTCCAATCATTGGAGGAATTGCAGAAAGCTATCCGTGATATGGAGAACAGGATAGGCTGGGCAAATGTGGGAGACGATGCCCGCTATGAACGGCTTATCAAGACATACAACAAAATCATGGAGCTTCGCCGCCAGCACCACGAGCAGGAACGCCGCGAGCAGCAGCACCAGCAGGAGGAAGCAGAAAAAGCCCGGCAAACTGCCGAGGAAGCCACTCGTGACTACGCCGACCGC
>CAJGDB010000116.1 GCA_904502165.1 uncultured Akkermansia sp.
CGAACCCGCGACCTCAGCCGTGACAGGGCTGCGCTCTAACCAAACTGAGCTACCGCTCCGTCGGTGATTTCCGAATCCACCGCCTTGCAGCGGGGACGGGCGCATTATACAGAGGCAAGGGAGGGATTGCAAGCCTTTTTTATCATATTTATTGGCATAATGAACAAAATTCATGATAAGCCGCCCTCTGCCAGCCGAATTCCCCAGTCCAGCCCGCTACTGAAACTCCAAAATCCTTGCCAACAGGCTCATTTCATTGTAACATACCCCTATCATCACTTCTCTTTATTTTTCACCATTCACCTTTATTTCTAATGACCGATCCGCGCACCACTCAGCTGGCCCAGTCCCTCATCCGTCACTCCTGCCGTGTTCAGCCGGGAGAACACGTACTGCTCGAAATCATCGACGCACCCGATGAAATCGCCATTGAGCTCATCCGTGCCGTGCGCGAGGCCGGAGGCCACCCGCATATCAACCTGCGCCACAGTCGCGTGACTCGTGAGCTGTTTGCCGGAGCCACCGATGAGCAGTACGCTTCCATTGCCGGCTTTGAACTGGCAGAAATGCAGGCCATGGATGCCTACATCGCCATCCGCGGCGGGCAGAACAGCTTCGAGAACAGCTCTGTACCGGCAGAGCGCATGGCTCTGGCCCAGCGTCACATGCGCCCGGTACACAACCACCGGGTCTGCAAGACCAAGTGGTGTGTTCTGCGCTGGCCCACCCCCAGCATGGCCCAGGGTGCTGGTATGAGCACCGAGGATTTTGAGGATTTCTACTTCCGCTGCTGCCTGGCAGATTACGCCCAGCTGCGCGTGGCTATGGACAAACTGGCCGAGCGCATGATGAAGACCGACCGAGTCCGCATCACCGGCCCTGGTACGGATTTGACCTTCTCTATCAAGGGTATGCCTGCCCACCCCTGCTCCGGTGAAATGAATATACCGGATGGTGAGGTCTTCACCGCCCCCATCAAGGATAGCGTGAACGGTACCATCCTCTACACCGCCCCCACCTTGTTCCAGGGCATTCCGTTCGATGGTATCCGCCTCACCTTCAAAGATGGCAAGATTATCGAAGCGCATTGCAACGGCAACGAGGAAGCTCTCAACAAGATTCTTGATACCGACGAGGGCTCCCGCTACATTGGCGAATTTGCTCTTGGTGTCAATCCGTTCATCCTGCAGCCCATGCGCGATATCCTCTTCGACGAGAAAATTGGCGGTTCTTTCCATTTCACCCCGGGCCAGGCTTACGAAAACTGCGACAACGGCAACCGCTCCCAGGTTCACTGGGATATGGTCTGCATCCAGCGCGCTGAATATGGCGGCGGTGAAATCTGGTTCGATGACGAACTCATCCGCAAGGATGGTATCTTTACAGACCCCGGGCTCAGCGACCTCAACCCCATGAGTAAGGATTAAGGCCCCCCCGTTATCCTTAATCCCTATTCTCTTCCAATGTTTCGTTTCCGCACATGGTTCATCATTCTGGCACTGCTCATACTGGGCGGTGGATGGGGCTTCAAAATCTTCGGGGAGTGGAGTGCCGGCCAATTAGAATGCAACCACATGCAGCTATCGGAAACCATTCTTCCGGGTGCTGGGCCGCTCCGCATCGCCCTCATCTCAGACCTCCACAACAACCCGCAGCTCTTTGAAAAAGCAATCGGGCACATAAGCACCGCCAAGCCCGACCTCATCATATTCTGCGGCGACCTGGTCACCGCAGAGGAACGCTTCCGGCGCACCCGGTGGGCAATCGAAGGGTTCAGAACACTCCGCAGCATTGCCCCCACCTATGCTATACTAGGCAATCACGACTACGAGAAGCAGGAACAGGTTGAACGTGTATTTGCCACCGCCGGCATCCCACTCCTCCGCAACCAAGCAACCGACTGGACCACCCCCAGCGGCAGCACCCTCCGCATCATCGGCCTGGGTGACTGGAATGAGGCCGATGAAGCACCGGCGGCCTGCATGCGCCCTGCCAACCAGGAAGCCCCCCCCGTCCTCCTCCTCTCACATGACCCCGAAAGCCGCTGGTATCTCCGAGCCTACGACTGGGATCTCATGCTCTCCGGCCACACCCACGGCGGGCAGATAGGCAACCCCTTCACCGGAGAACCCATCTCCTTCCGTTCCTCCACTCCAGCCGGTCTCTTCCCATTTGAAGGCAACCGCCATGTCATCGTCACCCGCGGGATCGGGGCTATCTTCGACATGCGCTTCTTCTGCCCGCCAGAAGTCACCATCCTCGAATTGAAGTAACCCGCCCGCTGACGATACCCGGCTTGCCAACCTTGACTTGCCCGCCGGAGTCTGGTATCATGCGCGCGCCATGAATCACCTGGAAATCACCCTCATCGCCCTGGCCCTGGCGGTAGATGCCATCGTCTACGCCTTTTCCTACGGCCTGGTGCTGCGCCAGGGTCGCACCTGGGCTGCCTTCTGGCTGGCCCTTACAGTAGGCGCATTCCAGGCAGGCATGCCACTGCTCGGCTACTGGGGAGGCGAGGCCCTCCGCTCCGTTGTCAGCACCTGGGCCCCATGGCTGGCCCTGTGCGTCTTCCTCTGCCTGGGGGGCAGCATCATCTATAACGCCTGGAAGGGAGACGCAGAGGACGAAAACGCCTCTGCCACAGCATTAGGCCTCTGCGGGCTCCTGGTCGTTGGCCTTGCCACCAGCATCGATGCCTTGGCCGTTGGCGCCTGCATGGCCCTGGGAAACATCGGTGGCCCGCAACTGCAGCTCGGCCTGGCCGTCAGCATCATCGGCAGCATCACCTTCATCGGCGCGCTGGCCTCATTCCACAGCGCAAAACTCCTGCACCACCTGCCCACCCGCTGGCTTGAAACCGCCGCAGGCCTCCTGCTGATGGCCCTTGGCCTGGCCAGTCTCTGAACACATATCCGCCTTACCCCCCCGGCTGGCAACCAGAAACCGCCAGATTCACCCCGCGGGCATCTCCATCAGGCATTCAAGATCTCCCTTATCTGCTCCCTCGGGCGCTCCGGCCAGTATTTATTGGCAACAGGGCTCGCCGGGCTGGGGTGCAGAATCGTCCCCAGGCGGAACTCCCTGTCAGGCAGAGCAGCCGCAGCCAGCTCCAGCTGCTTGAGCGCATACCCGCCCACCCCGATGAGTACACGGGGCTGCAGTATCTCTATCAACCGCACCAGATGCCGCTGGCACGCTGCATCCAGCGCCGCCACCTGGCTCTTGGGCAACTGCGTAGGCGTAATGTTTGCCCCGCTCTCACTCATCCAGATAAGCGGGCAGTAATTCGCCACATACGCCTGCCTGAAAAACGCCTCAGCCGTGCCGTACATCTCCTCGAACAGCCCCCACAACCGGCGCCCGCTCACCTCTGACCGAGGGCACGAGAACCCCTGCACCGGCCGCTTCGGGTGCATCTGCGGCGGCTGGCCTACGGAAGCCGTAATGCCCATCCACACCGTCACCGCTGCAATCTCTCCGAAAGGAACTCCCGTCTGCGCCATTCCGAAAGGCCCGGGGTTCATCCCCAGATACAACACCTCCTTCTGCCCGGCGCCAAACTTGCGGATATAAGCCTCATGCCCTTCCCATGCGTAATCCAGCGGATTATAGGTATACGCCACCGGGTCGGCAAACTCCAACGCATTCACCTCACGGCACAACTCACGTGCAGCAGCTATAATGAGTTCTCTCTCCATGCCCATTACATTAACACAAACCCATGCAGAATGCAAAAGGCAAAATGCAGAATGTCAGGATAATACACAAACTCACTCCCTCCCCGGAAAAGAACAAGCCCGTGAGGCGACTTCCTCACGGGCTCATTATGAAATACTGTCAAAGCAAGATAAGTCTTACTTGCGGCGACGGCGCATAGCCAGACCGGCCAGTGCCAGCAGGCTCAGCGTAGCCGTGGTCGGCTCGGGGATACCGAGAGCTACTTTATTGGCTGTTACCAAGTCAGCGTGTGTCCAGTTGCCAGCTTTAGTTACTGTAGGTGCAGCAATGTAGGCATCATCGTAAAAAATTTCTGTAGCCTTGTATTGATTGTTGCTCCAGGAATAACCTGTTGCATTGCCGACAATCGTCTGGGTACTGCCATCAGCATAAGCAACAGTCAGAGCAATGCTAACGCCATAAACATCCGTTGCGGCTGCTTTTGGAGCAAAGGCAAATGTCAGTGCACCACCTACTGCATTTTCCATGGAGAATGCATTGTTGATGGCATGCCCATTGGGCCAGGTATAACCTTCAGGAGCACCAAAGCTTGCGCCAGCATTACCGAAATCGGTGGCACTTACACCTGCGTCCTGATTGTAGTACAGGTGGAACTCGTTATTTGTCCATGATTTAACAGTCAGAACGGCAGAATGGGTTGTGTTGTTATCAAGAGCAACACCGACACCAATCAGAGTGGTATCAAGGTTTTTAGTGGTAATTATGGAGGTGAGGTCATCAAGATCCAACACCGATGTCGCATAGAAGCCATCAGTGTAACCATAATCACTCAGAGTAATGGTTTGCTCAGTAGCAGAAGCTACACCAGCCAGAGCCATCAAGGTAATAAGTGTCTTCTTCATATGTGTGTTATGTGTTTATGTTGTTGAATTAAGTGTCCTGTGCGGGGCTTACTTCCTCGCGCGATGGAATGGTTTACCCACACCCGGACGCGCGGAGTATATCGCATTTCAGAGGCGGTTCTACCGTGATGCAAGCATTTTGCCGAGTAGTGCCACCCCGTTTATTCTTATAAGAATGAAAACGATCCCTGAATAATTCATATTTAGGGAACCAAGAATATGACGGCACTCAATAC
>CAJGDB010000117.1 GCA_904502165.1 uncultured Akkermansia sp.
AGCGCGCAGGAAATCCGCTACATCAACCGCGATGAAAGCACCCACCTCTGGCTCTTCCGCAATATCATCCGCGAGCTCCAGCGCGAGGAACCCGGGCTCTTCACCCCGGAAAAGGTGGATGAATACCGCGCCATGATACGTGAAGGAGCTGAGCAGGAAATTGCCTGGGGCTGCTATGTGATTGGAGATGACATTCCCGGTCTCACCACCACCATGGTGCGCGACTACATCCGCTACCTGGCCAACCGCCGCTGCCAGGAGCTTGGCTTCGCCCCGGTGTACGAGGGCTTCGAGAGCGAACCGCCCTCCTGCTCCTGGGTGTCGCAGTTCAGCAATGCAAACCTCATCAAGACAGACTTCTTCGAAGCGCGCAGCACCGCTTACGCCAAAAGCACCTCTCTTGTGGATGACCTGTAAAACCGCTTTTTCCTATGGTATGGACTGATTCCGCATAAAAGTCCGGAATAAAGCCCGGAATGTCATCCAGGGTTCAAAATGAGCCACTCACACGCTTTGCGCTTGAAAGCGCGGCGGCATTCTGATACAACTCGGGCAGGATGAGCAGTGCAGGAATGCAGCAGGGCATGAAGCAGAGCATGGTGGCCACCGCCGCCATGCAGCAGTTCATGCGCGCCCTGCAGGCCACCAACATGGAGCTGCATGCCCTGGCTACCCAGGCCATGGCCACCAACCCCGCCCTGGAGGAACTGCCGCCAGCCCCCGCAGAGGATGAGGAATCCATGCCTCTTGATACGGCGGCCACTCTCCGGCATGACTATCTGATGGATAGCCTCACGGCCGCTCCCAGTCTCACGGCCCACCTGGAGGAACAGATTCACCGCAGTGCCCTGCCCGCCCGGGAGGAACAAGCCGCTCTGGAGCTGGTGCAGCATCTGGATGAACGCGGCTACTTTACTGAAGCTCCATCTGCCATTGCAGCCCGGCATGGGTGGTCGGCCTCCCTTCTGAAAAAAGCTCTACAGGCGGTGCAGGACCTCGACCCCGCCGGGGTAGGTGCCGCCGATTTACGCGGAAGCCTGATGCTGCAGCTGCAGCGTGAGGGAGAGCAGGATTCGCTGGCCATGAAGCTGCTGAGTGAACACTGGAGTGCGCTGGTGCAGCACCGCTATGCCGATGCCGCCCGTGCTCTGGGCGAAAGTGAGCCGGCGGTGGCCGGTGCGGCCCGCCGCATTGCCCAGCTGAATCCCGACCCCGGCAGCGCCTTTTCCCGCGAGCCCGGTACCATAATCCAGCCAGATGTCATTGTTACCAGCAAAGGAGATGAGTTGGAGGTGACGCTCACGCACGCCAATATACCCCGGCTCGCCCTCTCTGCAGAATACCGCGAAATGATGGCCGAACAGGCCGACAAACCGGAAGTGCGCCGCTACCTCTCCCGTTGCTTCAGCGAGGGTCGCGAACTCATCAAGGCCATTGCCGACCGCCAGCAGACCATTCTGCAGGTAGCCCGGGCCATCGTGCAGCACCAACGCGCTTTCTTTCTACAGGGAACTGCGGCGCTCGTGCCGCTGAAGATGGAGCAGATTGCCAATACTACCGGCCTGCATGTCTCCACTGTTTCACGCGCGGTGAATGGCAAGTTTCTGCAATGCAGCTTCGGCGTTTTTGAATTGCGGCACTTTTTTACCTCCGCACTGGATGGCGTTTCACCGGAAGCCGTGCAGGCACGCTTGCGAGCCCTGATTGCAGAGGAAGACCCGCGCCACCCGCTCTCCGATGCCCGGCTGGAGCAACTGCTCGCGGCAGAGGGCATTAACATTGCCCGCCGCACCATCGCCAAATACCGGGATGCAATCCGCATTCTCCCTGCCGCCCAGCGCCGCCACTAACCTCACCCGCACCTCCAGCGCGTTTTTATCTACCCGGTTAGCAGAGTGGCTTTCGCAGATTGCGTCTGCGAGATGAAAGAAAACACACCGGAGAATCGTTCTCCGGTGCGTTCCTTTAATACGCTGAAAGGAAACGGGATTATGCACCGCCGGCGTTGGCCAGCGTTTCGAGTTCCTTGGGCAGGAAGTTCTTGAAACGAGCCTTGTCGATAGCCTTCATATAGGCTTCTTCCGGGGAGACGATGCCCTGCTGGAGCTTCTGCCAGATGGCATCATCCATGAACTGCATGCCCATTCCCTTGCCACCGATGATGACGTCTGCCAGTTTCTGGGTGGCACCTTCGCGGATGATGGCGCTCACAGCCGGGGTGGCAAAGAGGATTTCGTTCACCGCCACACGGCCGGGTTTGTCGCAGCGCTTCATGAGCAGCTGAGCCACTACACCTCGGAGCGAACCTGCCAGCATGGTGCGGGCCTGGGCCTGCTGCTCGGCCGGGAACACGTCGATGATACGGTCAACAGTCTTACGGGCGTTGTTGGTGTGCAGCGTGCCGAACACGAGCAGGCCGGTTTCTGCCGCGGTAAGGGCAAGCGAGATCGTTTCCAGGTCGCGCATTTCGCCCACCAGCACAATATCGGTATCCTCACGCAGGGAGGCACGCAGACCATCGGCGAAAGTGGGGCAGTTGTTGGGTACTTCGCGCTGGGTAATGATGCTCTTCTTGCTGGGATGCACGAATTCGATAGGTTCCTCAACCGTAATGATGTGACGGGAGAAATTCGTGTTGATGTAGTCGATGAGGGCGGCCAGCGTAGTGGACTTACCGGAACCGGTGGGGCCCGTCACCAGCACCAGGCCGGAGCGCATTTCACCGAAGCGCTTGATCTGCTCCGGCACATTGAGCTGCTCCATCGTGAGAATCTTGGTGGGAATGAGACGGAACACACAGCAGTATCCGCGCTGCTGCTTCATATAGTTGCAGCGGAAACGCGATTTCTCATCCATTTCATACGCAAAGTCAGCATCGCCGATTTCGCAGAATTCTTTCCACAGCTTAGGAGGGCAGATGGGTTCCATGAGTTCTACCATTTCCTCATGCGTGAGGGGAGCTTCGCGAATGGGGGTCACATCGCCATGCACACGCACCTTGGGGGGCTCACCTTCAGAGAGGTGAAGGTCAGAACCACCATGGTCGACCAATGCCTGGAAAAATTCGTCAATCTTGTTTTTCATATATCCAAGGGGGATTAGGGGTCAATCTGCATCAGGCCTGGGGCGCAGGGGCGGCGGGCTCGGGGTGTTCCTTGAGGAATTTCTCCATCATCACACGGTCCGTTGCGCGGCCAAGGCATTCCTCTGCCGCAATGATACCGTCAAGATACAGCTGCTGCAGCGAATCATCCATCAGGCGCATGCCCTGGCTCTTACCCGTCTGGATGAAGCCGGGAATCATGAAGGTCTTGCCTTCGCGGATGGAGTTAGCCACAGCGGCGTTGTTCACCAGCAGCTCCAGCGCCATCACGCGGCCCTTGCCATCCTTGCGGGGAACCAGCTGCTGGGAGAAGATGCCACGCAGGGATTCAGACACCATCACGCGGATGTGGTCCTGCTCTTCCACTGGGAAGGCATCCAGAATACGGTCAATGGTACGGGCGGCAGAGCCCGTGTGCAGCGTACCCAGCACCAGGTGACCCGTTTCTGCGGCAGAAAGGGCCAGGGAAATGGTTTCAAGGTTACGCATTTCACCCACCATGATGACATCCGGGTCTTCACGCAGAGCGGCGCGCAGCGCACGGCCGAAGGATTCGGTGTGGCTGTGTACCTCACGCTGGTTCACATGGCAGCCCTTGCATTCGAACACGGTTTCGATGGGGTCTTCCATGGTGATGATGTGGTCGTGGCGGTCGCTGTTGATGAAGTCGATGATGGAGGCCAGCGTGGTGGATTTACCGGAACCCACGGAACCGGTCACCAGGATGATGCCGTTCGTGAAACGGGTAAGCGGTTCCACGTACTCGGTGGGAAGGTTGATTTCCTTCATGGTGAACACGCGGCTGTTGATGATGCGGTAGCAGATATCGTAACCCAGGCGCTGAGAGACAACCGATGTACGATAACGCCCCAGTTCATTCTGGTAAGCAAAGTCCACATCGCCGATTTCCTTGAGGCGGGCCCATTCCTTCTCACCCAGGAAACTGTCTACCAGGGCATGGCAGTCTTCCTTTGTGAGCGTGGGGGCTCCTTCCCACATCGGCTGCAGCGTGCCGAACCGGCGCCAGGAGGGGGGATTGCAGGAAGGAAGATGAATATCGGAGCATTTTGCTTCAATACCCTGCTTCAGGAAATTATCTACATGCAGAGCCAGCAGAATCAGCAGAGGCCCCTCTGCCTGGGCATAAATGTAGGCGTGGTATTTGCCGCAGGGGCCATCGGCAATGAAATCAATCGCTCCTTTATCAGCCAGTTCAGCACGCTGTTCCGGGGTGGTGCAGCTTTCCACAAGCCTGGTCGTATCATCGGCGGTAAGCACACCGGCCGTATCGGCCACCGGTGCATAGGCTCCGGCCTGCATCCAGTACGGCTGAAGCCCAGGCCCCAGGTACATGGTGGGGCTGTAGATGGTTTTACCCAGCTTCAGGTACTCACTGACATTATCATAGATGTAAGTAGAATCACTCATGGCGGTTAATGGAAAATGTAGCACTTTTACGCTCACATGGCGAGCAAAAATGATGTCTACCTTGCAGGTTTCACACGTTTTGGAGCCAGGCAAGGCAAATCCGCCGCCCATTGCATCAGCAAAGCGGGCGGCGGGTTATTCAGATACAGGAAATCAGGCCGGGCTCAGTCCTCTGCGCGCTTCACGCGGGCATAGCCTTTGTCCACCGCAACGATGACCACGGCATCTCCGGCAGCCAACCCGGCTCGGCAGGCCTCAGCCACCGGCAGAA
>CAJGDB010000118.1 GCA_904502165.1 uncultured Akkermansia sp.
TCTTCGTCCTCGAACTCAGAAACGGGAATGACACCCTCAGACTTGTAACCAATGTCCACGAGGACGACCTGCGGGCGGATTTCAAGGATGGTACCGTTCACGATGTCACCCTTGCGGAAGTTCGGAAGCTTGGAGTTAATCAAAGCCTCCAGTTCAGTATTGCTCATTATAATGATGTTTGTATGTTAATAGTTTACGCACCTCCACCAAGGCCCCTACCCGGCAGCTCATGAGGCACCTGTATGCCACCGGGGGAGAATGCGGTGCGGCATTGTACTAAATCGCCCCTGCTCTGGCAAGCCTTTTTTCCTGATTCTCTGCGCTTTTCTCCGCCATGAAGCGAACGGAGGCTCAGGACTCAGCCTGACCAAGCGCGGCAGCCACATACGGCAGCACCTCCACATCTGCCGGAAGCCACTCCACACTATTCAAGGCAGAGGCATCCAGCCAGCGGGATTCCGTATGTTCCCTCAGCTGCAGTTCACCCCGGCAGATACGGCTCAGCAGGCAGTGCATACGCAGATGAAAGGCCGGGTAATCCCACTCCACAAGATGCAGCAGATTGCCCACCTCAATCTCCACGCCCAGTTCCTCGCGGATTTCGCGAATAAGCGCCTCGCGGGGCGATTCCCCGGCTTCTATCTTGCCACCAGGAAATTCCCAGCCGCCACCATGCTTCTGCGGCGGGCATTTAACCGCCAGCACGCATCCCCCCTCATTCAAGATGATTGCTGCCACTACCTCTATCGTTCTGCGGGGGGCGTATTCCATATCGGCAAGCATCATAACACACCTGACCAGTCCCCGCAAGAGCAGAAAACGCAAGTCTGCTGACACAGCGGCGCGGTTTTCTGGCTTGCAACGGTGGGCGAAAAGCGTAGAATAGCCGCATTAGCACGTTTTCTCATCATGAGCGCACTCGAATTCATCCGTAAAAACTCACTTCTCGTACTCATCGTTGTGGCAGGCGTAGGCCTTGGTCTGCTGATGATGGACTATGGTGACCGTGGCAGCATGTTTGTCAAGGACTACTACATTCAGGTAAACGGCACGGGATATTCCTACCCCGAGACTGCCAATCTGGGAGAAAGTGGCCGCAGCTACATGCAGTCCCTGCAGAGTTCTGCCTCCAGCAAGCTGAACAACATGTTCGATAAGAACGAAAATGAAGAGCTCGATGAATCCGAATCTGCCGCCATGCAGGCATGGCTCAGCCAGCACCCGGAATACGAAGCCTTCATGCAGTTCATGAACAGCATGTACCAGAACTGGTGCTATGGCTTTGCTGATGATGCCGATGTAAACGTGGCCGTGAACCGGGCCGTAATTCAGGAACAGGCCCGCGAACTGGGTATTGCTCCCTCCAAGGAGCAGATTGACACCTACCTGCAGGCCATGCCTGTATTCAAGAAGGCAGATGGCAGCTTTGACCAGGAACTCTACCAGCGCATGACCGGCTTCCGCAATGGTGCGGCCAACAACCAGCAGGAGCGTGCTTTCCGCAGCGTGATTGCAGACATGATGGTGTGGGAGTCTGTCAGCCACCTCATGACGGAAGGGCTGCAGATGCAGAACAAGAGCACCAGCAACCTTGTAGACGTGATGAACCAGCAGATGCGTGGCAAGACCGCCTGGCTTGCCAAGGACCGCCTGCCCGCCCCCGCCGATGCCACGGATGAAGAACTCAAGGCTTTCTGGGAACAGCACAAGGATAACTATAAGAGCGCAGAGCGCCGCATTGTCTCCGTATACACCCTGACCCCGGGTGAGGGTTCCAGCCTGGAGGCCCTCATGGCCACGGCCGACATCATCATGCAGGACCTCTCCCAGGCCAACGGCAAGGGCTTCGACAAAAAGCTGGCCGCCGCAGCCGAGAACCCTGAAAACGAAGCCTTCACCTATCTGAACGCCGAAGGGAAAAGCCACACTACCTATGCCCTCTGCTCTCTTGCCGATGCTCCTGAGGGTCTGCGTGCTCAGGTAGAGCACAACGGCACAACGACCACGCTGGCAGAAATTGCCTTTAAAGAAGTGGACAGCGCCCCTGCGGTGGATGCCTTTGAGGCCGCCCGTACTGCCGGCACCGACGATGAGCTGCCCACCATCCGCCAGGTGCGTGGCTATTTCACCACGACCGATGGCAAGCTGGCCTTCCTTCGTGTTGAGGCCATTGAACAGCCCAGCGTGCTTGATTTTGAGGCAGCCCGTGCAGCTGCAGCTGCAGATCTGCAGGCAGAACGCGCCAGCAATGCCCTGACAGATGCATCCAACAAGCTGTTTGAGGAAATGAACAAAGTTTGCGAGGAAAGAGGCATTGAAGCGGCCTTTGCCAAGGCTGCTGAAGCTGGGGCAATCGTAGAGGACTTCGGCCCGGTCGGCCTCGGATTCTCCCACAAGGGGCTGCCTCCCGGTTTGGAGACGCAGGCCCTCATCAGTGTACCCTCCGGCAAGCTTGCCCCCATGGTCACCCTCAGCAGCGGCACCCGCATCTCCGGCGTAACCGGCCGCACTGTGGAAACCAGCGCTCAATATACAGCCATGAAGGCCTTCATGTACATTCCCAACATGAACATGCAACTTCGCAGCAAGGTACTGCTCGACTGGCTGCACGATGCCTACACCCGCTACAACGTGCGCCTTTCTGAACACATCAAGCTCAACAACCAGTAAACATAGAACACACGATTCGCCATGGCCCTGCCTGCTCAGACCAAGTACATCGTGGGCAATGAGGCCTGCGAACGATTCAGTTTCTATGGCATGCGGAGCATCCTCGTCGCCTACATGACGGGGATGCTTCTCATGTCCAGGAATGAAGCCACCGAAGTAGTACACCTCTTCATTGCCTGCACCTACCTGCTCCCCCTGCTGGGAGCTGCGCTGGCAGACCGCTTCCTGGGCCGCTACCGCACCATCATCTCCATCTCCCTGCTCTACTGCCTGGGCAATGCCGTGCTGGCCATGGCCGATTTTGCCGGAGATATCGAAACCCGCAAGTGGGTTCTCTTCACCGGTCTGGCCATCATCGCCATTGGTGCCGGTGGCATCAAGCCCTGTGTATCAGCCTTTGTGGGTGACCAGGTACCGGCAGAGGAAAAGGACGGCCCTACCATGACCCGCCTGTATGCAGCCTTCTACTGGTCCATCAACCTGGGCTCCTTCTTCTCCTTCCTGGTCATTCCCTGGGTGCGCCAGAACTGGGGTTACAGCTGGGCCTTCGGTATTCCCGGCATTTTCATGGCTCTGGCCACCCTCATCTTCTGGCTTGGCCGCAAAAAGTACAACCATGTTCCCCCCACCCAGCCCGAATTCGCCCAGGCCTTGCTCAGCCGCGTTTTCCAGGGTGCCGCCCGGGCCTGTGAGCGCTTCGGCGGCGAAGCGGTAGCCCGCGCCACCAGCACGGCACTCGGAATTGCCGTTTTCATCGTGGTAGCCCCCATTGTCATTCTGCTAGGCTGCTGGGCACATAGCGGCGCAGTCCGTCTTGCTACCCTGAGCGGAGCTGGCGAAACCGCCGCCTCCCTCTGCGGCATGGTGGCTCTGCTGCTCTATATCCTGGCTCTCAGTCTGGCCGGGCTCAAACTGGCAGCCAGCACCGGCATGAAAGGCTTCCTGGGACTGGCCGGCAGCATGATTTTCTGCAGCAAGGAAGAAACAAACAGCCGTTTCTCCGAAAGCGAGCAGCGCGGCGTACGCAATCTGGCACGTGTGCTGGTTGTATTCCTCATGATTATCCCCTTCTGGAGCCTGTATGACCAGACGGCCTCCACCTGGGTGCTTCAGGGCAAGGAGATGCAGAGCATCGACCTGAGCTGGGGCAACATCAAATTCTGCTTCGGAGCAGAGGAAATGCAAAGTTTCAACCCTCTGCTCATCATGATTTTCGTGCCTCTGGTCACGCTGTTCATATACCCCTACATAGGCCGCTGGGGCGCACCACTCAAGCGCATGGGCATGGGCATTCTTCTGGCAGGCATCGCTTATGGAGCCGTAGCTGCGCTCCAGCAGAAAATTGACACAGGCTCCCAGCTGAGCATCCTCTGGCAGTGCATTCCCTACTTCCTGCTGACTATCTCTGAAATCCTGGTCAGCACCACCGGTCTGGAATATGCCTACACCGCCGCCGGCAAGAACCTCAAGAGCATCGTCTCCAGCTTCTGGCTGCTCACCAGCACCCTCGGTAACCTTCTGGTCGTATTCCTCGCCTCGCTGGTGGATGACCCCGCCGGTGTGCAGGCATTCATCCTCTACGGCTGCATGTCCCTCTGCGTAGGGTTCATCTTCCTCTTTGTCACCTCCCGGCCCCAGTTCAAGGCCGAAGAGGAATAACCCCTTTCTCTACTTCTGATGAAAAAAGCCCCGGTCTGCATCATGACCGGGGCTTCTTGTCTTTCTGAATCTATGCAGGCTAATTTGATGCAACGGATTGAATCAGAGCATCATTTGCTGCCGAAGCAGGTACATCTCCCCGCAAGCCGAAAACAGCCCCGAACAGCATACAGACCATCATGGCCAGCACTGCACAGAAAATAATGAGTTTTCTATTTTTCATGGCATGGAGATACAGCAGTATTTTCCTTATAGCACAATTCTGAAAAGGGTCAAGAAAAAAGCACTCGTGAATCCGCCTGTTTCCCCCGGAACGAATGCCCCGGCCGGGTCTGTTTCAGATTTGCTGATGCCCAAGTAGCCCTTAGCTGACAAAAAAAGTAGCAGTCCAGCCTTGCTTGTCTTTGTAACACTCGTTACAAAGGGTTGATGATAAAAAACATTTACAAACAAAAGGGCTGGACCGCCA
>CAJGDB010000119.1 GCA_904502165.1 uncultured Akkermansia sp.
GAGCAGACCGGCGAACTCACCAGCAGCGCCGGAGTTCGGCTGCAGGGTTACGCCGTGGAAACCGGTCACCACGGCGAGCCACTGCTTCAGCTGCTCGAGCATGGCACGCATGCCCTGGCACTGGTCCTTCGGGGCGAAGGGATGCAGCGTGGCAACCTCCGGCCAGGTGATGGGCATCATGATAGCAGCGCAGTTGGCCTTCATGGTGCAGGAGCCCAGCGGAATCATGGCTTCATTCAGCGCGAGGTCCTTGGCCTCCAGGCGGTGGATGTAGCGCATCATCTCGGTCTCGGAGTGGAAGAGATTGAAGCACTTTTCCGTGCAGAATTCGCTGGTGCGGGTGAAAGAAGCATCCCAGGTGGGAACTTCCGGCATGCACTTGCAGCAGGGTTTCTCCATGCCGAGCGCCTCGCACAGAGCCTTCACATCGCAGCTGGTGGTGGTTTCATCGAAGGAGACAGAGATGGTATCGGCATCCACCAGGCGGATGTTGTAACCGGCAGCCAGAGCAGCAGCCACGAGCTCGGCAGCCTTGCCGGGGCAGCTCACCTGCACGGTGTCGAAGTAGTTGGCCACGGGCAGCGTATAACCGGCCTTGGCAGCGGCAGCGGCAAAGCCGGCAGCCAGCTGGTGGGCGGTGCGGGCCACCTGCTTCAGGCCCTTCGGCCCCTGGTACATGGCGTAGAAGGTGCTGAGCAGAGCGGTGAGCACCTGGGCGGTGCAGATGTTGGAAGTAGCCTTTTCGCGGCGGATGTGCTGCTCGCGGGTCTGGAGGGCCAGGCGGTAGGCAGGCTTGCCGTCCTTATCCACAGAGAGGCCAATGTAGCGGCCGGGCAGCTTACGCTTCAGCGCATCGGTGCAGGCCATGTAGGCAGCAGCGGGGCCACCGTAGCCCATGGGGATACCGAAACGCTGGGTGGTGCCCACGCACACGTCGGCACCAAAAGCACCGGGTTCCTTCAGCACGGTGAGGGCCAGCAGGTCAGCAGCCACCACGCAGAGCACCTTGGCGGCGTGGCACTTGGCGAAGAACTCAGCATAGTCCTCTACGCTGCCGGCGTTGTCCGGGTACTGCACGAGCACACCGGCAAGGGTCGGGATGGAGGCGGGGTCAAAGCTCTTCCAATCGCCCACGATGAGATTCACCCCCGTGGTCTCGCAGCGGGTGCGGATAACATCGATGGTCTGCGGGAAGCAGGTATCGGCCACGAAGAAGGTGTCGCTCTTGCGCTTGGAATCAATGCAGAGGTGCACGGCTTCAGCAGCGGCGGTGCCTTCGTCCAGCATGGAAGCATTGGCCACGGGCAGACCAGTGAGACCGGCAATCATGGTCTGGAAGTTCATGAGCATCTCCAGGCGGCCCTGGGCGATTTCCGGCTGATAGGGAGTGTAGGCGGTGTACCAGCCCGGGTTCTCGTACACATTGCGCTGAATGACCGCAGGCATGTAGGTGCCGTAGTAGCCCTGGCCGATGAGGCTATGCACAGGCTTGTTGGCAGAAAGCACCTGGCGCAGAGCATCGAGCGCCTCCTGCTCTGCCATGGGAGCGGGCAGGTTGAGCGGGGCTTTCAGGCGGATATCGGCGGGCACGATGGTATCGGTCATTTCATCCAGGCTGGAGAAACCGACCACCTGGAGCATCTCCTGCAGTTCCGCACCGGCGGAACCCAGGTGACGCGGGGCAAAGGGAGTCTGAGCAGTAATCATAGTGTCAGAAAAAAACGAAAATTGATGAAAAAGAAAAGGCCGCATTCCTGCGGTGAGGAATGCGGCCGGAAGTATTTTTACTTGCAGAACTCCTCGTAAGCGGCGGCGTCCATCAGCTCGTCCAGCTCAGAGGGGTCATCAAGCTTAATCTTGCAGATCCAGCCGGCGCCGGTAGCATCGCTGTTCACGGTACCGGGTTCGGCATCGAGAGCCTCGTTCACTTCCACCACCTCACCGGAAACCGGGGTGTACACATCGGAAGCGGCCTTCACGGATTCCACCACGGCGATGCTGTCCTCCTTGGAGAAAGTATCGCCCACGGAGGGGAGGTCAACGTACACCACGTCACCCAGTTCGGACTGGGCGTGGTCGGTGATGCCGAGGGTCACGATGCCGTCAACAATGGGGCTGATCCACTCGTGCTCGGAGGAATACTTGTATTCTGCGGGATTGCTCATGGTATTTTGGATTGGGGGTGTAGGTTTACTTTTTCAGGAAGGGTTTCTTGACGATGATGGCGGGCACAGCCTTGTTGCGGACAATCACGTTCACCTCGGTGCCGACCTTGCCCAGAGCAGCGGGAACATAAGCCATGCCGATACCCTTGCCGAGGGAGGGAGAAAGAACACCGCTGCAGAGCTCGCCCAGGGGCGTGCCGTCCGGCAGCTGCACTTCGTAACCGTGGCGGGGAGGCGCACCCTTGCCGGTGTATTCAATAGCCACCAGGGCGGTGGGGCGGCCCTCTGCCTTCTGGGCACGCAGCACATCCACACCGATGAATTCCTTGGTGAGGTCGCAGCACCAGGAAAGACCGGCTTCAAGCGGGGTCTTTTCAGGGGAAAGGTCGCTGCCATTGAGAGAGTAGCACATTTCGAGGCGCAGGCTGTCGCGGGCACCCAGACCACAGGGCTTGGCACCGCAGTCCATCACCTTCTCAAACCACTTGACACCCTTATCAGCCGGGCAGAAGAATTCGTAGCCGTTCTCGCCGGTGTAACCAGTGCGGCACACCACCACGGCATCACCATCGCTTTCGAACATGAGGATGCCATTGCGAACGGGCAGCTCCACACCGGGGCAAAGCTTGGCAAAAACTTCCTCGCAAGCGGGGCCCTGCACAGCCAGACCCACATAATCGGCGCTCTTGTTCACCAGGGTGATACCCTCGGGCTTGTGAGCGGTAAGCCAGGCGTAGTCCTCATCAATCATAGAGGCATTCACCACAACAAAGAAATCATCCTTGCCGACCTGGTAGATGATGAGATCGTCAATCACGCCACCCTTTTCGTTGAGCATGATGGAGTACTGACCCATGCCGTCCACCAGTTTGTTGAGATTGTTGGTGAACATGGAGTTGAGCCACTCGGTAGCTCCCTCACCACTCACCAGGAACTGGCCCATGTGAGAGATATCAAACACACCACAAGCGCTACGCACCGTGTTGTGCTCATCAATAATACCTGTGTATTGCACAGGCATGTTCCACCCGGCAAAGGGTACCATCTTGGCTCCGAGCGCTACGTGCTTGTCGCACAGCGGCGTACTCTTGATTGATTCGGCGTTCATGCGGTGTCGATATTACTCCTAATGGCATGGCGCGTCAAGCGTGGATACCTGTCAGAAAGGCCATTTACCCCAGGTATGACAAACTCCCCGTAAAGCCAGACAGAATAACACACTAAATCCCTGTCTCTCCCCCTCTTCTGCTGAATTTCCCCGACCCCTGCCCCGCCCCGGAAAACAATGTGACAATTTCGACAGATAATGAAATTTCCTTGAATTCCGGTTCCCGACATGGTAGAACATTGCAACTCTATATGGACACTACGTATTACGTTATCTACGGCATGCTCCTCCTCCTCTCCGTCTTCGGCCTGGTGGTAGGTGTGAGCAATGACGCCTGTAACTTCCTGAACTCTTCCATCGGCAGCCGCGCCGGCACGTACACGGGCGCAGTAGCCGTGGCCGCTGTCGGCGTGCTGCTGGGAGCTTCGTTCTCCAGCGGCATGATGGAGATTGCCCGCAGCGGCGTCTTCATTCCCAGCATGTTCACCTTCCACGAGGTCATGATCCTCTTCCTTGCGGTAATGGTGGCCAACGTGATTCTGCTGGATATCTTCAACACCCTGGGGCTGCCCACTTCCACCACGGTATCGCTTATCTTTGCCTTGCTGGGTTCTGCCTTGGGCATGGCCTATTTCAGCATCGGAGACGGCCCCGGTTCCATGGCTGACTATATCAACACCGACAAGGTATTCTTCATTGTCTCGGGTATCTTCTGCTCGGTAGCCATTGCCTTCACCGTAGGTACTTTTGTGATGTGGCTGGCCCGCCTGCTCTACACCTTCCACTACCAGCGCATGTACCGCCTCATCGGCCCGCTGTGGTGTGGGTTTGCCTTCACCGCCATTTCCTACTTTGCCGTATTCAAGGGGCTTAAAACCAGCCCGGTGATGCAGGGGCCGTTCATGAACATGGTGGATGCCAACATCGGCCTCTCCATCCTGATTGCCTTCGTAGCCTGGACCATCATCGCCGCCATTCTGCAGTACATCCTCAAAATCAACACTCTTCGCATCACCGTACTGGCAGGCACAGGTGCACTCGCCCTGGCCTTTGCCGGCAATGACCTGGTGAACTTCATCGGTGTATTCATGGCTTCCCAGACCACCATGGAACTGGGTCAGGCTCACCTGAATGCCGGCGGAGACCTGGCAACCCTCAAGATGGGAGGCCTGGCCGACGTGAAACAGCAGGTGAACATGCTCTGGCTTGTGGCAGCCGGCCTGGTGATGGTCACCACCCTGTTCTTCTCCAAAAAAGCCCGCAAAGTGACGGAAACCGAACTCAAGCTCTCCTCCTCCAACACAGGCAAGGAGCGTTTCGGCTCCTGCAGCGCGGCCCGCACCATGGTGCGCTACACGCTCAACACCAAGCGA
>CAJGDB010000120.1 GCA_904502165.1 uncultured Akkermansia sp.
AATGCCATTTTGATCCCCATTGAAGCACTGCATAAGACCAGTGACGGTGCCTATGTTTACACCAGCTACAACGAGGAATACCAGGAGTACGGCGGCAAGGTGGATGTGGTTACCGGTTTGGAGAACAGCACCTATGTGGAGATCAAGTCCGGTCTGAGTGTCGGTGACACTGTTTACTATACAGAGCGGGAGTCCGGTTTCGGCAACTTCGGCGGTATGGGCGGTTTCCCCGGTGGCAGCGGCGGCTTCCCCGGTGGCAATGGCGGACAGATGCCCGATTTTGGCGGCGGTGAAATGCCTGATTTCGGCGGTGGAAGGCCTGATTTCGGCGGTGGAAGGCCCGGTGGCAATGGAGGCTTCGGTGGTGGAAGACCCGGCGGTAGTGGTGGCTTCGGCGGCTTTGGAGGCTAACTATGATCGATATTAAAGATTTGTGCAAGGTGTATCTGGTGGGCGACGAACGGGTTCGCGCACTGGATCACGCCACACTGCACATATACCCCAAAGAATTTGTCAGCATCATCGGTCCTTCCGGCAGTGGCAAATCCACACTGATGAACATTATCGGCTGTTTAGATATTGCCGATGCAGGCAGCTACCATCTGGATGGACTACCCATTGAAGATTACTCCGAGAATCAGCTGGCACAGGTCCGCAATCGGAAAATTGGATTTGTGTTCCAGAGCTTTAATCTGATTCCTAAGATGACAGCGGAGGAAAATGTGGAACTTCCTCTCATTTATCAAAAAGTGCCCCGCAGTGAGCGGCAAAAGCGAGTCAAGGCCGCATTGGAGCGAGTAGGACTAACCAATCGCGCAAAGCACCTTCCCACGGAGCTTTCCGGTGGTCAGCAGCAGCGTGTTGCCATTGCCAGAGCCTTGGTGACAAATCCCAGTCTGATTTTGGCTGACGAGCCTACGGGCAACCTGGACTCAAAGACCAGTCAGGAGATCATGGATATTTTCCACGAGCTTCACGCACAGGGCAATACCATCGTTCTCATTACTCATGACAACGAGGTTGCCAAGCAAGCCTCCAGATCCATTCATATTCTGGACGGACAAATTACGGAGGTGACGTTGTAATGTTATCGTTTAAAATGGCGCTGCGTTCCATCAGCTCCAATAAGCTCCGGGCAGCGCTCACCATGCTTGGCATTATTATCGGCGTTATGGCACTTGTGGTTCTGGTCAGTCTGGTTAATGGAGCTACCAGTTCTGTCACCGATGCGGTGTCCGGTCTTGGTACCAGTATGCTGACCGTCAGCATTTCCGATGATAAAGGTATGCCTTTGGATCTGAATACGGTCAATGGCTGGATGGAGGAAGACGGCATCGGCTTGGTGGCTCCCTATATCAGCAGCAGCGTAACCGCAAGCGGTGACGAGGAAAGCGGCGATGTGACGGTATATGGCGCTACTCCCGCTTTTTACGATGTACAGGGAATGCAGTTGGCGATGGGCCGCTGGCTGAAGACCTCCGATGTAGAAAACCATACCTCTGTATGCGTGATCAACGAAACCGCGGCAACAGAGCTGATCGGCTATGTAGACTGTGTAGATCAAGCGATCTCTTTGGATGGTGTAGAGTACACTATCGTGGGTGTACTCTCTGACAATGAGGATAGCCTCACCAGTATGATTTCTTCCGGCAGCTTGGTTGTATATCTGCCCTATACAAGCCTTCTTCGTCTTTCTGACAGTCTGACAAGCGAAGTAACAAGCTTCTATGTCAGTGCTCCCGAGGATGGAACTATGGAAACCGTGGAAGCGGCCATGACAAACCTTCTCATGGAGCGTTTCGAGGACGATGATGAAGCCTTCAACATATCCTCTCAGAGCGTGCTGGAAGATACCATGAGTTCCATCACTTCTGTTTTGACCATTCTGCTGGGCGGTATTGCTGCCATTTCTCTCATTGTCGGCGGCATCGGCATTATGAACATTATGCTGGTGACTGTTACGGAGCGTACCCGTGAGATCGGTATCCGTAAAGCCATCGGTGCCAGCCGTGGCACGATCCTCAGCCAGTTCCTGATGGAAGCTGTGGTGCTGTGTATGCTGGGCTGCGCACTGGGCATCTTCCTCAGTTGGGCAATTTTGCAGACAGTCACCACCGTGGTATCCAGTCTGAATATGACCTTCTCTCTGGATGGCGGTGTGGTGCTGATTGCTGTGGTATTCTGCTTTATCATCGGCGTGGTCTTTGGTCTGTATCCCGCCAACAAGGCGGCAAAGATGAAGCCCATTGATGCCCTGCACTATGGAGGTTAACCTATGGATAAAGCAAGAAAAAAGAATATAAAACGAATCATCGCACTTGTCTGCGCCTGTGCTGTTGTTGTCTTGTTGGCGGCGATGCCGCTGATTGCCAAGCAGGATCCAGAGGAGGACGGCCCTAAGGCAAGTATTTTGTCCGGCACGACTTCTACCGGCAGCATCAACACCGAACTGATTGGCGGCGGCACACTGGCAGAAGAGGACGCAGTCACCATTGACCTTCCCTCTGCTGTGAAGCTGAAGGAATTCCTTGTTTCCAACGGCGATGCCGTAACGGAAGGCACTGCCATTGCTACTGTGGATCGGGTAACCGTTATGACGGCTATTTCCCAAGTACAGGAAACCCTGGAATATCTGTCTGAGCAGATCGAGGAAGCCAGCGATACAGACAGCGAAGAAACCGTGACCGCATTGGCCGGCGGTATCGTCAAGATTCTGTATGCAGAGGAAGGTGATTCTGTGCAGAGTGTGATGCTGGAGCATGGCGCACTGGCTGTCCTTAGTTTGGATGGATTGATGGCAGTGGATATCGAAACAGAGTCCACACTGTCTGTTGGCACAGCGGTAACTGTGACCCTTTCTGACGGTACAGCAGTTTCCGGTAAGATCTCCAGCAATCTTGCCGGTGAAATGACGGTCACCATGGAAGACGATGGATACCCTGTTGAAGATAAGGTGCAAGTAGCAGCAGAAGATGGAACTGCCATTGGCTCTGGTGAACTGTATATTTATAGTCCCTGGAATGCAACTGCCTACGCAGGTACGGTTGATTCCATTAAAGTAAATGTGGGTGATAAGCTAAGCACGGGTAAAACTCTGATGAAACTCAGCGATGTGGGATACTCCGCAGCCTACCGCCAGCTCATCGGTCAACGGCAGGAATATGAGCAGCTGATGCTGGAGCTGTTCAAGATGTATCAGACGGAAACCATTGCTGCACCTTGCGACGGTGTGGTGTCCGGTATTGATAAGGACAGCGTTCAGCTTCTCTGTGCAAACGGTCAGGGCTACACCATCAGCTTCCTTGCTAATTCTCCCAATGGGGATGATGAAACCCTCTATTCCAACTATGTGGGCAAGGTTACAGCCGTTGCCAATAACGGCTGGGTGATGAATGTAAATCCTCAGGCAATCCCCATTGCCGATTATCTGGATCTGTCCGGTGTGAGCCTGGATGAGACCTTGATGACCCAGACGGTACTGCACACCCAGACTGATATTTCAATTTTTACGCTGACAGAAGGTGCTTGGACTCCGGTGGACCGTGCGACAATTGGAATTGGCGACATCCTTTTGTTCGCAGCGGACAGCCAGGGCAACCTTGTCTGGAGTGTGCTACTTCAGAAAGCGCAGCAGCCAGAGAATCCCGGAAATCCCGCAGGTCCCGGCGGTTCTACCCAACCCGGTACCCCCACCGATCCGACTACACCTACTATGCCGGGCGGTACTACCACACCGTCAACGCCGTCTATTCCCGGCGGTAGCGGCGGTTTCCCCTCCGGGGGTATGGGTGGCAGTTTTCCCACCGGCGGTATGACACCGCAGGAGCCGGAATTTGAACTGTACGGCTTGGATATGGCCCAGATCGCTGCAGTCACACCCCAAGAAACCATGACGCTGGATATAACCATCGATGAGCTGGACATCAGCGCCTTGCAGGTAGGAATGACCGCGCAGGTGAAGATCGATGCACTGGGCGGTGAGAAATATACTGCCACCATTACAGAGATTGGAAATACCGGCACCAATAACGGTGGTAATAGCAAGTACACTGTGGAACTGACTATGGACCGGGCAGAAAATATGCTTTCCGGCATGAACGCCACGGCTACCCTTGTGCTGTCTACTGCAAGTGATGTTCTAACGATCCCGGCAGATGCCCTTGTAGAAGATGGCAATCAGACCGTTGTTTATACAGGCTTTGATGAAGAAACCGAGACACTACTCAATCCCGTAATAGTGAAAGTCGGCAACTCTGACGGTGAGACTGTGGAGATTCTGGAGGGTCTGACAATCGGACAGACCTATTATTACGCATATTACGATACGCTGGAGATTTCCTTCACCCCTGATTTTGGCCGCGGTGGATTCTTTGGGAGATAAAAGAAGTTGCGGTGCCGGTTTCCGGCACCGCAATAGGAGCGTTGGGAGGTATAATTATGAAACAGAAATTGGTGGCAATTTTGATTGCTTGTGTAATGACATTATTCTTAGCAGCCTGCGGTGCAGGAGAAGAAACAACCCTTACCGGTATTGTGGTCTCTGTGGATGGCACCACGATTTCCCTA
>CAJGDB010000121.1 GCA_904502165.1 uncultured Akkermansia sp.
GCGACCTGGTGGAACCCCGCCGCCGCTTCATTGAGGATAACGCCCTCAACGTCCGCAACCTCGACGTGTAACCCCTGACTTTTCATTCTGATTATGAGCGAAACAAGAATTCGTCCCGTCGATGTGGCAGAGGAGGTCTCTCGCAGCTTCCTTGACTACTCCATGTCGGTGATTATCTCCCGCGCCCTGCCGGATGCCCGCGATGGTCTCAAACCTTCCCAGCGCCGCGTACTCTACGCCATGCACGAACTGGGCCTTGTTCCCAGCAAGGGCACCATCAAGTGCGGTAAAATCGTGGGTGACACCATCGGTAACTACCACCCGCATGGTGACCAGTCTGCCTATGGCACGCTGGTGACCATGGCCCAGCCCTGGAACATGCGTGACATCCTGGTGCAGGGGCAGGGTAACTTCGGTACCCCCGAAGGTGACCCTCCCGCAGCCATGCGATACACCGAAGCCAAGCTGAGCCACCTGGGTGTGGCCCTCATGGATGACCTGGATAAGGATACGGTGGATTTCCAGCCGAATTACGACAACCGCCTCACGGAGCCTGTGGTATTCCCCTCCGCCTTCCCGAACCTGCTGGTAAATGGCGGCACGGGTATTGCCGTGGGCATGGCCACCAACATGGCCCCGCATAACCTGGGTGAAGTGGTGGATGGCATCTGTGCCTATATCGACAATCCCCTCATCACCAGCGAAGCGCTGCGCGCCTACATCAAGGGCCCGGACTTCCCCACCGGTGGCTATGTTCTGGGCTACAAGGGGATTGACAGCTACTTCCGCACCGGCCGTGGCAGTGTACGCATGCGCGGCAAGATGGAGGTGGTGACCAACGAGAATGGCCGTGAATTCATCCATATCTCAGATGTGCCCTACGGCGTGAACCGCGCGGTGCTGCAGGAACGTATCGCGGAGCTGGTGCGTGATAAGATTATCACCGACATTGCCGGTATGCGCGACCTGACGGACTACATTGAAATCGAGCTCAAACGCGATGCCCGCCCGCAGGTGGTCATCAACCAGCTTTACAAGCTCACCAGCATGGAGACCTCGTTCTCCGTGAATATGCTGGCCATTCACGAGGGACGCCCGAAGGTGCTCACCATGAAGGATGCCATCAACTTCTACGTGGAACACCGCCGCGAGGTGGTGGTGCGCCGCACGAAGTTCCTTCTCCGCAAGGCAGAGGATCGTGCCGAGGTACTGGAGGCCTATCTCATTGCCCTGGCCAACATGGATGAGTTCATCCGCATCATCCGCGACTCGAAGAATCGCGAGGATGCCCGCAACCGCCTCATGGAATTCAGCTTCCCCGTGGAGCTGGCCAAGGGGCTTGGTATTCTCATTCACAGCCAGCCTTCTGTGCAGGGGGATAAGTACATCTTCACCGAACGCCAGGTGAACGCCATCCTTGAACTGCGTCTCTACCAGCTCACCGCTCTGGAAAACGACAAGATTTCCGATGAGTACAAGAAGCTGCTTGAGCTTATTGAGGACTACCTGGACATTCTGGCCAACGAGAGCCGCGTGCTGGGCATTGTGAAGGACGAGCTGCGAGTCATTAAGGACAAGTATGCTACGCCGCGCATGACCCACATCATCCCGTTTGAAGGCGATATGGCCATTGAGGACCTCATCCCCAATGACTCTATGATTGTGACCATTTCCCACAGTGGTTACATCAAGCGCACCAATTCTGACGAATACCGCCTGCAGGCCCGCGGCGGCAAGGGGATCAAGGCTGCCACTACGAAGAGCAAGAAGGATGCCAGCGATTTCGTGGAGCACCTGTTTGCCGCCCAGAATCACGACTATATCATGTTCTTCACTAATACCGGTCGTGTGTATGTGGAGCGCGTGTATGAGATTGATGAGGCCGCTCGCAGTGCCCAGGGCCGTTCCATCAAGAATCTTCTGGATATGCAGGCTGATGAGCGCATAGCCGCTATTCTGCGTCTGGAACGTCGCGTGAGCGAGGATGGTAAGGATATCACTTTCGCCGAAGATTCCGGCAATGTGGTATTTGCCACCAAGGATGGCACGGTGAAGAAGACCGCGCTCAACGACTTCGTGAACTACCGCAAGGCCGGTATCATTGCCATTAACCTTGAAGAGGGCAACACGCTGGTGAACGCAGCGCTGACCTCTGGCGAGGATGAGGTGGTGCTTGTCACCCACGATGGTATGAGCATCCGTTTTGCTGAAAGCGATATGCGCGCCCAGGGCCGTAACACCATCGGTGTGCGTGGTATCAAGCTGCGCGAGGGCGACTATGTGGTGGCCCTGGCTGTGGTACAGCAGGATGCCAACCTGCTCGTCGTCTCTGAGAATGGACTCGGCAAGCGTACCCCGTTTGACGAATACCGCCCGCAGACCCGCGGTGGTATCGGTATCAAGACCATGAACTGCACCGATAAGACGGGGCGCGTGGTATCTGCCACCACCGTGACTGATGCCGATGAGCTCATGATTATGACCACCGGCGGCCAGTCTGTTCGCATGAAGGTGAACACGATCCGTGAGACAGGCCGTGCCACCCAGGGTGTGAAGCTCATCACGCTGGACGGCAAGGAAACTATTCAGGAAATCACCCTCGTCATTCCTGACGATGACGAAGAGGATGGAGAGGAGACAATCGAATCCCCGGAGACGGATGAAGTAACTGCTCCCCAGGAGTAAAGCCTCTCCCACTTGATAAACAAAGCTCGTGAGTTTCACCCCACTTGCCGCATGGCAGGTGGGGTGAAGTCATTTAGCGCTGCCGGAGTAACAGGCAAAGGTCGCGCAGGGAAGAGGGGGCAGCAAGGCGCAGGAGACCAAGGTAGAGCCCCAGGGAGAGAATCAGCCCGCTGCTGAGTGACAGCCAGACCGGGGTGGCGGGGAGTAGAAAGGCAGGCCCCCAGGTGCAGGCACCGGCAAGGAGGAAGCCTGGAATCCAGTCGCGCAGCTGGAGAAGCAGGGGGATGCCCATGTAGCGGCGGGTGGCCCAGGTATTGATGCCCAGGCAGAGTCCTGAGGTGGCCAGCGCTCCCCAGCAGATGGCTTCCACGCTGATGAAGAACATACCGATGAGGATGGCAACCCCTAGGCCTTTCTTGAAGAGTTCGAGCCGCAGGAACAGTTTTTCCGGCCCGCCGGCTTTGAGAAGGTTGAGGTTGATGATTTGCAGATGCCAGGTGGCGTAAGAGAGACTGAGGATCTGCAGGTAGGGGGTGCATTCCTCCCACCCGGGGCCGTAGCAGAGCCGGATGATGGAGGGGGCAAAAGCGGCAGTGAAACAGCAGAGCCAGGCAATGGGCAGCGTGAAGAGACGCATGTAACGGCGGTAGACACTGGCCAGCTTCTGCGGGCTGTTCTGCAGGGTGCTCAGAATAGGGTAGGTAATCTGGTCGAGCATGTAGCAGAACACCGTGGGGCACATGGCGGCCAGCTGTGCGCCATTCTTGTACCCGGCCAGGGCTGCCGGGGTGTAGACCTTGCCGATGAAGAAGGCGCGGGCGTGGATGTAGGCGGTGTCGAGCAGGCCGGTGGCGGCGATTCGGCAGCCCAGCCCCCCTAATTCCTGCAGGCTGGCACGGCTGAATTGCATGTGTGGTCGCCAGGGGCAGATGAGCCAGTAGAGCAGGGCCATCAGGCTGGCAGAGACAATGCCCTGCACCATGTAGGCCCATACGCCCCAGCCCTGCCAGGCAAGCAACAGACAGAGCGGCATGGCGGCCAGGGAAGACCCCAGGCTGATGAGGGCGGGAACCTTGAACTGCCTGCGAGCCATGTAGTGTGCCAGGTGGACATTGACGCTGCTGTTGAGCAGGACGATGAGGGCAGAGGCGCGCACAAGATTGCAGAGAGTGGGGGCTGCGAAGAAAGCAGCCAGCCCCGGGGCCGCCAGGAAGAGGAGCAGAGCGATGAGAACGCCCATGCCCAGATTGAACCAGAAGAGGGTATCGGCATCTTCTCTGGTGCGGTTCTGCTTGCGGATGAGGGCGCTGCCGAATCCGCTGGCGGCCAGGGTTCCTGCGGCGGTGAAGAATATGGCGGTGAGCCCCATGAGCCCCATTTCCTCCTTGGTCAGCAGGCGTGCCAGTACCATGCTGTATATGAGCGTGACGGGCTGCAGGGTACATTTCTGCAGCAGCATCCAGCGCATGCCATGGGCTGTTTCCTGTGTTACTCGGCTCATGGAGGAGGAGCAGGAGATGTTACTTCTTCACCTGCAGGTAGATAATCTGGCGCTGGTAGCGCGGATCGGGCGAATCCGTGGTGAGTACCAGGCGGTTGAGTACGGCCTTGGCGGTGCTATGCGGGGTGATGGTGACACTGTATTCCCTTCCGCGCTTTACGACTTTCGGTGCGTAGTCAAAGGCATCGCCGCTCAGGGCTGCATTGGTGATGTGGGTGATGGGGCTGCCC
>CAJGDB010000122.1 GCA_904502165.1 uncultured Akkermansia sp.
CAGGAAGGCGATGAGCCACATCCAGAAGACAGCACCGGGGCCGCCCATAGCGATGGCTACGGCCACGCCGGCAAGGTTGCCGGTGCCCACGCGGCTTGCGATGGAAATGGCAAAGGCCTGGAAGGAAGAGATGCGCTCCACTCCTTCTTCACGTTCCTCGTGCGTGCAGTTGCGGAACATGACGGGCAGATCACGCAGCATGGTGAGCTGCACGAACTTGCAGCGGATGGTGAACCAGATGGCGCAGCCAATGAGCATGGCTACGAGTACGTAGGTCCACAAAATGCCGTTTGCCCAGTCGATGAATTGTGTCAGAAAGTCCATAAGAGAGGTGCGATAAGTCCCGGTGACTATACCAGTTTATTTTTGAAAATCAAGTCAGAATGAATGATTGAGGTAACAAAAAAGTCACAACCGGTTGCGGTGACCGGTTGTGAGGTGGGGGGGAGTGAGGGGCAGGGTATCAGCCCCAGATGCACACGAAACAGGCTGCAAGCGCGATGCCCAGGACCAGCAGGGTGCCGAAGTAGAGGCCCGCGGCAAGTACGGCTTTCTTGAGCGGCAGGTTCAGCATGGTGCGGCCGCAATGGTAGGTGAGCAGTACGGCGACGATGAGGTCGCAGCCCTGCGGGACGTAGTCGGAGAGGAGGGCGCTGAGTGCTGTGACTGCGGATGAGATGACTGCTACGATGGCCGAGGCTTTGAGTATGGAAACCTTGCTGCACTGTGTGCGGCCGGGAATCAGGTAGGCTAGATAGATGAGGCCGAGGTTGATGACGGTACCGATGATGAAGGAGAGGATGAGCGTTGTAATCATAATCAGAGGTAGAGTTCAGGTTGTCTGGGTTCAGAGGCTGCAGCGGCAAGCCTGGTGCGGAAGGCTTCCTGCACCGGGGGTGGCAGCAGGCGCGCTTTGCGGGGGCAGAGGGCCACGCAGCGCATGCAGAGAATGCACCGGGAGGCTTCTGTGGTGCGGGGATTGGCAGAGGGGATGGCACCGGTGGGGCATTTGCGGGCGCACATGCCGCAGCCGCCGCAGGCATCTGTCACCACCGGGGTGACGGGTATCTGGGGCAGGGGGCGGTAATCGGGGTTGCCCGGTACGCTCACGGTTTCGCATTCCATGCCGGAGTCGAGTTTAAGGGCGATTCCTGCACCGAATCTGATGCAGGTTTCGAGGTCTTCTGCATTGGGACGGCCTGCGGCGATGCTGCGTACGATGCTGTGTTCGGCAATGAAGGCAGCGGCGGCAATGACCCGGCAGCCGCATGAGGTCAGTACGTCTTTGAGTTCAAGCAGGGCATCATCATAGGCCCGGTTGCCGTATACCACCACGGCAATGGCCGGGTTTCCTGCTGCGCTGATGGCTTTGAGCCGCTGGACGGCAATGGCGGGAAGCCGCCCCCCGAATACGGGGAGCACGGCTAGAAACGGGGTTCCGGGCGCTAATTGCCGTGGGGCTACGGGGGTGGTGAGGTCAATACGCTCCCCCATGCGGATGCCTGCAATGGCGGTGGCAATTCTGGATGTGCCCCCGGTGGGGCTGAATACGGCAGAAACCCAGTTGTTCATACTTGGTGTATTCTAGCACTCATGTGCAGGTAAGGCAAACAGAAAAAGGGTGCAGCGGCCACGACTGCCAGTATTTTTTTGTTGCGGCCCTCGTGTATCAAAGATATTGACACTATCCGGCGTTTGTGGTAAGTTCCGCGCAACCTGCTGATTCAGAAATGCGAAACATCACAAAGAAAATTCTCGTAGTGCTGCTGGTCATGGTGGCGGTGCTGGCTATGCAGAGCTCTGGTACAACAGCACTGCCGGAGACTCAGGAAGCGGTGGCTGGTGCCGTGCAGAAATCTTCGCTCTGCGGAACGATGTGGTCATTGGTTCCTGCTTTGTTCGCCATTGTGCTGGCCCTCATTTTCAAGGAGGTGTATTCCTCTCTCTTTGCCGGTGTGGTGCTGGGGGCCTGTTTTGTGACCCAGTTTGCCCCGCTGGAGACTGTGGACTTTGTGGTGAACCAGGGGCTTATCGAGGGTATGAAGGCTACCACGGGTGTATTTATCTTCCTGGTGATTCTGGGCGCATTTGTCTGCATGATTAACAAGACCGGCGCTGCACACGCCTTCGGTCTGTGGGCGCAGACACACATCAAATCCCGTATCGGCAGCCAGCTGGCCACATTCTTCCTGGGTATTCTGATTTTTATCGATGACTATTTCAACTGCCTGGCCGTGGGCAGCGTGATGCGCCCTGTGACGGATGCCAAGCGTGTTTCCCGTGCCAAGCTTGCCTTTATCATTGATGCTACCGCCGCCCCGGTGTGCATGATTGCGCCCATTTCCAGCTGGGCAGCGGCTGTTTCCCAGTATGCAGAGGGCACGGGCTACAATGGCCTGGAATTGTTCATTCAGGCGATACCGTTTAATTTCTATTCGTTGCTGGCGCTCAGCTTTGTGGTGATGCTGGTGCTGATGCGCTTTGACTACGGCCCCATGCGGAAATATGAACAGAATGCCATGCTGCATGGTGATGTGCATACTGTGGTCCCGGAGCAGGTGATGCAGGAGCTGGAGGAGCGGAATCCGCGCCGTGGTACGCTGCTTGATCTGGTGGTGCCGGTGCTGGTGCTGATTGCGCTGGAAACCTTTGCTTTGGTATATGTGGGGGGCATTCTGGATGGTAAGTCATTTGCCGAGGCGCTGAGTGCTACAGATGCCACGGTTGGCCTGCCCTGGGGGGCTGTCATTGCTCTTGTATTGGCGGTCGTGTTCTTCCGCGTTCGCGGGGTGATGAGCTTCCGCACAGCGATGCGCTGCATCCCGGAGGGCTTTGTCGCTATGGTGCCCGCCATTCTGATTCTGACTCTGGCCACCGCGCTGAAGAATGTGACCTCTGCTCTGGAGGCCCGCGAGTTCATTGCTGTACTGGTGCAGAATTCGGCCTCTGGTCTGTTGAGCTTCCTGCCGGCTGTGATTTTCGTGGTAGCGGCGTTGCTGGCCTTCTCAACGGGTACTTCCTGGGCTACCTTTGGTATTCTCATTCCCATTGTGGTGAGTACCTTTGACCCCTCCAGCCCGCTTATGTATATCGGTATGTCGGCCTGTCTGGCCGGAGCCGTGGCTGGTGATCACTGCTCCCCCATTTCGGATACGACCATCATGTCCAGCGCTGGTGCCCAGTGCGACCACCTGAGCCATGTGTCGACCCAGCTGCCGTATGTGCTGACCATTTCTGCGGTGTCCTTCGCGGCATTCCTGCTGGCCGGGTTCGTGCAGAATTGGTTCATTGTGTTCCCGATTGCCTTCGGTACTCTTCTGGTTACCATGCTGGTGCTCAGAAAATGCTACAGCAAGCCCGGGAAGTAATAGGTCCGGGTTAAAGTTGTTCAGAAAAGCCGTGGGTGTATGCCTGCGGCTTTTCTGTCTGTTACTTCACCCAGAGGCCGGCCCACCAGGGAAGCTCCTGTGTGGAAGGGGTGCTGAATAGCACCTGCATGACCAGGAACTGATAGAGGAGGAAACCGGCACAGCCGAGATATAACAAGAGAGAACAGGAAATTCTTCTGCCTGCTTTCATGCGGCGGAACAGTAAAAGAGGCAGGACAGATGGAAGCGGTACAAGAGCCATGCAGACCCAGAAGAATTCAGCAGCCTCCGGCATAGAGGTGAGAATAGTCAGGAGCAGGTTCAGCTCCCATACGGCAAAGCAGCTCACATAGCTGTATACCCACACTCCCGGCCTGCGGGCCGCAAGGCGGATGAGTGGCAGCATCAGGAGGGTAAGGACGAGAGTGCCGAGAGCCGGAATCATGGCTTCATTTCAGGCTAAGGAGTATGCGGGAAACGCAGAAAACGCCCGCTTTTCCGGAGAAAAACGGGCGTTTGAGGAATTGGAATCAGGAAGATTACTTGAGAATCATCTTGAAGTCCACCACCACGGCGCGGTCGGCGGTTACGAGAACCGGGTTGCCGTCGATGGCGGTGATTTCGGGAATCTCAAGCACGAGCTTCTGCACCTTGGCCAGCGTGTCGGCCAGCGGGCCCACAGCCTTGGGAGCTTCGCCACGCACACCATTCAGGATGGTGCCGACCTTGGTCTCCTTGATCATGTCGGAGAAGTCATCGGTGGGCAGGATACGCATAGTGGTGTCGCGCATCACTTCGGTGTACACACCGCCGGTACCGAATACCATGACGCGGCCGAAGTTCTTGTCGGAGTTCACGCCGATGATGGTTTCGGTGGCCTTGGTAATCATCTCCTGGATGAGCACGGAAGCGCCCTTGAGCTGGAACTTGGTGATGGAGCCCCACAGGCCTTCCCATGCCTCGTTGAAGGAAGCCTCATCATTGATGTTGAGGTAGATACCCTTCATTTCGGTCTTGTGCAGAGCATCGGGAGCGGAGAG
>CAJGDB010000123.1 GCA_904502165.1 uncultured Akkermansia sp.
GTGCTCACCAACGCCGCAGGCGAGCGCCGGGTGTGGCACATGAACCGCTCTTACTATGGTCTCTATGTGCCCAGCATGTGGTGGCGGGAAATGAAAAATTTCTCCACCAATTCACTGGCTCTGGTGCTGGCCTCCACCCCATTCGACGAGACTGATTACATTCGCGATTTTGACCAGTTCAGAAAGGAGGTCACATGAAGTTACCCACCGTCTACGATTGTTCCATTATCGAATTACCCCGCATTGAAAACCGCGCTGGCAACATCACTCCCGTCCAGGGAATGGTAAATGTTCCATTCGATATTAAACGGGTATTCTACAGTTACGACATTCCGGGCGGTGAAGCTCGGGGAGCACATGCGCACAAGGAATGCCACCAGTTCCTGGTTGCGGCCAGCGGTTCGTTTGAGGTCGTACTGGATGATGGACGAAACAAACGCACGGTTCTTTTAAACCGTCCCTTCTATGGGCTGCACGTTCCTCCAGGAATCTGGGCGGCTGAACAGGGATTTTCCTCAGGCTCCATTTGCCTGGTGCTGGCCTCCGAATGCTATACGGAAGATGATTATATTCGCGATTACGAAGAATTTCTCGCATACGTCCAATGAATAAAAAATTAGATTCAGATTTCAAGTTTTCCCGATATGGAATTGATGCACGTCTTGCTCAAGTAGACGATGCAGAATTCATCCTCGGCCTGCGGACTAACGAAAAGCTTTCACGGTACATACACGCCACCTCGAATGATATAGAACAACAGAAGAGTTGGATGCGAAGCTATAAAGAACGCGAAGCCAAAGGTGAAGATTATTATTTCATATATAGCTTCAACGGGTGCGATTTTGCCGTAAACCGCATCTACGACATTAATACTGACCGAGGAACGGGAGGCAGCTGGCTTTGCCAGCAAGGAACTGAAGTGGAACATTCCATGGCCACCCTGCTCATCATGCGCGACATTTTGTTTGAAGTTCTGGATTTGGACTATGATGTATTCGATGTCCGTAAAAACAACAAAATCGTGCAAAAAACGCACTTGTTGCTGGGAGCGAAAAAAATCGGAGAAACAGAACTTGATTATTTATACTCTCTCTCTAAAGAAGATTACCAGAACAAAAAACAGAACATTATCCAGTTATTAAATCTACCAACCAATTAACATCAACATAACATTATGACACTGAATGAATTCGTAGCAGGTGTAGCAGAGCAGTTCGAAGACACGGACCCGGCAGAAATCCAGCCGGGCACCCGATATCAGGAGCTGGATGAATGGTCTTCCCTTGTGGCTATGACTCTTGTAGCCTTTGTAAAGACTGAGTTTAATAAATCCTTGAGCGGAAAAGAGATAAAAGACTGTAATACGATCGAGGAACTGTACAACCTGATTTCCTCCAAATAAATGCATACAAGCAACTCTCCATTTTCTCTTGCCGGGAAAACCATTCTGGTGACAGGCGCCTCCGCTGGTATAGGCAAAGCCATAGCGATAGCCTGCGCTAAAATGGGAGCAACCTTGTTGTTAAACGGTCGGAGCGAGAGCCGCTTGCAAGAAACACTGGGCAGCCTACCGCCGGGGGAACACTGCATGTTCGCGGTTGATTTATCGGACAGCGAGGGGGTGCAGAAAATGGTAGACAAGCTGCCACCAATGGATGGAGTGGTACACTGCGCTGGTATCGGACACAGAAAGGTCTGTAAATTCCTCGACGAATCTGATATTGATAACGTACTTAATACCAATTTCAAAGCAACAGTCCTACTACAAACAAAGCTTCAACAGAAGAGGAAGCTGAAGAAAGGGGCTAGTGTGGTGTTCATGGCATCCCGAGCGGCCGAATCCCCCAGCGCAGGGAATGCAATTTATAGCGCTTCCAAGGGAGCTCTTCTTGCTTATGCCCGTTGTCTCATGCTGGAACTAGCCCCTCAGAAAATAAGGGTCAACAGCATATGCCCCGCCATGGTGTGGACTGAACTCATTACTCAGGAAGGCCCTGGTCGGGAGGTCTTGGAAGAGGCCGAACACCGGTATCCGCTTAAACGCTTTGGCCAACCTGAAGACGTGGCCTATCTGGCGGTGTATATGCTCAGCGATGCGGCCTCCTGGATGACAGGCAGCGCGGTGGATATAACGGGGGGGGGAGAATAATATTACTACACTATTATCGTGAAAAAAGCATACATAAAAGCAATATCATACTATCTGCCCAAACGCGTTTTGAGCAATGAAGAACTGCTCACCCTTTTTCCTGAATGGAATTCTGATAAAGTTGCTGAAAAAGTAGGTGTGCAATCACGGCATCTTGCTGCTGAAGGCGAAACCCCAGGCGACATGGCAGAAAAAGCCGCAAGGCAGTTATTTTACGAACACAAAATCAAACCGGAAGAAATCGATTTTGTGCTACTTTGCACCCAAAGCCCGGATTATTTCCTTCCCTCTACAGCTTGCATTCTCCAAGATAAGCTGGGATTACCGACACGCTGTGGAGCCTTTGATTTCAATCTGGGATGTTCAGGGTGTGTCTATGGTCTGGCAGTAGCGAAGGGGCTCATCTCTGCGGGTATTGCCAGAAACGTATTGCTGCTCACAGCCGAAACTTACACCAAGTATCTGCATCCGGATGATAAGAGCAATCGCTCCATTTTCGGTGACGGCGCAGCTGCTTGTCTCGTATCGACTTCGGGCGTAGCAGAGATTGGAGAGTTTGCTCTAGGCACTGATGGTTCAGGCGCGGACCATCTCATTATAAAAACTGGAGCCGCGCGTTCCAAACGGGCTTCAGGATTTGCAGACACTGATGATGATGGACATACCCGCCATGATGATTACTTATACATGAACGGAACTGCCATTTTCAACTTCACATTGGAGGCTGTTCCCAGCATGATACAAGACATACTGAAAGGCAACAATCTTGAACAATCGCAAATCGACTATTACGTATTCCACCAGGCAAACAAGTTCATGCTTACAACCATCCGGAAAGTCTGTCGATTACCCAAGGACAAATTCTATAACAACCTTCAAACCACCGGCAACACAGTTTCCTCCACCATAATGATAGCACTCAAGGATTGTCTTGATTCGCATACTATTTCACAAGGAATGCATGTTATGATTGCAGGTTTCGGTGTCGGATTAAGCTATGGTGGTTGCATTCTCAAATTCTAACACTTAAAAATATAAAATTATATTTTCCTATGAACGTTCCCTTTCTCTCACTCAAGGACGTAACCGCCGCACACGGCGAAGAAATACAGGCAGCAATCAAGCGAGTCGTAGACAGCGGCTGGTATCTGCAAGGCGAAGAAAATGCCCGTTTTGAAAAGAACTACGCCAGCTATATCGGCGTGGAGCACTGCATAAGCTGTGCCAACGGTCTGGATGCCCTCATCTGGATATTCCGCGCCTACCTGGAGCTGGGCATCATGCAGCCGGGCGATGAGGTGATTGTACCGGCCAATACCTATATTGCCTCTATCCTGGCCATCACGGAAAACGGGCTCACCCCGGTGCTGGTGGAGCCGGATATGAACACTTACCAGCTGGATGGCAGCAAGGTGGAAGCAGCCATTACAGAGCGCACCAAGGCTATCATGATTGTGCATCTGTACGGACAGTGCGCCTACACCGAGCAGATTGGCGAGCTTTGCCGCAAGTACAACCTGAAGCTGGTGGAAGACAACGCCCAGGCACACGGCTGCCGCTTCCAGGGAGGTGCCCGCACCGGCAGCATCGGCGATGCCGCAGGGCACAGCTTCTACCCCGGTAAGAACCTGGGAGCTCTGGGCGACGGCGGTGCCGTGACCTGCAAGGATGATGAGCTGGCAGCCTGCATCCGGGCTCTGGCTAACTACGGTTCCACAAAGAAATACGTGTTCAAGTATACCGGGCGCAACAGCCGGTTGGATGAAATCCAGGCCGCTGTGCTGGATGTGAAGCTCAAGTACCTGGACGAAGACACCGAAAAACGCCGCGCCGTGGCCCGTTACTATGTGGAGAACATCAAGAACCCCGCTATCATCCTGCCCCAGGTGCCGGACTGGCAGGCGCATGTATTCCACCTCTTCCCCATTCGCTGCGCCCGCCGCGATGAGCTGCAACAGTACCTGGCAGATAACGGAGTGCAGACGGTCATCCACTACCCCATCCCCCCGCACAAACAGGAATGCTACAAGGAGTGGAATAAGCTTTCATTCCCCATCACCGAGCAGATTCACAATGAGGAACTTTCCCTGCCTATCAGCCCCACGATGAGCATGGAACAGGCTGCTAAACTTGTGCGCATCATGAATGACTTTGTCTAATTTTCATCTCCGCCCTCCACAGAATGAAATACTTCCCCAACCTTAGCCGACTGGTAAAATACAACCA
>CAJGDB010000124.1 GCA_904502165.1 uncultured Akkermansia sp.
ATGCACCTACATGATGGAGCGCGGAAAGCCCGTAAGCAGCGTGCTGTGGTACATAGGCGACGAATACCAACAGAAGCCGGACCAGTTCTACCCCTTCCCGACAGGATACCGTTATGACTATTGCAACCCCGATGCCCTGCTGACCCGCCTGAGCGTGAAGGACGGAAAGTGGACCACACCGGACGGCATCACCTATCCCATTATATGGATTCCCACCCGGGGACGCATGCAGCCCGAGACGTTGGAACGTCTGGTGGAACTGGTGCGCCAGGGCGGTGTTCTGTTGGCCGAAGCCCCAATTGGAATGGCTACGCTGAGCCAGGACAACCGCCAGCAGGAACGTTATGAGAAGGCAGTGGCTGCGCTGTGGCCCAAGTCGGGACAAAAGGAGAACCAACTGGGTCAAGGAATCGTTCTCTCGGGCATGAGCCTGGAGGACGCCTTCGCGCTTCGTGGCATACAGCCCGATGTTACCGGAATCGGTAACCAATGGCTGCACCGCCAGGCAGAGGGAGCCGATTGGTACTTTGTCTGTGCCGACAAGGAAACGCCCTTCCATGGCCCCGTGGAATTCAACTGCACGGGACGCGTGGAGTTATGGGATCCCGTGAGCGGAATTGCCGAGGAGATTCCGGCAACTCAGACCAATGGAAAAACGCTTCTGGATATAGAACTCAAACGGGCAGAATGTGCATTCGTGGTGTTCCATCATGACGGCAAGGCTTCGCAGGCCAAACAGCGCCGTAACATGGAAAGTCTTCCGCTCTCGGCACAGTCATGGACCGTTTCGTTCCCCGGTGGATGGGGCATAGATGCTCCTCTGCAAACCACTTCGCTCAAGCCCTGGAACGAACTCATTTCTTCGGCCGAGGGAAAGGCGTTCAGCGGAACGGCAACTTACCGCACCACCCTGCACATGGACAAGGTGGACAAGAACGCGCGCTATATGCTGCAGTTGGGCCAGGTGGAAATGATTGCCGTTGTGCGCCTGAACGGACAGGAACTGGGCACGTTGTGGACAGAACCTTATCAGACCGACATCACCACAGCACTGAAGAAGGGCGAAAACACCCTGGAGATAGACGTAACGAGCAGTTGGTTCAACCGCCTGGTCTATGATGCCGGACTGCCCGAAGCGGAACGCAAGACCTGGGTCATCTCCGGACCAAGGAAAGAAGAAAAACTGCGTGCGAACGGACTGCTCGGTCCCGTATTTGTCCAGATAAGCAAATAATCCCTATCTCCTTAAATATATATGAGGACATGACACTTGCCGCACTGATATTCCAAGCCGTTGGCATGACGCTTCAGGTCTTTGACATGGCCTTTTGGGCACAAAAAGATCCGGTGCAGATGAATACCGAACCTGTTTATGAAGAGGTGGTGCAGACGGCGTTCTTTCCCCAAGGAGGCGATGCGTTCTGGGGTAAGGCACCGAAATATGAGAAATGGGCCGCATTCTTTCCCTATCTCACACAAGCCGCATGTCCGTCTCCTCCCGGGAACCCGGACCCCATCCCCGACATGTGCACTGCAGCCCTCAAAGGTTACTTCATAGCACCACACGACGGGGAATACCGCTTCACCCTGAAAGCCGAAAGCGACAAGGCATCACTTTTCCTGGGAGAGGCAGACGGCCGATGGCAAGAAGCCAAGATGATAGCCTCGTTAAAAGGGGCAAAATCTTTTGGCGAACACTTAGGAAGAAACGTCTGCCGTTCGGCAGCTTTCCGTCTTCAAAAAGGGAAAGCCTACCCCATCTATGCTGTGGAATGGTTTGTACACGGAATGGGGTTTCAGATACAAGTGCAGGGGCCTGGTTTGGAAGACAACCCTATCATTCCGTCTGAACATCTTTGCCCGCTCTACGACAAAGTCGTGCCCTCACCGCCCTCTGCTGTGGCCACACCTGTTGTAAAGCGCAATGAGGTCATGCTTCTGCCCGAAGAAAAGGATGAATGGTCCAAAGCCGCAATGTGGAGCGGATACCGCATATATGTCGACGGCAAGTTGCAAAACGAAGTCCCCATCAACGAAGAGCATCTCTGGATACGGAATCTGAAAGCCGACCATTCATACCAAATTGGAGTGACCAATGTGGACGAGTTGGGACAAGAGTCTGCCCCCTACACACAAACCGTCCGCACTGCACGGCGGGACAGTGCATTCTATGCCATTGAACAAATCCCCACCATCACGCTCAAACTCAGCCGAGACTCATTATGCGAATTCACCGGTCTGGGGCTGAACGCCGACATGATGAGCGGACGATTGTTTTCTGATTCAGCCTACTATCAACGTGTAATAGACGCCAAACCCGGTCTGTTGAGATGGGGGGCGCTCGAAGCCAACGTCTATGCCTTTGAAAAAGCCTATGGACCGGACGCGCATCGTGCCCCCACAAGCATTGGGAACGCCAGGCAGACCCATGCCCGAAACATGGATTTGTGCAACCGAATCGGCGCAGCCTACTCAATTTGCATAGGTATGAAAGACGGTCCAGGCGGACTGGGAGGCGGTGACCGTCTGGACTATACGGTGGACTACGTAAAAGACCCGCAGACATTCCTGCACCTGATAGAATATCTGGCTGGACCCGCAGACAGCCCCTATGGCGCCGTCAGAGCCAAAGAAGGTTTCCAAGAGCCACTTCTCACCCCAAAGAAAGGCCGTCTTCTGCTGGAGATGGGCAACGAATCATGGGGCGGACGAGCGCACAATGCCCCGCTCGCAAAAGACTATAACGCATACGGAAAATGGTGCAGAGACATGGCACGGCTGATACAGACTTCCCCCTACTGGCCCAGCCTCAAAGACCGCATCACCATCGTTTACAGCGGACGTAACGTGCGCAACCAAGACAGCTACGGTCTGAATGAAAGGCTGCTTCAAAACGACAGGGGAGAGATTCCGGCAGTGGCCTACTCCGGTTATCTGGGCGGCAACATGGACTACGACCCGCATGTCAAATACGGACGCGACGTAAAGAGCTACTTCAAGGAAAGGCATAAGCAGATGCAACTGAATCTGGACGACATGCAACAGAAATGGAGCCAGCAAGACGCCAAACAAATCTATCTCTATGAATCCCAAGTTTCCACAGCGGCCTATTTCGGCACAATGGGACAGGGCATCGTGTTGTTAGACTATCTCATCTCTTCGCTCCACTACGGCAGCATCTGGCCCAGCATATTCTCCATAAACGGTGGAGAGTGGCGCATCATGCTGGACAACGGCACACCATTCGCCCATTACACGCTGATGCAGAAAATCAACCAGCAATGCCAAGGCGTTTTGATGCGCCACGCGACGGAAGAAAAATTTCCACCGGTGGGTAGTGCAGTTTTCCGCAATGGCAAGCAGTGGGCTATCCTGCTCTTCAGCCGTGACTTCACGCGTCCTTGCCAAGTAGGCATACAGCTGCCCGAGGGCTTGAAGAAATGCAAAGCCTCTGTTTGGGAGCTGAACGCAGAAGATGTGTCAACACGAACCGGCTTCCACACCTCCACACGTTCCCTGCGTCTACGCAACGGTTCGCAAGTTCTTGTGCCCGCCCACAGCGTGCAGTTAATCACATTTCAAGAATAATAGACGTACAAGGCCCAATATATGAAAACGACAATGGCAAACGGACAGAAAACACTGAGCGTCATCGTTCCTATATATAAGGTAGAAGACACGCTGGACCGATGCATAGAAAGCATTGTGGCGCAGAGGTGTTCCGGAATGGAAATCATTCTGGTAGATGACGGCTCGCCCGACCGCTGCCCGTCCATGTGCGACGAATGGGCATTGCGCGACAGGCGCATCCGTGTCATCCACAAGGAGAACGGCGGACTGAGCGATGCGCGCAACGCCGGAATTGATGCGGCACAAGGTGAATTCCTCACGTTTGTGGACTCGGACGACTACCTTTCCCCTCATACCTACCAGCCTTTGATCGGTTTTCTGGAGGCTCACGAGGGAGTGGACTTCGTGGAATTTCCCGTCCAGGAACACGAAGGTTCCGGCAAACAACACCTCCTGACATTTGAAGAGACCGTCTACACCGACATCCGCCACTACTGGCACCAGACGGAAGGTTGGAGACACACCTACGCCTGGAACAAGATATACCGCCGACAACTTTTCCAAAACATACGTTTTCCGAGAGGGAAAGTTTTTGAAGACATGCACACCCTGCCGCTGTTACTCGCCCAATGCCGAAGCCTTGCCACAGCGGGCACGGGATGCTACCATTACACATACAACCGCAACG
>CAJGDB010000125.1 GCA_904502165.1 uncultured Akkermansia sp.
ATCAAGCGGATACAGGCCAAGGCATGCGGCTTGTTTGATGAGAGGTATTTGTTCCTGAAGCTACGACAAGTTTACTTCCTGAGGCTTCAAAGAATGCACAAAACCTCTCGTACCTTCTACCAGCAAATCTGAAACAGACCCTTTTTTTGAGCTGCCGGCTGCCTTTAGAGGATTGCCAAGTGGGTGCTGATATGGTAGACTGTGCGCCGACATGAAGTTTCTCATCACAGCCGGTCCCACGCGCGAGGCGCTTGACCCAGTGCGCTATCTCACCAATCGTTCCTCCGGCCGCATGGGGTATGCCTTGGCAGGGGCTGCGCGTCACGATGGTCACGAGGTGATTCTCATTTCCGGCCCTACTACGCTGGATGTGCCGCCGGGCGTGGACTTCATTCCTGTGGAAAGTGCCCAGCAGATGTATGATGCCGTGCGTGATATGGTGAAATATGCCGATGCGGCCATTCTCTGCGCGGCTGTGGCCGATTACCGCCCCGTGGCGGTGCAGGAGCAGAAAATCAAGAAGAACGGGGAGCGCATGGTGATTGAGCTGGAGAAAACCCCGGATATTCTGGGCAGCATGCGCGATGTGTTCGGCTTTACCGGCACGCTGGTGGGCTTTGCCGCTGAAACGCAGAATGTGGAGGAATATGCCCAGGACAAGCTGCGACGCAAGAAGTGTGACTTCATTGTGGCCAATGATGTGAGCCGTCAGGATATAGGCTTTGATTCCCGCGAGAATGAGGTGGCCCTGGTGTTCCCTGACCATGTGGAGTATCTGGAAAAGAATACCAAGGAGCGTATTGCCATGCAGATTATCGAACACGCTACCATCATTCGCCGCCCATGAAAGTGACCATGGAGATGCTGGGCTGGGGCCCGGATTATGCTGAGGCTCTGGCGGCACTGGGGCATCCGGAATGGTATCCGGCCCGCATCATCCGCGAGACCAAGATTAATTTCACCGTGATTGCCAAGGGAAAGGGTGACCACGAGGTGGTGCTCTGCGGCAAGGTGTGGCACGAGGCCGTTTCCGATGCAGACCTGCCCACCGTGGGGGACTGGGTGGCCGTGGACCCGGGGCAGGGCAAGGACCTGCCCGTTATCCGCGCCATGCTGCCGCGCCGTAATCGTTTTTCTCGCAAGGCTCCGGGGCGCAGCTGTGCGGAGCAGGTCATCGGTGCCAATGTGGATATGGTGGTGGTCATTACCGATGCTGAGAGTGACTACAACCCCCGCCGCATTGAGCGCTACCTGACTCTCATCCGCAAGTGCGGGGCAGAGCCGGTGGTGCTGGTGAATAAGGCCGATACCGCCCCGGAGGCTGATATGCAGCGGGCGGTGGAGGAAATCCGCGCGCTGGGCTGCAGCGAGGTTTACCCCATTGTGGCCCGCTGGCGAAAGGGGTATCCGCAATATCTGCGCCGTGTGCCCAAGGGTCGCACCATCACGGTGGTGGGGTCATCCGGTGTAGGTAAAAGCACGTTTGTCAACAGCCTGCTGGGTGATGAATGGCTGGAAACCGGCCACGTGAATGAGGTGACCGGTAAGGGCCGCCACACGACTGTGGCCCGTGAGCTTGTGATTCTGGCAGGTGGTGGCGTGTTGATAGATAATCCCGGCATGCGCGAAATCCACATGTGGACCGATGCCGCTACGCTCCGCGCCCAGTTTGCGGATTTGACGGAACTGGAGAGCCAGTGCCGCTTTGCAGACTGCTCCCACCGCAGGGATGCTGGCTGTGCCATCCGGGCGGCGCTGGAGAACGGCACCCTCACCCAGGAACGCTACGAGCATTTCCTGAATCTGGATGCTGAGATTGCTGAACTGGAACGCCGCAATGAAAAACGCCAGATGACGCTTGAACGGGTGAATCGCCGGGAGAAGAAGCATCTCTTGAGAAACCGCGAGGACCGTGAGGACCACCGCCGCAACATGAATCCGCACCGCCGGCAGTACTACAACGAGTAGTGCTGCTTATACACAGCCTGCAGGAATGTCAAACAAAAGGCTTGCCTTGTCTGCGGGTGGGTGCTAGTCTTGCGGCAGATGATTTCCCCTACTTCCAGCAACGCCATGATGCATAGCTCTGCCGCTGTGTATTATTATTACGCGCTGTAAGAAGACACCGGGAAGCCATCACCAGTGCCGCCAGCGGCACATACACGCAGAACAAGAACTGATATAACGTCCAGGCTTCCAAAAAGCCCGGGCGTTTTTATTTTATACCCCCCCCAGACAGAAAAAATGAAATACGAAAGCATCAGCACCAGAATACGCCGCCGCCCTTTCATCAAAGTATGCGGCCAGACCTATACCGGCTCCGTGGATTGCGCGGCTGCGTATGGTGCAGAGTATATCGGTTTCAATTTCTGCCCGGGCAGCATCAATTTTGTGAGCCCCGCGCATGCCGCCGGCATGCCGAGCGCCCATGTGAAGCGTGTGGGGGTGTTTGCCGGGCAGGAGGCAGAGGAAATCTGCCGTATCATGCAGCAGGCAAGGCTGCACCTGGCCCAGCTGCAGGGGGAGCAGACCCCGGATGCTGCGCGCAGGATCGGCTCCCAGCGGGTTATCCGTACGCTGCATGTGCAGCCAGGCTGTGCTGTGTCTGCGGTGCAGGCCGAGGTGGATGCCTGGGCTCCGTTCTGCTGCGGTTTTCTGGTGGAAAGTGCAGATGCTGCCCTGGTATCCCGCCTGCAATTCCCGCACCCGTGGATATTATCCGGCCGTGCTGCAGGTGATGCGCTGCATGGTATGCTGAATGCTTGCCGCCCGGATGGTGTTGATATTGAATGCAGTGTGAATTGCGCTGAAACGATGGCCCGCATGCGCGAGATGGTGTCATGACAAAGCCTTTGGTTGAATATGTGTGAGCTTGTAGTACCATAGGCGTATGTTCATTTTTACTGTAAAGCAAGGGCATTGTGCCATTGTTGAAATGTTCGGCAAGCCCACCTCCGTCAAGAAGAGTGGCTTGCAGTTCCGCATACCTGTTCTGCAGAAGCTGCGCGATGTTTCGCCGGCCTGGGGTAACCTGACCAACAAGGATGGCTACTTCATTGAGCTGACCGAACAGCTGCTGGATACCCAGCCCCGCTCCTGCATCACCAAGGATAATGCCACCATGCAGATGAACTGTGTGGTACGCTGGCGCATTACTGACCCCATTAAGGCGGTGTATGAGGTGGAGCGCCTGCACCAGTCGCTCATTGAGCTGGTTCTCAATGAAATGCGTTCCCTTATCGGCAGCCGGAATCTGGATGAGATTCTCTCCTCCCGCTCAGAGATGTCGGAGAAGGTGACTCTGGCTGTTTCCTCGACGGTGGCCCGCTGGGGTATTGCCATTACCTCCATCGAAATCAAGGAGCTCACCACCGACACGGAAACCCGGGAGGCCATGCTGCGCCAGATGGAGGCCGAACGCATCAGCCGTTCCACCGCTTTGCAGGCAGAAGGTGAAAGCACGGCCAAGGTGCGGCTGGCAGAGGCTGAGAAACAGGCTGCCATTCTGCGGGCTCAGGGCGCGAGCGAGGCGCTGCGCCTGACGGCTGAGGCCGAGGCCGCCTATCTGGAACGCCTTTCCGGTATCATCGGAGCAGAGGCTGCCGCCAAGGTGCTGATGAACCGCCAGGCTCTGGATGGCTATGCCACGATTACCACCAACCCCGCCTCTACGGTGTACCTGCCAAACAGTGTACCGGCTGTGGTAGACCTGAAACGCTGATGCCTGTCATGACGACTGCTCTCTTTCTGGCCGATTTCTTCGGGGTCAGCAATGGTACTTTCCTGCATTGGATGCTGGCCATCAGCCTGACGCTGCTGGTGCTGGATGTGTTCTGCAACACAGAGTTCCTCTCCTGGGTGTCCATGCTGGTCTTTGCCCTGTGGGGCACCATGCAGTTCAGTCTGCCGGTGCAATGGTCTGTGCTGGTGTATGTGGTTATCCTCATTATCTGCGCTGTGCTGTACTACACCCTGTGGACGCATTGTGTCCGCCGCCTGGTCATGGGATGCCTGCTCCGGAAAGCACCGCTGGAAGCGCAGGAGAACCTGGCCGGAACCCGCGGCCGCATTGTTGGTGAGGAGGACGGCCTCTGCGTGAAGTACGGAGACCAGTTTCTGCCGGTGGCTGAGGCCTGCCGAGCCGGGTTGGCTGCCGGAGATGCCGTGGTCATCGTTGCGGTGGACAAAGGCTATGCCCGCGTGAAGCGCGCAGAGGACTGAGCCCGGCCTGATTTCCTGTATCTGAATAACCCGC
>CAJGDB010000126.1 GCA_904502165.1 uncultured Akkermansia sp.
AACCATAGATATTCAAGAATCATGTTGACTCTCGACAATCTCCAGCCGAACCCGGGTGCCAAGCATCGCAAGAAGCGCCTCGGTTGCGGTGAAAGCTCCGGCCTGGGCAAGACCTGCGGTAAGGGCAACAAGGGCCAGAAGGCTCGTTCCGGCGGTTCCATCCGTCCCGGTTTCGAAGGTGGTCAGATGCCCCTTCATCGCCGTCTGCCGAAGAAGGGCTTCAACAACGCCCGCTTCCAGAGCACCATCGCTATTGTTAACCTGAACCAGCTCGAAGCTTTCTTCGAAGCCGGTGCCACGGTGACCGAGAACGAACTGCGCGCCATGGGCCTTGTGAAGGGCCAGGCCGACGCTGTGAAGCTTCTGGGCAATGGCAACCTTTCCAAGGCTCTGAACGTGACCGTTGATTTCGCCAGCGCTTCTGTTGCTGCCAAGATCGAGGCCGCCGGTGGCACCCTTACGGTGCTCAGCGCCCAGTAAAGGATTCAGGCTCAATACTGAGCCTTTGCAAAATCTGACACAGAGCCGGGCAGCGCAGCGCTGCCCGGCACCTGTGTAAGAAAGAGAAGAGAAAATTAGAATCTTCGTACTTTCTTGAACCTCAAAACAGTGCGTGAATTAACAGCTGCCTGCCGGGCTGAATCACCACATCGCTGCACATCAGACTTCCAAGCATCATTTCAACACCACAGCAAACCATGATTTCTGCATTTGCTAACACCATGAAGGTACCGGAGCTCCGGAGCCGAATCCTCTTCACCCTCGCCATGATTGTAATAGTGCGTCTGGGTGTACATCTGCCTCTGCCGGGCGTAGACGTGGCTGAGCTTGCCCGCTGCGTTGCGGAAGCCTCTAAGGACGGCGACAGCCCCCTGGGTGCCCTGGGATCCATTCTGACCATTTTCTCTGGTGGCGGTCTGCAGCAGTGTGGTATTTTTGCCCTGGGTATCATGCCCTACATCTCCGCATCCATTATGACCCAGCTCATGGGTGCTGTGCTGCCCTCCTGGCAGAAGATGATGCGCGAGGAAGGCGGCCGCCAGAAGATGACCAAGTACACGCGTATCCTGGCCATCATCATTGCCGTCATCCAGGGGTACTTCCTGACCCAGACGCTGCGTAATCCTTCCAGCATTGGTCTGCCTGCCAATGACCTGGTGATGAATCCCGGCATTATCTTTACCCTTACCACCATCTTCATCATTGTGACTGGCACCATGTTCCTCATGTGGATTGGTGACCAGATTACCGAGCGCGGTGTGGGTAATGGTATTTCGCTCATTATTTCCGTGAACATCATTCATGCGCTTCCCGGTGCCTTTGCCGTGGCCTGGAAGACCTGCGTGATGAAGGGAACCGAGGTGAACCCGCTGGGTTCTCTGGGCATGGTGGCCCTTATCCTCTTCATGGTGCTTGTGGTGGCCCTGGTTGTCATCGTGAGCCAGGCCCAGCGCCGTATTCCGGTGCAGTATGCCAAGCGCGTGGTGGGGCATGGCAAGATGATGCAGGGTGGCACGCAGTATCTGCCGCTCAAGCTCAACTACTCCGGCGTGATGCCCGTTATCTTTGCAACGGCTATTCTGGCTCTGCCGCAGATGCTGGTGCAGCAGATGTTCTCCCAGGATAGCTGGGTGCATGCTGTGGTGGCCAACTGGCTTTCCCCGAATGATTTCCCCTTCTATATCATCTCTGCCATCATGATTTACTTCTTCTCGTACTTCTGGGTGGCAACGATGTTCCAGCCGCAGCAGATTTCTGAAGATTTGAAGCGTAGTGGTGGCTATATTCCCGGCGTGCGTCCTGGTCCTCCCACTGCTCAGTTCCTGGACACCACCATGTCCCGACTGACCTTCTCCGGCTCGCTGTTCCTGACTCTTATCTACTTCCTTCCGAGCCTCCTTTCCGTGTGGGGTGGCCTGCCCATGCTGGTGACCCAGTTCTTCGGTGGTACGTCCCTGCTGATTCTCGTGGGTGTGCTGCTTGACATGATGCGCCAGGTAGAGGCAACGCTGCTTCAGAAGAACTATGATGGGTTCATGAAGAAGGGCAAGATTCGCGGTAAGTACAGCCACCTTCAGGGAACGGGCAAGGCTGCAGAAGGCCGTGGGCTTGTTATCCTCTGGGTCATCATTGCTCTGCTGGTGCTGGGCGGTGCCATTGTGCTTGCCAGCTGATAGGGAGCAGACAGTAATTTCAGCATCGGGCGGGGCTCATGTGAAGCCCCGCCCGATTTGCATTGACAAACGCGGCGTATCAGGTAGAATGGGCTGCGTTATGAGTCTCCGTCTTGCCGTACTGGGTTCCGGGTCTGGTTCCAATTGCCAGTCCATATTCAACGCCATTGCTGATGGCCGCCTTGATGCCGAGGTGGTGATTGTGCTTTCCGACCACGAGGATGCCTATATTCTGGAGCGCGCCCGCCAGCACGGCGTGCGGGCCGAATACATGGACTGCGGGGGCTATAAGAACAAATTCCCGCTCGAGGTGCAGGAAGCCCTGGCAAAGAAGCTCCAGGAGCTTAACATTGACCTCATCTGCCTGGCAGGCTTCATGCGCCTGGTGAAAGCTCCGCTGCTGGAGGCATTCCCTCGCCGCATCCTGAACATCCACCCCGCACTTCTGCCCGCATTCCCCGGGGTGGAAGCCTGGACCCAGGCGCTCAACGCCGGTGCCACGCAGGCCGGTTGCACCGTGCACTATGTCGATGCCGGCATGGATACGGGCGAGATTCTGATGCAGGCATACGTGCCTGTGCTGCCGGATGACACCCCGCAGACCCTGCATGCGCGCATCCAGGTGCAGGAGCACATCCTGTATCCTGCGGCCATCCTCTCGGCCATTTCCCGCCTGTAAGCCCTCAAATGAATAAAGGCCGCCCCCGGGCGGCCTTCCTGCTTTTTCAGAGGCTGGCTTTCAGCCCATCGATGACGGCGGCGGTGAATCCGCTGCGCTCCATGGCATTGAGCCCCTTGATGGTGATGCCACCGGCGGTGGTCACCTGGTCAATCGCCACCTCCGGGTGCATGCCGCTCTGCAGCAGGAGACTGGCGGCACCGTGCACGGTGTGCTCCACGATGCGGGCTGCTTCTTCGGGGCGGAAGCCCAGCTCCACGCCGCCTTCCAGGGCCGCGCGGATGTAGCGCATGGCAAAGGCGATACCGCAGGAGGCAAGAGCTGTACCGGCAGCGAGGTACTGCTCATCGGTCACAACAGTGTATCCCAGCGCGGCAAAGAGCCCTTCGACCACAGTCATCTGTTCCTCTGTGGCATTCTGCTGGCAGATAAAGGTGACACCATCCCGCACGGCCACCGCCGTATTCGGCATGGCGCGGAACAGGACGGGCTTTCCGGGAGCTGCAAGGAGTAGCTCCATTTCCCGCAGGCTGATGCCGGCGGCCACGGATACAATCAGCTGTCGGTCGAAATCCAGGGCAGGGCGAATTTCCTCAATCACTTCACTCATGAGCCAGGGCTTGACAGCCAGCAGAATGATGTCAGCCTTACTGGCGGCCTGCCGATTATTCTTTGTGGCCTGCACGCCGGGCAGGGAGGCTTGAAGGCGTGCTATGCTGGCATCCGTCTTTGCGGTGCAGATAAGATTGCCGGCATCCCATGCGCCAGCGGCAATGAGGCCGCGCGCAATCGCACCGCCCATGTTGCCGGTTCCTATGATAGCCAGTTTCATCGTGATGTCTTGCAGAAGTCGCAGGGGCGAGCACGGCAGCGCCCGCCCCTGATGGGTTAATCATTTCTCACGCGGGAGCGGGGCGAGAGCACGATGGGCACACCAGCTGCCTTGATGCGGGAGCGGATGGTGTTACGCAGGTACTGGGCGTAACTGTCTGCCAGCAGGCGCTTATCGTTCACGAACAGCACATAGGTGGGAACCGGAATCGTGGTGTACTTCTCAGTCACCGCAGTAGTGGCATAGAAGAGCTTGAGTCGCTTCGTGAGCACGCGGTGCTGGCCGGGAGGGTTCATCTCCATGGCGCGCTGGAGCAGGCGGTTCAGCTCACCCGTGGTGGGCAT
>CAJGDB010000127.1 GCA_904502165.1 uncultured Akkermansia sp.
CATCGGCACATCAATGAGTTCCAGTCCTTTATCGGCTTTGGTCTTGACGAGCGCTTTCATTTCGGGGCGAAACTATACTCCCCTTGATTCTTTCGTGCAAGTCTAATCTCTGTATCGGAGCGGAAATGACGGCATATTTTGTTCATCTTCCAATTGTATCGTCGTAGCTTTCTTGGCATGCCGGTGCAGGTGTGGAGTGGGTTTGTGTTGACGCAGGTGCCGGGCTCAGTGTCCATGCCTTCCTGTGCCGATGGTGAGCCCCCCCCCGCCAAGTCATCCAATGGGAAGAAGAAAAAGAAGAAGGCTGTGAAAATAAAAAAGGAAAAGAAAGGTTAAACTGTCAAATCGTCAGAGAAAACTCTTCATGGAGCGTTCTCTGATGCAGGCTGCGTGGAGCGGTAGCCAGGAATGTGTCAACTCTATGTATGTATAACACCTCACAAGTGCTGGTCGGAACGGCCGGGGCTTCTTACTGGCAGGAAAAGCATGTGCGCTGACTCACTCTGAACTTTACAGGTGGCAGTAAACATGATACCTTGCTGCTTTCCCGGAATTTTATAGAGCCATGAACAACCTTCTTTCCATTGAAGAACTGAGCGGTGAGCAGATTTGTGAATTGCTTGCCCTGGGGCACAAGCTCAAAGCCGAGCGTGGTTGCCACACCGAACAGCCTTTGGCCGGGCAGACCTGGGCGCTGATTTTCTCCAAGTCCTCCACCCGTACGCGCGTATCATTCGAGGTGGGTATCTCTGAACTGGGCGGTCGCCCGATGTTCCTTTCCACCCGCGATATCCAGCTGGGCCGCGGCGAGCCTATCAAGGATACCGCCCGGGTGCTGGGCCGCATGATTCATGGTGCCATCATCCGCACGTTCGACCAGCAGGATGTGGTGGACTTTGCCGATTATTCCAAGCTGCCGACCATCAATGCCCTGACGGATCTGGAGCACCCCTGCCAGATTCTGGCAGACCTGCTCACCATTGAGGAGCAGTACGGCGTGGGTTCCTGGAAGGATATGAAGATTGCTTTCCTGGGCGATGTCGATAACAACATGGGCCGCTCCTGGATGTGGGCCGCTAAGCGCCTGGGCTTCACGCTCGTACTTGCCGGGCCGGAGCAGGCTCTACCCAAGGCTGAGACACTCGCGGCGCTCGACTGCCCGAACATCATCTGCACCACCGATGCCGCCGAGGCCGTGCGCGATTGCATGGTCATCAATACCGATACCTGGATTTCCATGGGCCAGGAGGCAGAGAAGGGCACCAAGGAAAAGGCTTTCTTCCCCTACCAGGTGAATGATGAGCTGCTGAAGCTGGCAGCTCCTGGCCACATTGTGCTGCATTGCCTGCCGGCCTATCGTGGTTACGAAATCACGGACGAGGTGCTTGAAGCAAATGCCCCGGTCATCTTCCGCGAGGCTGAAAACCGCCTGCATGCCCAGAAGGCTGTCCTTTACACGCTGGCCACCAGCCGCAGTTGAGTGATGAATTACGAAACACGCATAGAAGACCTGCTCGATGATATGTCCGTCTTTGAAGACTGGACAGAGAAGTACGAATTCATCATCTCGCAGGGGCGCCGTCTGCCGGCCATGCCGGAGAAGTTCCGCAAGAATTCCAACCTGATAAAGGGCTGTCAGAGCCGCGTATGGGTGGGTACAGAGATGGAGGATGGCAGGCTCATCATTCATGCCGACAGTGATTCCCTTATCACCAAGGGACTCATTGCACTCTTTATCCGCCTGCTATCCGGTCTTACCCCGGCAGACATCCTTGTGGCGGATCTGAGCCGCCTCGATGACTGCGGCCTCAAGGAGCATCTGGCCTCCACCCGTGCCAATGCGCTCACATCCATGGCTGCCACTATCCGCAAGGCCGCTGATACGGCTTCCAAGACTTTCCTGCTGTGAAGAATCCTCTGCAGAAGCTCATTGAGCAACGCCTGGCCAAGCTGCCGCCAGAGACGGATGCGTTCCGTGTGTCGGACGGCGCACCCTGGCCCGGTGTGTTCATTGATGCTCTTGCAGACCGCCTGCTTGTTTCCCTGCGGGATACGGTGCTGCCCGCTGAGTTGAAGGACCTGTTGAAAGCCACCGGGCGGCCGGTGTATGTGAAGCGGCTGGATAAGGATGTGAAGGAACCGCCTCAGTTCCTCTGCGGTCCGGAAGTACCGCTCCGTTTCGTGATTCAGGAAAACGGCGTGCGCTACCTCATGGATATGGGGGCAGGGTATTCGCAGGGCATTTTCCTGGACCAGCGCGATAACCGGGCTGAGCTCCGCCGCCTTTGCCAGCCGGGTATGAAGGTGCTCAACACTTTTGCCTATACCGGAGCCTTTTCCGTTTGCGCTGCACTGGCCGGGGCGCAGACCACCACGCTTGACCTCGCCCAGCCCTGCCTGAGCTGGTGCCGGGAAAATATGGCGCTCAACGATGTTGACCCCGATGACCATTATTTCTGCAAGGGCGATGCGTTGCATTGGTTGGATCGCTTTGCTCGCCAGGGCCGCCGCTTCGATATCATCGTACTGGATCCCCCTACCTTCTCCCGCGACGAAAAAGGCCACGTGTGGCGCGTGGAGAAGGATTATGACCACCTGGTGAACCTCGCCGCTGCCTGTCTGGCCCCCGGTGGCCGCATTCTCTGCTCCACCAACTGCCGTAAATTGTCCATGCCGGCTTTTCGGCGCATGGTGTCGGCCGGTAGTCCCGCCTCACGCCTCATTTCTGTGCCCATGCCCTTCGATTTCGACGGAGAGGACTACTTGAAGTGCATCTGGGCTCTTCATTGATTGCTTTTCGATGGGCGCTATATAATGTGGCTTCCCGGGCTGGGCATACATTATATTGACCCCTCCTTTAGAATCCTCCCGGTAGCCGTTCAACCCGCTTGAATGAAGCGTTTGCGCCATAGGGAAGGGGAGTTGTTTCTAGAGGTATTCTAAAGAAGATAAAATAGAACACGTACACAATATATAGTGTGCCGGCAAAAATCGACATTCTATATTTTGTATAAAGAAAAGTGTGACCACATCGTTTTTTTTGCTTGCAAAAGCATCTTCTGCGTGATAGATTGAACCCCGTGCACCGAGCAGGGACCAGCCTTGCCGGGACGCCCCGGTAACTGGGTTCAGAAAACTCTCTACAACCTCTACGCAATATGCCTGAAATCATCAAACGAAACGGTAAGCGCGAGCGCTTCGAGGCCTACAAGGTACAGCAGGCCATCGAAAAGGCGTTCCACGCCTCCCAGGAGGAATATAATCCTCTTGTCTATGCCAACGTGCTTGACAAACTGAAGCACGAAGAATACCTGCCTGTGGAAATGGTGCAGGACCGCATTGAGAAAGAACTCATGCGCGCCGGTGCATACGACACCGCCCGCAACTTCATCAAATACCGTTTCCTGCACAAGCTGCAGCGTGAGCAGATTGCCGGTCTGTACAAGGGTAACACCTGGGTTGACTGTAAGCAGACGATTGAGGAATACGTCGGTAATACCGACTGGCGCATCAAGGCCAACTCCAACACCACCTATTCCAACGCCGGTCTGGTGAACAATACCGCCGGTAAGGTGATTGCCAACTACTGGCTCGACCAGGTTTACACCCCCGAGGAAGGTGCCGCCCACCGCAATGGCGACTATCACATCCATGACCTGGACTGCCTCACCGGCTACTGCGCCGGCTGGAGCCTGCGCGCCCTGCTCAACGAAGGGTTCAATGGTGTCCGCAGCCGTGTGAACAGCCGCCCGCCCAAGCACTTCCGCGAAGCACTGGGGCAGATGGCAAACTTCCTGGGCATTCTGCAGAGCGAATGGGCCGGTGCACAGGCCTTCAGTTCTTTTGACACCTATCTTTCTCCCTACCTGTTCAAGGATCAGCTGCCCTACAAGGCTGTGAAGAAGGCCCTGCGTGGCTTTGTCTACAACCTGAACGTGCCGAGCCGCTGGGGCCAGAGTCCGTTCACCAATGTGACGATTGACTGGACCGTACCCC
>CAJGDB010000128.1 GCA_904502165.1 uncultured Akkermansia sp.
GGCTGGTCGTTGTCTTCGCATTGGAAGGCATCTCGGCCCCAGGGAGAGGTCTTGAGCCATTCGGTGATATCTTCCGGCGTGGCTTCATCCACTCCGTCCATCACCATCTTGAGCCAGCGGCGGCAGGTGTCATCGGTGATGTACTTGCGGGCATCCCACGGGTCTTCACCAATGGGGGTGGTCCAGTCGGTGCAGCGCACGGGGCGCGGTTCTGAGAGGGTTTCCTTACGGAAGAAAGAAAGTTCACCAAAGCTGGAAACCTGTTCGCAGGGGCGGTTGAGCAGCCAGTAGAGGATATCCATATCGTGGCAGCATTTTGCCACAATCATGGGGGTGGATTTTGCGCTGTTACCCCAGTGTCCGCGTACGAAGGAATGGCCGAAATGCCAGGCTCCCACGCCTTCGTTTGCGTTGAAGGTCATGATTTTCCCCAGTTCGCCGCTGCGGATGATATTCCGGATGGTGTTGTAGAACGGGGTGTAGCGCAGCACGTGGCAGATGGCAACACGGCGCCCAAGCTTTTCTGCCAGGTCACGCAGTTCCAGAGCTTCGCGCAGGGTTTTGGAAATCGGTTTCTCCAGCAGCAGGTCATACCCAAGCTCCAGCGCGCGTCTGGCGGGCTCGAAGTGGTAGTCATCCTGCGTGCCGATGATGGCCACATCGGCCATTTTCGGCTGGCTGAGCAATTCATCGGCATTCGCAAAGAGGCGAATCGAGCTGCGCTCTGACTCAGGCGCGAAATCACGTACCTGCTCGGCCCGGCAGGTGACCGGGTCTGCCGCGGCCACAATGCGGAATTGCTCCGGGTATTCCATGGCTAGTTTCATGTATGTGCGTGTGCGGGAACCGCAGCCAATGCCGACGAGTGAAATTCTACCGTTGTTGTTCATAACTTGTATCTGTGCCATTATTCTACGCTGCCAGAGCCTGTGGTTCAAGAGCAAAAAGCCCTGCACGTGTCAGCGTGCAGGGCTTGAACGGGGTGCGCCATTGCAGGGCTGCGTCATTGCGGGGGGCAGTCTTTGCCGCAATGGCACTTGCCGTTGGCGCGTCTCAGTTCGTTTATCCAGAGCAGGGCAAGCCCTGCGGTGAGTCCCGTCAGAACGACGGCGTTGGCTGCACACAGGGCGGCCTTGATACAGCGCCGGTGCTGCTTGTCTGCCATCCATGCCTTTACCTTTTCCTCTGTTTCCTGTAATTTTTCCTGGTCCATGCAGGTGTGACGATGCGCTGCTGCCGGGGAATCAAAAATCTTTAGGCTGTATTTTCTGGTGGTATTTTTTACGGTTCCTGGTACTGCCGCCTGTTCATTATGATTGACTTTTGGTGGAGTATGGTCTATGATTCACGCATGGAGACTCGCGTGATTGAAGTGGATCCGCTGGAGGACTGCCGCCGTATCTACAAGGAAGCCGCTGCTGTGCTGGCAGAGGGTGGGCTGGTGGCTATTCCCACAGAGACAGTATACGGGCTTGGTGCTGATGCCTTTAACCCTGACGCTGTTGCCAAGGTTTTTGAAGTGAAGGGGCGGCCGAGTTTCGACCCGCTCATCTGCCACCTGCCCAATGGGAAGGCGCTCAAGGATATTACAGAGATTCCTGAGGCGCTGCAGCCCCTGGTGGATAAACTGGTGAAGGAATTCTGGCCGGGACCGATGACTCTGGTGCTGCCGCGCAAGGAATGCGTGCCGGACATTGTGACCAGCGGGCTCCCCACGGTGGCCTGCCGCGTGACCAGTCATGAAGTGATGCGGGCCGTTGCCCGGGCTCTGGGGCGTCCGGTTGCAGCCCCGAGCGCGAACCGCTTCGGGCATATCTCCCCCACCAGCGCCCCGGCGGTGATGAAGGAACTGGGTGGCTCCATTCCCCTGGTGCTGGATGCCGGAGCCTGTTCCGAAGGTCTGGAGAGTACTATTCTGCAGCCCTGTCTGGACGAAAAGGGCAACCCGGCTGTCCGCGTGCTGCGTGAAGGGCCTGTCACCCGCGAGAAACTCCGCAAGATCTGCAAGGTGGTGAAACCCGGCAAGGGCAGCGATATCGAGGCTGCCACCCCCTGCGCCCCCGGCATGCTCAAGAGCCACTATGCTCCCACCAAACCGCTGCTGCTGCACGACCCGAAAGAACCCTTTACTCCGCAGGAAGGTGTGCGCTACGGCCTTATCACCTACCAGGGAGATTCCCCCCTGGCCGCGCAGGATTGCTGGGAGGAAGTGATGCCGCTTTCCCCCGGAAGCGGGCGTCTGGCAGAGGCGGCGGTCCGCTTGTTTGCTGTGATGCGCGCTATGGATGAATGCGAAGCTGTGGATGTGATAGTGGCAGAGGAATTGCCGAAAATGGGACTGGGTATGGCCATGATGGACCGCCTGAACCGGGCTGCCGCACAGAGAGGAGAATAAGGGATGAAACTCACCTTGCAGAAGCTGACAGTGCGTATTGTGCTGCGAGTGGTGCATGCCGCTCTGGTGGAGCTGTATGCACTGGATACCCGGGTGCGCGATGAATTCAACCGCATGCCTGAGGGAATGAGCTACGCCCTGCAGACCGGCTACGATGCTCCCCGGCTCTTTGTGCAGTGGAAGGATGGCAAGCTGCATAACCTGAAGCATCTGGACAAGCCCGTGTGTGCGCTGCGCCTCAAGTCCACCGGCATTTCCTTCCGCATGTTCACCGGGCAGATGGGGCTGGCTCAGGCCTATGCCCAGCACGCTTTCAGCATGCAGGGTGAAATTGCCGATGTGATGAAACTTGCCCGCCTGGTGAATCTGGTGGAGGGGTATCTCTTCCCGAAGTTTATCACGAAACACATTTTAACGGATATTCCAGCTCTGCAGGTGAACCCGATTCGTGTCTACGGGCGTATTCTGTGCGGGTTTATGACTGGTCGCTATAATTAATTATGAATAAGTACTTTGAATTTCAGAATGTAGTAAAACTCCTCTGCGGTGACTCTGCGCTGGAGCGTCTGGCCGATGAATTGGAGCACCTGGGTGCCCGGGCTCCCATGCTGCTTTCCGATGCCGTACTGGCTGGAATCGGCACGATGCAGCTGGTGGTGGATGCCATGGCGGCAGAGGGGTGCAGCCCTGCCTGTACCTTTACCGATATTCCGGTGGATTCCTCGCTCAAGGTGGTGAATGAGATTGCGGCTCTGTACCGCAGCTCCGGTTGCGATGCGCTGGTGGCTGTGGGGGGCGGGTCGGTGATTGATACCGCCAAGGGGGTGCGCCTGGTGCTCTCGCAGAATGCAGATGATATCCTTGCCATTGGTGGCGTTGAGAACCTGGTGCGTGGAAAGTACATTCCCTTTGTTGTGGTTCCCACGACCTCCGGCACGGGGTCGGAATGCACCGGGGTGGCCGTCATCCGCAACGATGAGAACGGCGTGAAGATGGAGTTCCTCTCTCCCTTTGTGCAGCCCGATGCTGCGGTGATTGACCCGCGCATGACCATGGGCCTGCCGCCCAAGGCAACAGCCAGCACGGGCTTTGATGCCATGGTGCATGCCATTGAGGCCTGCACCTGCCTGCAGGCCAATCCCATGAGCACAGCCTACGGCACGACGGCCATCAAGCTCATCTGCGAGAATCTGGAGCAGGCGACACGCAATGGCTCCGACAAGAAGGCCCGCTATGCTATGGCCGTGGCTTCCACAATGGCTGGTGTGGCGTTCTCCAACAGCATGGTCGGGGCGGTGCATGCCATTGGTCATGCCCTGGGTGGTGTGTGCCATGTGCCGCATGCCGTGGCCATGACGATTCTGCTCCCGCATGTCATGCGCTATAACCTCGAGCGCTGCACGGAATCGTACGCTGCGCTGCTGCCCTGGCTGGTGGGGATGGATGCCGCCATGGCCACTCCA
>CAJGDB010000129.1 GCA_904502165.1 uncultured Akkermansia sp.
CCGCGCACGCGGTCGGCCAGGTATTCGCGCTGGTCAAAATACTCGCTCCATTCGAGCGGTTCAAGCCCGGCGGCCTGGGTAGGCACGTTGGGGTTAATGGCCTCCATGCTGGCGGGCAGGTAATCCTCCAGCACCAGGTGGTTGAGCTCCTGCTCACCAGCCTTGGCGCAGGTAAGCGAAACGCGCACCACATCACCCACGGCAAACTCCGTGGCCGGGCGCCAGATACCATCCTCGCCCTTCTTTTCATACACGCGGGTCATCTGCAGGCCATGCTCCGTCACCCCGGGGTATTCCGTCTGCTCCGGCAGAGCCTTTGCGCGCAGCACCGCATAGACCGGGCCTCTCACAACGGTGTAACTACCGCCGAGCACCGGATTCGGCACGCGGAAGGCGTTCCGGTTGAGATTCACCGTGCTGCCATCGGGCAGGCGCAGGGATGCCTCCAGCGGAGCCCCCTTGGAATCCCCAATGTAGGTGATGAGAGCGTAGAGCGACCATGCGCTGCGCCAGCTGCTCTGGAAACGCCAGGAAGCCGCACGGGAACGCACCCAGCGCAGGAAAGCCTCGTGCCGCCCTTCATTGTGGGTACGCAGGTATTCCAGGAATTCGAGGTCCTGCCGCACGCTGCCGCTGCTCCAACCGGTAGAATCCTTACAGGCCAGAGCCTCCCGCAGGGCTGCATGCTGGGCATCGCGCTTCTGCAAGGCACGGGCTGCTTCATAGCGGGTAAGCGGGTGAGCCTGGCTCATATCTGCCTTTTCAAGATACTCCAGCAGCTTTCTCCACTGTTTCTGGGGCAGGCTGTATCCGCGTTCCTCAGCCACCCGCAACACCATGGCAGCATGGGCGCTGCTCTGCAGGCTGCCACTCCCGGGCCGGTGCCCCATAGGCAGACTGCCATCCTCATTCTGATACTGCAGCAGCTCACGCAGCTTGCGGTCGATGACATACGGGACCCTCCAGGCGACGGTCTGCGCCATGCGCGGGCACAACGGCACCAGCCGTTCATAGAGAAGCCAGGGCAGCACAGCAGATGCCCGGCCTTCCGTCATGGGACTATCCGGGTTCTCGAGCAGGAAATCCACACCCCCCTGCAAATGCAGCATCGGGTTGGCAGAGAAATAGAGCTCCAGCTCACAACCGGGAGCCGAAGCCAGTTCTGCTGCCAGCTTTTCCCGGGGAACCAGGCTTACCTGTCCCGCAGAAAGCTCTGCATGGTGCACCTCCTTGAGCAGAGGCGCAGGGTGACGCACTTCAAAACTTCCCTCCACCCCATCCTGACCAGTCGCACCGGTGGCAACACAGCGATAGGGGTACACACCCGCCTGACGGGGTGCGACTTCAAACATCAGGGTGCATGAAGCCCCTGCTGCCAGGCTTACCTGCTGAGGCTCGCTGCCCCCCTGAAGCTCCACCTGCCAGCTACCTTCAGCCTCAGTATTGTTGGTCAGGGTAACAGGCAGCTGCAACTTGTCACCCACACTCATGAAGAGCGGAGTCCCCACCCTGATAATCAATGGCTGATTCACGGTAAACTCACCTTCACCCGTGCCGAATCGACTGCCATCCTTATCTGCCGCCACAGCCACAACCCGGTAGGTCGTCAGGGTATCAGGCAAGGTGCAGGTGGTGGTAAAGCGGCCATCGGCATCTGTTCTGAGGGCACTGCACCACAGCGCCAGCGGATTGAAGTTCACCCGCACGCGTGGTTCGACTTCTGCACCAGCCCTCCGTATGGTGGCAGCGCTTCCACTTCCTGCAGTCTTATAAGGCTCCGCATCTGCCCCGGAGGCAAAGGGCGTCATCTCATTCTTCATTGCCATGACTGCGCCATCGCGCATCCACCAGGGCTGGTGCTTCCATTCGCCGGTGCCTTCACGCCCCTCTCCCTGCCACACGCCCGGCAGCGGCACGCGGCGCAGGGTAAACACCCCCTGCTCGAAGCCGGTCTTGCGGGCGGCCATGTTGAGTACGCCCAGGAACTGTTCTTTTCTCCGGCTGAGCGATTCGACCACATCGGGGCGCTCATACCCGTACTGGGAAAGCATTCCGGCATCTACCGCGTACAGCGTGACTACGGATGCCGAGGGCATACCATTGGGCAGTGTCACACGGCCGGAAAAACGCTGTTCTGTACCAGGACGCACCGTGCCGGGTAATTCCAGCGAAACCTGCAGCACACTGCGTCTCAACGGCAGCTGGAGGGTCAGGTCATGCGACTTAAGCGCCTGCAGCCACCCGGTGTGCTCCTGTTTTTCCAGGCGTGCCACGCACAAACTGATTTCTCCTTCCTCATCACCCTCAAGGGGTAATGCAAACTCATTGATACCTTTCTGGAGCTCCATGGTATGAACCCGCACTCGGCGGCCGTATTTCAGCACCAGAACAATGCGGCTGTCTGCGCCGCACTCCACCACAATATGGCCAGGCTGGTGCCCCGGAACAACACTGAACCACGTTTCTGTTATACTGCGGGTCATTTCCCGCTCATAGCTGGTCTGGAACACACGGCCATGATAATCAAGCCCTGTTATGTCAATGGTACAGGGTCCCTGGGCTTCTGCTGCGTGGCGGGCCAGAATCTCGCGCAAGGGTAGCGGGACACCCGCCTCCGCATCAGCCGGAATGCTCACCCACTCTGACCACACTTCCTCCTTCCGGGTCTCAATCAATGTAAACCCATTGGGCAGCGGCACCATGGCCCATTTGGGAACCCGGACAGCCACCCGCACAGACATGCCATTGGCATAGGGTTTTCCGCAGCAGGAACAAATCAGCCGCAAGGTATCATCCTCGCGCAGTTCAGCCCGCACATCTGCCGCTGAGTAGGAAGCAGAGGCGGAGAAGCGGCGGGCTTCCTCGCGCTCATTCACCACCGCACCCTCATACTGCACTGTAAAATCCTGCACCGGTTCACCCACCACGGGGAGATTGAATTCTGCCGTACCATCTGCCCCCAGCGGCAGGCTGCCCTGCCATTCATACCGGGGATGCTCCTCGCTGCCTTCATTGCGGGCACCCTGGAGCGGCTGCGGGCTCTGCACAGACAATTCCACCCGCCCACTGGTTACGGGTATATCATTAAAATCCTGTGCCCGGACCCGGAATTTCAATTCCCGCGGGGCGATTTTCTCTGTCTTATCCTCGGTCGTGACGCTAAAGGAATCACGCCTGTATAATTCGCAGAAGATTTCTTTCTTTACCAGGGTACGCGGCCGCGTTGTACCAACCCGCACACAATAGCGGCCGGTAACTTCATCCTGCCCGGCAGGCAGGGTAAGTTCCTGACTGAACGCCCCGAAAGCATCCACATCAAACGTACGGCTGAACATCCGGGTGCCATCCGGAGCTTCAAAATGCAACTCCAGGGTGCGGTGCTGAGAATGCCTGATCCGGTTCAATTCATCCACCGCACGCAGGAAGCCTCGCACATACACTTTATCACCAGGGCGGTACAGGGTGCGGTCTGTCCACACCATTGCCCGCAGCTCGGCCTCGCTGTCATTCTCTGCCCCGCCAGCAGTACCGAATTCGTTTGAGTTGGAAAGCAGGAAGTAATCCTCTCCGGCGCGCACCATCACGTAGGCCTCGCCTCCCGGCAGGGGTACGTAACCATGTTCCACTTTGACCGGTGCCGCGGCATTATCTCCCGCTGCAATCATGATGCCACCATGCAAGGGCGCCCCGGTGCTGTGACGCAGCACCAGCATATCGTTGCGGCCAGTACCCTGTACTTCATGCAGCTCCAGGGGGGTAAGGTCTGAAACCGAAACCAGAGCATCACTCCTCAATTCCCATGCAGACGGATCCATCCCCAGGGAACGG
>CAJGDB010000130.1 GCA_904502165.1 uncultured Akkermansia sp.
AAAAGCCCGTCAACCGCGTATACACTATGTATGCAGTCTTGATGTGTGCTTGCCAGGAAGTGCGTTATATGTTAGGCTGCAGATTCCGTTTCACCCCTTATTCAGCATCACCATGCTCAAGGCAGTATTATTCGATATGGATGGCACCCTGGGAGACACGCTTCCGCTCTGCGTGGAGGCGTACCGCCGGTGTGTCGGCGAACAAACAGGGCGCACCCCTTCTGAGGAAGAGGTGGTCTCCTGGTTCGGGCTGAGCGACCGCGGAGTGCTGGGCGGTCTGCTGGGTATGCAGCCGGATGCCCCCGCCTTACCCATTGAGCGCTTTGTGGCCATCTATGAGCAGCTGCATGGCGAGCTGGCCCCCGAACCCTTCCCCGGTGCGGTGGAAATGCTCCAGGCCGTCAGGGCTGCCGGGCTGCGCGTGGGGATGATTTCCGGCAAGGAACACTACACCGCCCTGCCCACCATACGATACTACGGCATGGAAGGTCTCTTCGAATGGTACGGCCTGGGAAAACCCACACACAACTGCAAAGCCGAACGCCTGCAGGAAATCATGCAGCTCTGGGGGCTGCAGCCGGATGAGCTCATCTACGTGGGTGATGCGCCCAGCGATATCGAACTCTGCCACAGCGTGGGAGTCCGCATCATCAATGCCGCCTGGGCCGGCACCACTCAGGGGAATGCACAAGCCTGCCTTGCCCTGAACCCCGAATACCGCCTTACCGATTTCAACGAACTGCTCCCCCTTATCCTCAGTATATGAAAACAAGCCTGATGAACCTGGTATTTGCTCTGGCTGCGGTCTGCAGCACAGCATCTGTATACGCCATGCCCGCCATTTACCCCACCCCGCAGAAAGTCAACCTGCACGAGCAGAGCACCCCGGTCAACAAACTCACCGTAGAGCACCGCACCCCGCAGAGCCACGGCTGGCTGTGGGACCAGCTGCCCAACGTCTCCGGCGGCTACGCCATCGAGGTCACCCCGGAGGGTCACGTAACCGTGCTGCACAACGACGATGCCGGCTGGTTCTACGCTAAGCAGACCCTCAGCCAGATGCTGGTGGATGTAAACGGCGCCCAGGATGCCCACAAAGACCCCTTCCCCCACCTCAACATCCGCAGCATGCTTAAGCTGGGAGACATTGCCGTGGGCACCATTGTAGACTGGCCTGACCTGCCCTACCGCGGCGCGGTGGAAGGCTACTACGGCATCCCCTGGAGCTTTGAAGCCCGCCAGAGCCAGTTCCGCTTCTACGGGCGCAACAAGATGAATCTCTACATCTATGCCCCCAAGGATGACCCCCTGCACCATGGCGAAGGCTGCTACCAGCCCTACCCGGAAGGCAAAGCCTTTGAACTGGCCTCCCTGGTGCGGTGCGCCCGCGAGAACCGTGTGCGTTTCGTGTGGGCCATTCACCCTGCCAATACCGTAAACTGGGCAGATAACGAAGGCCGCACGCAGATGGATGCCCTTTGCCGCAAGCTGGAGCTCATGTATGAAATCGGCGTGCGCGATTTCGGCGTGCTGGTGGATGACTCCTTCGGCGAAATCGGCAAGCCGGAGCGCCAGGTGCAGCTCTGCAACTACATTCTGGAAAACTTCATCCGCAAGCACCCGGATGTGAACCAGGAACTCATCATGTGCCCCACCGGCTACAACAAGAGCTGGACCAATGAAAAATTCCTCACCACCATCGGCGAAGGCCTCCACAAGGACATCCATGTCATGTGGACCGGTGATACCGTGGTACACGACATCACCCTGAAGGGGCAGCAGTGGGTCAACCCGCTGGTCAAGCGCCCCACCTTCATCTGGTGGAACTGGCCCTGCAATGACTTCAAGCCCTCCCGCCTCTCCATGGGCCGCACTTATGGTCTGGACCAGGCCCCGGACATGAAAAACCAGATGAGCGGCTTTGTCGCCAACCCCATGGAACGCGCAGAAGCCAGCAAGGTGGGCCTCTTCGGGGTTGCCAACTATGCCTGGAACATCACCGCCTTCGATTCCGACAAGACCTGGAAGGACGGCATTGCGCGCATGTATCCACGCTGCGCCACAGCCATGCAGACCTTCTGTGACCACAATTCTTACCTTCTGCCCAACAACCACGGCTACTACCGCGAGGAATCAGTCAATCTCGGTGACCTTCCCAACCGCTTCCGCGAAAACATTGTAAACGGCACACCGGATACCGAGCTGGGCAACCAGATGCTGGTTCTCTTCAGCTCAGTGGCAAGCGCTGGCGAAAAACTGCGCGACACCCGCGACCTGGGGCCGCTGCAGCGCGAAATCGACCCGTGGATACGCGCTTTCTACACCACAGGCATGGCCGGCATTGATGGCATTCGTGCCCTGCAGACCAACAGCCTGCCCGAACGCATGGATATCTTCTTCCGCATGGTGGATAAGCTCACATCCATCAAAAATCTCCGCCGCGATGCCTGGGTGGATGGCAAAGTGGAACAGGTGGAAGACGTACAGGTAGCTGCCTATGCCATCACGCCGTCAGTCATTGCCACATACAACTACCTCAACGCCAGCATTTACGCAGCACTTTCCGGCTGCGACTTCCGAGCTCTCATGCCCACGTTCCACACCAATATGGGCAATGAGAAAGAGCATATTGCCAACGTATCGGACAACGATTTCAACACTCACTGGGTATCTGCCCGCGCCCAGCAGGCCGGCGATTGGTTCTGCCTGGATTTCGGCAAACCCATGGAAGTAAAGACCCTCAAGCTTGTGCTCCGCGACCGCGGCAGCAAAAAGCATGCCCCCACCTATGGCCAGCTGGAATATTCCTGCGACAACGAATCCTGGACCCCGCTGGGTGCAGAACGCACCACCGGCGTAGTGCTGGAAGACCTCAGCAAAGCCCCCATCACCGCCCGCTGGCTGCGCTACCGCATCACCCAGCCCCAGCAGAAACGCCTCCTGAGCGTGAGCGAGTTCGTGGTGAACAAGCAGCTGCCCGCCCGCCTGAGCAACACTGTAAGCGGCCTGAAGAGCCTTTCCGCTTACAGCGATGAAACGCATGTGGCACTGGTCCGCGTTATGGAAACCGCCAAAGCCGCGCCCGGCCAGGGCTTCGGCATTGTATTCCCCACGCCGGTAAGCGGCCAGGGTCTTTCCGTCAATCTCGATAACGAGAATCTCCTGGAATGGGGTGAAGTGGTATTCACCCTGGAGGACGGCAGCACAGAAAAAGCATACCTCCAGAAATACTACGATGCCGAATTCGTGGTACAGAAAAAATACATGCCCAAAAAGCGCATCTCTGCCATCCAGTTCACCAACATCAGTAACCAGGACCAGGAACTGCGCCTCAATTCCTTCCAGATTACCATACCTAGTGTAGACACCGCCGCCATGGCCTCCAGCCTGACCGACTGCGACTTCTCCACCGCCTACAACACTGGTGAATACCCGCTCAATACAGAACTGTACGTACCCGAAGAAGCCCGCACACTCACCATCATCGGCTCTGCCCGCTGTGAAATCGACGGCGTCACCCACATCAACAGCAACGGCCTCATCCATACCTACCGCATCAACCCCGGAACCGGCAGCATCCGCATCCGCTGCTCCCGGCAGTATGGTACAAAGGTTTATGAAGCCATATTCCGCT
>CAJGDB010000131.1 GCA_904502165.1 uncultured Akkermansia sp.
GAGGGCCAGTGGTAGCCGTAGGGGTACATGGCGGTCTTGATCCAGGGGAAGGAGAAGTCCAGAAAGTCCACCACGTAGCCGCTCATCAGGTTGGTGAAGAACCCCTTGCCTTCTGCGCCGGGAATGAAGAAGCCCTGCAGGAGGCGGTCGGTCATGTTGCCGATGATGCCGGTGGTGATGAGCGCCCAGGCTACGCGCAGTGCGCGGGTGGAGAAAAAGCCCTTGCGGAACAGGCGGTAGAACCATACCAGCGCCACGACTTGCACGCAGAGGAAGACGAAGGGAGCCCACACGGTGCCGTGCCCGGTGCCGAAGGCGACTCCGGTGTTGTGCACGCGCACCAGGCAGAAGTTCATGAATTCGCTTCCCTGGATAACGGGAATGATTCTGCTGCTGTAGCTCTGCACCCAGTCATAGGGGAAGCAGAGGACGACTGCCCATTTGGTGAGCTGGTCGAGCAGGTACAGGACAGCAATGAGCAGGATGAGCCAGAAGGATACGCGACGGGGCATAATTCAGTAGTTTGAATGCGACAGGCGCACTCCGGGATGGGAGGGCGCCTGTCCGCTGATGGTTAAGGGGTTTCTCAGGCCATGACGGCGGCGCATCGTTCGCAGAGTCCCTCCTCATTCACGGCGGGCTCATAGCGGCGGCAGCGGGGACACATGGCGTACGGGGTCATGGCGGCGGTGGCAGCCAGCTCGGTGCCGGTGCTTACCTCCAGGTCAGCCACGATGAAGAACTCCTTGGCAAACTGCTTGTTCTGCAGCAGGGCCAGCACGGCGGCATCCTCCGTTTCAGGAACGGTGAGGGATACGGCGGCTTCGTTGTTCTTCTTGAAGGCCTTGGCCTTAATCTGGGCTTCGATGGCCACCTGAATCACGCTCTTGATCTGCTGCAGGCGGTCGAAGGTGGCGGTGAGCCCGGCATCGAAGGCAGGATCGGCGGCGGGGAAGTCCTGCTCGTGCACAGAACCCTCGTTGCCGGCGTGTTCCCATGCCTCATCGCAGGTGTAGGCCAGCACGGGGGCCAGCAGCTTCACCAGTACATCAAACACGCGGGCAATGGCAAACTGCTTGCTGATGCGGTGCGGGGAATCCGCGGCATCGCAGTACAGACTGTCCTTGGTCATGTCGATGTAGAGAGCAGAGAGGTCGTTGGTGCAGAACTGGTTGATGGCCATGAACACCTTGCGGAACTCGTAGCCTTCGTAGGCGGCGCGTACCTCGCGGATAAGGGTGTTGGTGCGCTCCAGAATCCAGGCATCAGTGGGGTCGAGGGTCTCCGGCTTCTCGCCCTTGTAGCCCTTCAGGTTGGCCAGCAGGATACGCAGGGTGTTACGCAGGCGGCGATAGGGGTCGGTAATCTGCTTGAAGAGGTCCTCTCCGAAGGGAACTTCGTTCTGCCAGTCCACGCTGCTGACCCACAGACGCACGATGTCTGCGCCGTACTTCTCGTAGAAATACTTGGCATTGGTGGGCTTGGTGTAGGTGCCCTGGGCGCTCTTAGAAAGCTTGGAGCGGTCCTGGTTCACCACAAAGGCATGGGTGAGCACCTTCTTGTACGGAGCGGTGCCGCGCCAGGCGCAGGAAAGCATGAGAGAACTCTGGAACCAGCCGCGGTGCTGGTCGGTGGCTTCGAGGTACACATCGCAGGGAGCGCAGAGCTCCGGGTGGCGTTCCAGCACGGCTACGTGGGAGCAGCCGGAGTCAATCCACACGTCGAGGGTGTCCTTGCCCTTCTTGAGGTTGGCGGGCAGGCCAAGCTTTTCGCACAGCTGCTCGCTGGTGAGCTCGAACCAGATGTTGGTGCCATGTTCAGCCACCAGGTCTGCCACCTTGTTCACGATGTCGGCACTCAGCACGGGCTGGTCGTTTTCGTCGAAGAATACAGGCAGCGGCACGCCCCAGGTGCGCTGGCGGGAAATGCACCAGTCCGGGCGGGCTTCCACGGTGCTGTAAATGCGGTTGCGGCCCCAGGCGGGCATCCATTCGGTCTTGTCAATCTGCTCCAGTGCCACGGGGCGCAGTTTCTCCATGCTGATGAAGAACTGCTTGACGGCGCGGAAGATGATGGGGGTCTTGGAGCGCCAGCAGTGCGGGTACTGGTGGGTGAATTCCTCGCGGCCCAGCAGGCGGTTGCCGTTCACCAGAAGGGTGATGATGTCCTCGTTGCTCTGGAACACGTGCTTGCCGACCAGGTGGGGCAGGCCGCATTCAGCGGTGTAGTTGCCATCGTCATCCACCGGGGAGAGCACGGGCAGCCCGTAGGCCATGCCGGCAATGTAGTCGTCCATACCGTGGCCGGGGGCAATGTGCACAGCGCCTGTACCGGCATCGGTGGTCACGTAATCGGCATTGATGATGAGGGATTCGCGGTCGAGGAAGGGGTGGCGTGCGTTACGCTTCTCCAGCTCGCTGCCCTTGAAGGTGGCAAGCTCTTCCACGAAAGCCCAGCCGGTCTTGGAGGTCACAGTTTCGATGAGCTCGCGAACGATGATGAATTTACGCTCGGCCCCATCCTTGGTGTAGCGGCCGACCACATAGGTGAAATCCGGGTTCAGGGCAACAGCCAGGTTGCTGGGCAGGGTCCAGGGAGTGGTGGTCCAGATGACCATTTCGGTGCCCTCGATACCGCACACGGGACCATCCATCTCGAAACCGACATAGATGGCGGTGGAGGTGTCTTCCATGTATTCCACCTCGGCTTCGGCCAGGGCGGTGTGGTGGGCATAGCTCCACTGCACCGGCTTCATGGATTGGTACACGGCACCGCTTTCCACCAGCCTGGCAAAGACGCGCAGAATATCGGCTTCGTACTTCGGTTCCATGGTGATGTACGGGTTGAACCAGTCGCCGAATACACCCAGACGGCGGAAGGAAACACGCTGCAAGTCAATGTAGTTGAGTGCAAACTCGGTGCAGCGGCGGCGGATTTCAGCAGGCTCAAGCCCTTGGAATTCCTTGACCACCTTGGCTTCGATGGGGAGGCCGTGGCAGTCCCAGCCGGGAATGAAGGGGGCGTAGTAGCCCGCCATGGTCTTGCTCTTGACGATGAGGTCCTTGAGAATCTTGTTCAGTGCGGTGCCCATGTGCACATCGCCGTTGGCAAAGGGCGGGCCGTCGTGCAGCACGAAACGGGGGGCATTCTGCGCCTTGCGGCGCGTGGTAATTCGCTCATAGAGCTTCTCATTCTCCCATTTCTCCAGGCGTGCCGGCTCCTTGGTGGTGAGATCACCGCGCATGGGGAACGTGGTGTCCGGCAGGAAGATGGTGTCTTTGTAGCTCTTGGCGTTTGTGGTCATACGCGCGTTACTATACGCTCTTGCGCGTAAAAAGTCAATCCCCTATCTGCTTTTCCACCTGGGGCCGCATTCGGACAAAAATATGCACACCGAAATGCAAAAATAGGGGGCAGAAAAGAATAGCGCGGACAAAAATGCACACTATAATGTGTGTATGGTCTTA
>CAJGDB010000132.1 GCA_904502165.1 uncultured Akkermansia sp.
CTGCCGGATTCAGCTTGAATCCGCCTCTGGGTCTGCCCCTGCGGGGCTTGCTGTCAGCCATAGGTGAAGAAGGGGGGGGAAGTCAGGTGATGATGGAAAGAGACGCAGCTCCGGTCATTCCGGCTGCCGCAGCCATTATATCCCCCACCCGTACCCGGGCGGGCCTGAGTCCCCGGCCCGAAGGAGGAAAACCCCGCCGCTCCAGATATCCCTCCCCCTGCAGAAAGGTATACACTATTGCCTCCAACCGCAGCACAGCGCTGCATCTCTGCCCACTCCGCACTCCATATAAACCACATAAGCCCGATTCACCCACCCCACTTTTTGCTATTGACCCAGCAAATGTTATATTCTGCCACAAGCAAAAACCTCCGACACTTGCGTATCGGAGGTTTTAATAGCCTTTTTGTGACTGTGATTTTTAGCGACTCCAAACAATTGCGTATAAATGCTTTGTAAAAAATGGAGTCGTTTTCCGAAAATCGCCATATCCACCGGGTATTATACTCCTTTTCAGAGTCCTATCAAGCACATTTGCCTTTACTCGGCATTCTGCTTGCTTAACCGCGCGGAGACATACCAGAAAAGAGCGAAGAGGAGCACGCCATAGAACACCATACTGTCGCCCATGCGCACATCATAAGCCGTTTCACCATCAATAATGGTCTCCGGGGAGCAGGTGCGCACCAGCCAGGTGACCAGCCGCAGCGGCACTGCATCGAACAACGCGCCCAGCGTTCTGCTGAGCACCAACGTGGCACACAACGCAGCCACCAGGCACCCCGCCACCCTGAGAGCAAGGCGGAGGCAGAAAGATACTGCCCTGTTCACCCCGGTACTCATCATTCAATCCATATCAACAGGCCCTGATGCGTCGTCCATTTCTCTGCTCAGGATGGAGAGCAGAAAGCACCCTGTCAGGATATCAGCGCGCCCCAGACAGACAGGATTACTCAGTATCAATTCTTTACCCTGATGAGTATACGATGTCTCCCCAACCGTGAATACACGATTGGGCTTCCACCACCGCCCCAGAAGAGGCAGCGAGGCAACGATTCGCCCGGTATCGAGAGTCAGTTCAATTTCCAGCTTCCGCAGGCCATGCAGCCTGAACCGCCCCATACATTCCCCGCACCCGCGAAACGCGCGAAAACTACGTCTCCCCAGAAAGGTATCCAGAAAGCACGAATCCCTGCTGATAACAAAGGACTCACCCCCATACAGGAACACATATTCATCCGCATTTTTCGGCATGAAGATAACCTTACCCCCTGCCGAAATGCTTTCGCCACTGATATTCAGGGATAATTCCATATTCCGGGATTAAAATACCATTAAACAAAGATTAAGTCAACAGCCCGCCCCTTATCTCATTCTGAGCAGAGATGCTCTGGCCTTGTTCGCCCAGGTCATCCAATCTTCGTCATCGGCCGCCCGATGGTCCTCGATAATACTCTCGTGAAGCTTCATGGCTCTTTCCCGGGAGACTGGCACCCCCAGGCCCTTCTCATAGCATTCGGCCAGGTGGTAGCTGGCCTCGGCGTGCCTGTCATCGGCCGCCACTCGGTACCATTGCACAGCATCCACCCAGGATTGAGGGACACCCTCGCCACGTGCATAGCAGTTCCCCAGCATGCAGGCAGAATGAGCATCCGGAAATTCATGTGCAACGGCCAGGCGGTAATACCGGATGGCTTCCTCGCGCGATACGGGTACACCGCGGCCATGCCAGCAGCAGTCTGCATAGTCGCGCTGGGCCAGCTCATCTCCCTTATCAGCAGCACGCCGAAGATACGCAGCACCCTTCTCCGTCGATTTCGGCACAGCCTTCCCCCTCATATATGCCCAGCCCAGCGACCTGAGCGCATCCGGGTCATCCGGGGCAATCAGGATTTTTCCCTCCACATCCTCATTGTAGGAAATGGCAACCCGATACGGGCTGTCCTCCTCATCGCCGCTGAAATCGGCACCCGGATACGGAATCACCTCCCCACTGCGGGCATTCACAAAGAACCCGACCAGCCGGGCCTGGCTGAACTTGAAATTCCTCAGCGAGCGAAAAAAGTAATAATCCCCGAACACGCTGACCCGGGCATGGGCAAGCACCAGACAGGATGCATCACACACCCGCTGTCGCCCCTCCTCCGGATGAGCCTTCACATAAGCCCGCGCGGCATCCATGGCCTGCTGCGGAGTCATAGGCAGGCTGCGGCTGCGTTCCATGGCCGCCTCCAGCTCCAGCATGGCAACCTCCCGGTCCAGCCACAGAAAGCCCGCCGGCTCAGATTCCGCCCGCAACTCACTTTCCAGGGCCTGCCGGCCGGCACCTGCAGCAGCCTGGCACACACACATTACCAGAGCCAGCACCAATCCCTGTAAAAATGGTATCTTCATAAAATTACATTTTCTATACATGAATCAGCATGCTTTCCTTATAGCATAAGCAACACCCCATATCAATGCCACAGCCGCATAAAAGGCATTCGGCGGCAGGGAATAATAGAACGGAAAGAACTCCGGATTATTGAAGCTGGTTCCCTTCAGGCAATCCAACGGCAGCTCGAAGTACCCACGAGCTCCCACGAACAGCAACGCAACGGTATAAACCCACTCCAGCCACGAAAACAAGCAGATGGACCGCCGCCTGAAGTCAGACACCTCACCGGATCTCCCCTTCCGCAGCAGACAGAGCAACACCACCGCCTGAACCCCGCCGTATAACACAAAATAGACAGGAAGCCAGAACATCAGCACCCCCACCATGAGCGCCAGATGCCCCCACAGGTATGCGCTGATGAGCCTTCTGATATCGAGTCTGGAGTCAGGTTTCATAGGAGTCCTGGTTGGAGATGGATTCATAGTGGGTAATTACGCAATTTGATACCCACCGGGGGGGGGATTACCGTTTTTGAGTAACGGAAGTACACAATACAATTAAAATGATTACATTAACCGTATTTTTCGACACAATTCTTTATCATTAAGTATATAAAACTTCTCTTCATTTTCTCGAAATTCATAACATGTCTCTTTGTTTGTTGATGTATCGTAACAAAATATAAACCAATTAAATGTATCATTTAATCGGTAGAAAACAGGATAGTATAATAAATTTTTATTATGCCATATTTTTTTACCTAACTGTATTTCTAATGTACGAAATAAATATTCAATGTGCTTAAGTTCATTTTGTGTTAACTTACCAATCCCCTCATATGAAAAGTCTGCTTCGGCCTCAAATCCGAAAATATCAGGAGAGCTACATGGGTTAATATTTCGAACCCACATAATACCAGGTTCGTTTTCACTCTCAGATTTCAACAGTTCCGTATTTGATAACACCTTACTAACTCTGCGGATATTACATCCACCATTAGTCCAAATGACATCTCCAACATTAACTTCATCGCCCTCCGGATATTTCATCTTTACTATTTTTGTTTATTTCCTGTACCATTCCATCGGA
>CAJGDB010000133.1 GCA_904502165.1 uncultured Akkermansia sp.
CCACCGGTAAAAGCCCCTGTGGGGAATTTTTCAAAACTTTCACTGCCATACGCCAGTCCGCCGACAAGCAGGGCTAACAAGGATTTTCTGAACATGCTCCCAGCCTATCACATTTTTTCATCCCTAGCAAGTACCAAAGAGGCCGGATTTCAAAATGCTGCGACTTCCGGCGGGGGCGGGTGCAGAAAAAACGCACGGAAGCAGGCTTCAGTGCGTTAGATGGCAAATGGTTAGTCGTCTGTCTTTTTCTTCTTCTTTCCCTTTTTGCTTTTCTTGCCCTTCTTGTCCTTCCTGGCTTTCTTATCGGAATCAGCAACCGGGGCAGCCTTGACCGGTACATCCTTGCCGGTCACCACTGTTTCGAGCGGCACGCGGATGAAGCCGATGCCACGGTAGCTTGTCTCGCCATTGGTATGGGCGGTTTCGTAGATGATGCCCACATGGTCCGGGTCTGTCATGGCGATGCAGGAATAGCCGCAGCAGCCGCGGCTGTCGTAGAGCACGCCGTTGTTCCAGGTCTTGCCTTCGTCTTTCGAGGCGCGCACGCTCATATTGCTGCGCCCGTGAATCCAGGGGTTGGAATAGAGCAGCAGAGAACCGAACTTCCTGGAATCCACCTTCACCAGGGATGCCTGGCAGGTGGGGTCATTCAGCGTGACTCCGTTGCTCTCGTGGGCTTCCCAGGTCTGCCCCAGGTCTTTGGTGATGTAGACGATGCGTTTGCCCTTTCGCATTTCATTACGGCAGTTGAGCATCAGCGAGCCGTCTTTCAGCTCCACGACCTGGCATTCGGATGTTTTTTCGGGAATCCCTTCGCCCATTTTCCAGGTGCGGCCATTATCTTTGGAGTAGCAGATGGTGCTTCGGCAGTTCGGGTTGGCATCGTGCTGCCATATCTGGGCCGGGAACACAATGACACCATCCTTGGTGCATATGCCATTGCCAGGACCCGCCAGAATGAGGTTCCACTCGTCTTTCTTCACCTGCTTGGTCACGTTGACAATGCGGCTCCAGCTCTGGCCGTCGTTGTCGGAATAAACCATTTCCCACTGGCCGGTCTTGTTGATTTCTGTTCCTTTGCCGGAGGCGTTGATGGCGCGGGCACCGGGGGCAAAGTGGCAGGCCAGGGCCTGCATCCAGATGCGCCCTTTCTTGTCCTGCAGGATGCAGGGGTCGCCACACCCATTATCCAGACCAGGGCCGGAATCCATGTTGACCTCCGGCAGGGTCCAGGTCTGGCCGCCATCGGTAGAGCGCACCACGGCCACATCAATATCGCGGCAGAGGTCCACTTCGTTATCATAGCGGGCATCAAAGCAACCAATGAGGGTTCCCTTCTGGGTCTGGATGATGCCGGGAATACGGAACGCCGCACAAGGGCGGGGTGCGCCCCGCAGCTGCCCCACTTTCTCTCCCGGGTAACCGAGCATGATGCCGATGCGCTGCGAAATGGGCTCCATGTCTATGTTGAGTGTCTGCCCGTTGAGCTGCATTTCCATCTTCTTGATGGTCATCTGGGAGCCGATGATGGCTTCCTCGCTGGCTTCCACATCCAGCCAGAGGATGTTCTCACCCGCCGTGAATTTCTCAGTGCAGGTGATGACGACCTTGCCCGTGCTGTTCGGCTCACCGCTGCCGTATTCTGTGCTGTCCTTGAAATCCATTCCATTGGCAGCTCCGCTGCGAAGGGTAATCTTCTGTACCTGGCGGGCGTTATCCAGATAGATGGTCAGCTTCGCGGGTTTCTTTACCTCCGTGGCTTGCACGGTCAGCTTGGCCACCGGGTTATACCGGGCCCGCTTCATGATTGGCCACACACCGGGATTCTGCACGGATACACTATCAGCAAAGCAGAGGCTGCTGCTCATCAGGCACCCCGCCAGCAGGGAAAACAGGCATTTTCTGAACATGCTGTGCATCGTAGCACATCTGGGCTGCTACCTCAAGCATTATTGTTGGCTTTGCCATTCGCCGCATCTGCGGCGTATGGCATACACGGCCACTGGCCGTGTATTTCATGCGGCACAGCCGCTTTCATACCGCAGGAACTGCGGTATTTCATACACGCAGAGCGTGAATTTCATTGAGCCCCGCGGTAGCGGGGCGACTGCTCCATGGAGCAAAGCATGACAAGGTGGAGTTGCTCCGCAAGAGAGGGGTGTAGAATATTCAGCATAAGCCCGTTGCGAAAAGGTGGGGGGTAAAATCACTCCGCGCGCCATGCCGGCAGTCGGTCGCTCTCTCAATGAAATACGCCGCTGGCGCGGCGTATGGAAATGTCAGGTCAGAGCCAGCAATTCGCGCAGCTGGGCAGCCAGGGTGTCTGCCGGCATCTCCACCATTTCATCTTCCGTCAGCCCGCTCTTCTGCCGCCAGCGTACAATGCGGCTCATAATCTGCAAATGCCACTCCGGGCGCTCCTCCGGCACCACTACCAGAAACACCAGGCGGGCCGCGCTTCCCTGCCAGTCCACCCCGGCGGTGCTGCGCGCCAGGTAGACTGCCGGTTGCGCTATATCAAACACACGCGCGTGCGGAATTGCCAGTCCGTAGCCAAGGTAGGTGCTGTCCTGTGCCTCGCGATCCAGAGCCGTGTTCACCAGTGTGCGCCTGGGCCACCCCGTCAGTTCTGCCAGCTCTCCTGCCAGCAGGCGGACCATGTCTACATGGCTTTCCCCTGCGGGAAGTTCCTCCCCGCGCACCCAGACCATGGTTTCATTGCTCAGCTCTTCCGCATCGTACATAGCTGTGCCATCATAGCGGCCTCATGATGAAAAAGCAAGCACTTTGCCCTGGTATGACATCCGTGCTCCGGACAGCGTCATTTTCCCATGCATCCGTGCTTGTTCTGATTGGCGAATGAGGCAGGTTCAAACGGGTTTTTATCTGTTGAGAGTATTCTCGGACTAGCTATTTCGGTTAATGATCCACCTGCCACGGGTACTGCCCTGTCTCTCAATAAGGCGGTAGGTTTCCTTCAATGACTTCAGGTGTTGCCGGATGCTTTCTCTGCTTATCTTCAGCTTCTCTGAAAGTTGCATGTAGGTGATGCGTGGGTTTTCAGCTATGAGAGCGAGAATTTCAGGCAAGGGATTAGGCAAGGGATTAGGCAAGGGATTAGGAGAATTGCTCCATACAGGGGGTTGCATAATTCGAGCCTCGAATACAGTTATACGGTCAATAGTGAAAACGGCATGACCATTGCCATTATTTTCTAATTCTTGTTGTACAGTAGGTATTCCATGATTAAGCATGTTGGCATAGCCCAGCACTTGCATGCCTTCTGCGACGGAAGG
>CAJGDB010000134.1 GCA_904502165.1 uncultured Akkermansia sp.
GATTTCGATATCAACACTCCTCTCTACTGAATATGAAGATACTCGTAACAGGTTCCAACGGTCAGCTGGGCAATGAAATGCGCCGCGTGGCAACAGAGGCATGCGCAGAGCATGAATTCATCTTCACCGATGTCGTGGAGCTCGACATCACAGATGCCGCAGCTGTGCTGGAAGCCGCCAAGGGCGTGGGTGCCGTTGTGAACTGCGCCGCCTACACCAATGTAGATGCCGCAGAAGACAATGAAGAAGTAGCCCACCTCATCAACGCCACCGCAGCCGCCAACCTGGCAGCCGCCGCCAAGGCAGAAGGCGCCCTGCTCATCCACGTTTCCACCGACTATGTGTTCGGCAGCGATGGCAACACCCCCCGCACCGAAGACCTTCCCACCAGCCCGCTGGGGGCCTATGGACGCACCAAGCTGGCAGGCGAGCTGGCTATCACCGCCAGCGGCTGCCGCAGCGTCATCATCCGCACAGCGTGGCTCTACTCCATTCACGGCAAGAACTTCGTGAAGACCATGCTCAGCCTCATGGCGAGCCGTCCGAGCCTGAATGTAGTCTTCGACCAGGTAGGCACCCCCACCTATGCAGGTGACCTGGCAGATGTCATCGGCACCATTCTCAACACCCCCACCCCGACAGAGGGTGTTTACCACTACAGCAATGAGGGCGTCTGCTCCTGGTACGACTTTGCCGTAGCTATCGGCCAGCTGGCAGGCAGCCCCTGCGCGGTGAATCCCTGCCACAGCAACGAATTCCCCAGCAAGGTCACACGCCCCGCTTTTTCCGTGCTGGATAAGACCAAAATCCGCACGACCTTCAACCTCACCATCCCGCACTGGCATACTTCCCTGAAGCATTGCATCACAATGATTCAGGGATTTACGAAGGACGATTTACGATTTACGAATTCAGATAATGGCGGCTCCGCCGCAGGAAAATAAGAAATCCAAAATCGCAAATCCCCCTCGTCTTCTCAAATCAAATTCGTAAATCGCAAATCCCAAATCCTTTCCATCACCTCATATGAATCTCAAAAAAAGCGTAGCGAAAAGAGTCACCTGTTTTTCAGACTGGCTGGACAAGTTATTTGCACCTGCCCCCCTTCGCACATACAATCATATCATCTCCTTGGGATTCAACTGCGAGGTAGCTTTCCAATTCCTGGAATACCATAAATTCCTTGAATCGCATCTATTCAATTGGTGCTACACATACGGCATCAGAGACCTGATTAAAGCAATCCAGTCTCTGGATAGCATAGGTAAGGATTTCAAACCATCCCCCCCGATGTGGCAAGATGCCGTGCACATGATAAACTTTCACGGAAGAGGCCATGCTAAAATCTGGAAGCCGGATGCAAATCCTGCCTTGCTTCAAGAAGATAAAGCTGAACTCATCTCCCGCGTTGCCCACCTGAAGGAGAAATTCAACAAACTCGCTAACTCCCCTGAAACCATTCTCTTTGTGTATAAGCCCCACCTGGAAGAGTTGGGTAGTCCGGAATCACTAGCGGCAGATAGTCTGGAGCTGTGCAAAGCCCTTTCCTCTAGAGGGATGAAGGAGTTTGACCTGCTGCTCGTTGTTACCAAGGATACACTTCCGGTCATCCAGGCTCAATTCCACAAGTCCGGCGCTAACATCATCATCGAAAGCGTTTCCCGACACGCCCCGATTGAAAGCGTTACTGCTGGACCGTTCGATAAAGCAGGATGGCGACGCATCTGGGCAAAATACGCCACAACCTATAAACCCACTTCCAAACACAAAAAATACAAGTTCAACCAATAATTTCCTTCCCTCTTCGTAAATCGTAAATCCCAAATCGTAAATCCCAAATCGTAAATCATGAACATTCTCATCACCGGCGGTGCCGGATTCATCGGATCCCACGTTGTACGCCTCTTTGTCAACAAATACCCGGAGTACAAAATCATCAACCTCGATGCCCTCACCTACGCAGGCAACCTCGCCAACCTCAAGGACATTGAGGACAAGCCGAACTACACCTTCGTGAAGGCTGATATCTGCGACTTCGACAAGATGTGCTCCCTCATGCAGGAGTACGATATTGACGGCGTGATTCACCTGGCCGCAGAAAGCCATGTAGACCGCTCCATCAAAGACCCCTTCACCTTTGCCCGCACCAACGTAATGGGCACGCTGAGCCTGCTGCAGGCCGCCCGCCAGCACTGGAACGGCAACTGGGAAGGCAAGCGCTTCTACCACATCTCCACCGATGAGGTATACGGCGCGCTGGAGCTGGACAAACCCGAAGGCTCCGCCCCCTACGGCAGCGAGTTCTTCCTGGAGACCACCAAATACAACCCGCACAGCCCCTACAGCGCCTCCAAGGCAGGCAGCGATCACTTCGTGCGCGCCTACCACGATACCTACGGCATGCCCACCCTGGTGACCAACTGCTCCAACAACTACGGCCCCTACCAGTTCCCGGAAAAGCTCATCCCCCTCTTCATCAACAATATCCGCCACGGCAAGCCCCTGCCTGTCTACGGCAAGGGCGAGAACGTGCGCGACTGGCTCTACGTGGTCGACCACGCCCGCGCCATCGATGTCATCTTCCACCAGGGCAAGATTGGCGATACCTACAACATCGGCGGCTTCAACGAATGGAAGAACATTGACATCGTGAAGGTGGTCATCAAGACCGTCGACCGCCTGCTCGGCAACCCGGAAGGCACCAGCGAGAAGCTCATCACCTATGTGACCGACCGCGCCGGGCACGACCTGCGCTACGCCATCGACTCCACCAAGCTCAAGAACGAGCTGGGCTGGGAGCCGAGCCTCCAGTTCGAGGAAGGCATCGAAAAGACAGTCCGCTGGTATCTCGACAACCAGGAATGGATGGATAACATCACCTCCGGTGCGTACGAAAAATATTACGAGGATATGTATAAAGACCGCTGATGGACAACATACCTACAGAGCCCGCCATTATTGACCTGCCCAAGTTTCTGGACAGGCGCGGCAACCTGTCATTCATCGAACAAGGGCAGCATATTCCCTTTGATATCGAGCGCACTTACTGGGTCTATGATGTGCCCGGCGGAGAGACACGCGGGGGGCACGCCTACCGGCAGAATCAGGAACTCATCGTAGCCCTTTCCGGCAGTTTCGATGTGGTGCTCACCAACGCCGCAGGCGAGCGCCGGGTGTGGCACATGAACCGCTCTTACTATGGTCTCTATGTGCCCAGCATGTGGTGGCGGGAAATGAAAAATTTCTCCACCAATTCACTGGCTCTGGTGCTGGCCTCCACCCCA
>CAJGDB010000135.1 GCA_904502165.1 uncultured Akkermansia sp.
GCCAGAGCCACCGTGCCCGCCATGCCCGAAAAATGCCCCGTGGTCACCACCAGCATGGCATATACGAACAAACCTACCAGAATGGATGGCAGCCCCATGAGCACATTCGCGCAGAACCGCAGTAAATCGGCCAACCGGCTGTCCTTGCCGAACTCGGCCAGGTAGATACCACCGGCCAGAGCCAGCGGCACGGCCAGCAGCGTGGCACCCAGAGTCATCAGCAGAGTGCCGAGCAGGGCATTACCCACACCTGCCCCGGGTTCACCATAGGGTTTTGAGGGCGCCGTCAGGAACTCCCAGCTGAGTACTGGTACTCCCTTCTGAATCACGGTGCAGAGAATCCACCCCATGCCACCCAGTGCCGCGCAGATAGAGCCCAGCGCCAGGAGATTAAGCAGATGATTCGATAATTTACGGAAGAATACAGGTCTTGGAGTCATATCATGAATAGTGGTTTAAGCGTTTTCGCCTCTTCTGGCGCTGGTGAGAGCCAGGTAGTACCGGGTTAAGAGCTGAATGCTGAAACTCATGAGCAGCAGCACAAGCCCCAGCGCAAAGAGCGCACTCTGCTGCAGCCCTGTGGCCTCTGCAAAATTGTTGGCAAGGGTGGTGGCAATCGTTGACCCACAGGAGAACAGCCCCGCGGGGCATTCCATCATGTTACCTATCACAAACAATACCGCCATGGTTTCACCAAGGGCGCGCCCCATGCCGATGAAGATGCCACCAATGATACCACGGATGCCGTAGCGCAGCACGATATCGCGCGTGGTTTCCAGACGGGTGCAGCCCAGCCCGTAGGCGGATTCACGGAGTACAGGCGGAGTCATGCGGAATACATCACGCATCACCGCGCTCATGTAAGGCAGAATCATAAGAGCCAGGATGACCCCGGCGGTCAGGAAGCCGAATCCACTGCCGCTACCCTCCTCACCCAGCAGCCAGACACCCCCGGGCAGGCAGGTGATACCCAGGGTATCAGCCAGAAAAGGCTGCACGTGTTCCTGCATCAGCGGAACCAGTACAAACAAGCCCCACATGCCATAAATCACCGATGGAATGGCCGCCAGCAGGTCTACACACTGGCTCAGCGGGCGTTTCAGCCACTCCGGCGACTCTGTAATCAGCAATGCCACGGCAAAGGCAAGCGGTATAGCCAGAGCCAGTGACAAGCCTGTGGTAAACAGGGTGCCCAGTATGGACGGCAGAGCTCCATAGATATCCATGGCGGGGTCCCAGTCCATCCCCCACAGAAAGGAAATCCCGAAGTGCTTCCAGGCATCTGCTGACTGAATCAGAAGCTGGGCAAAAATGCCCACCACCAACAGCAGTGACACGAATGCCCCGGCTTTACAGATTGTGCAGAAAATGGTATCTCGTGTGTGCATAATGTGCAGTTAACTGAAAATAGTTAACCATGGCTCACCACCCTCTGCAATGGTGCTTCGGTGAAATAAAAGTCACACTCCATGTGACAAAATATTCACAGCAACGCCCTTTCCTTACCTCATGCCAGCATTTCGCATTTGTAACAATCTCTGACATCAGAACTTGAAGTATACTCTACCAGGTGGTAGAATGGAGCCATGAAGACCGATGAACTCAAGTACCCAGGTTCCCGCCGCATCTATGTACCGGGCGCGTTATTCCCGGAAATCAAAGTGGCCATGCGCGAGGTGACCTTGTCGGATTCCGTCTTTCCCGACGGCACCACGGAGTCGAATGAACCGGTAAGGATATACGATTGTTCCGGTCCCTGGGGTGATGCAGAGTTTCATGGTCAGGCTGAGCAGGGGCTTCCCCGCATGAGGGAGGAGTGGATTCTTTCCCGCGGCGATGTATGCAGAGATGCCGGGGGTACGCTGCAGGCTACAGATTTGAACCAGGCACCTACCCAGCGCGAGTATGCCCGCAAGGGCATCATCACGCCGGAAATGGAATACGTGGCCATTCGTGAAAACCTGGGGCGCGAGGCCGCATTCAAGGCCATTTACGACCAGTTCCCCAGCGCAAAATCGCGTCCGGAGCAGGCTCAGCAACTGCTGGATGAATTAGGCACAGGCATGCCGCGCCCCAGCGAACTGGAGGCCACCCCCGGCTTCTCCCCTAAGAGTCTGGAACGCCGCTCCCAGCTGCATTACCAGCACCCGGCAGAACAGCGTGGGGGTAACATGCCCGCGTTCTTCACACCCGAATTTGTACGCGATGAAATTGCCGCCGGGCGCGCGCTGCTTCCGGCCAATATCAACCACCCGGAAGCCGAGCCGATGATTATCGGGCGCAACTTCCTCTGCAAAATCAATGCCAATATCGGCAACTCCGCCATTACTTCCGGCATCGAAGAGGAAGTGGAAAAGCTCCGCTGGGCCATCCACTGGGGTGCCGATACCGTCATGGACCTGTCCACCGGCAAGGACATCCACAGAACCCGCGAGTGGATTCTGCGGAACAGCCCGGTACCCATCGGCACCGTACCCATGTACCAGAGTCTGGAGAAATGCAGCGGGCGGGTGGAGCACCTGAGCTGGCCCATCTTCCGCGATACGCTCATCGAGCAGGCCCGCCAGGGTGTGGACTATGTAACGGTGCATGCCGCCCTGCTGGAGCGTTTCGTGTACCACACGGCTAACCGCGCCACGGGTATCGTCTCGCGCGGCGGTTCCATCATCGCCAAATGGATGATGATACACAAGCAGGAAAACTTCCTCTATACGCATTGGGATGAGATATGCGATATTCTCGCCACCTACGATGTAGCCATCTCCATTGGCGATGGTCTGCGCCCCGGCAGCATTGCCGATGCCAACGACTTTGCCCAGCTGGCCGAGCTGGAAGTGCAGGGCGAGCTGACCCGCCGCGCCTGGGACAAGGGGGTGCAGGTCATGAATGAAGGCCCGGGGCATGTGCCGCTGCACCTTGTGCCGGAAAACATGCGGAAACAGCTGGAATGGTGCTACGAAGCCCCCTTCTACACCCTCGGGCCGCTGGCTACCGATATTGCCCCCGGCTACGACCACATCACCGGAGCCCTGGGTGGTGCCATCATTGCCCAGAGAGGCTGTGCTATGCTCTGCTACGTGACCCGCAAGGAACACCTGGGGCTGCCGGACAAGGAAGACGTGCGCGAAGGCGTGGTGACCTACAAGCTGGCGGCCCACGCAGCAGACCTGGCCAAGGGGCACCCGGGCGCCCATCTGCGCGACAATGCACTGGCCAAGGCCCGCTTTGAGTTCCGCTGGGAGGACCAGTTCAATCTCTCCCTCGACCCGCACAAGGC
>CAJGDB010000136.1 GCA_904502165.1 uncultured Akkermansia sp.
CATTTCCGGCTCCGGTTTCATTGTATACCGCGGCCTGGGTGCCCGTCTGGAGCGCGCCCTCATCAATTTCCTGCTCGATACGCAGACTGGCGAGAACGGCTACGAGGAAGTGGGCGTTCCCTTCATTGTGAAGCGTGAGTGCATGTACGGCACCGGCCAGCTGCCCAAGTTCGAGGAAGACATGTACGGACTTGAGGAGAACAGCATGTTCCTGGTGCCGACTGCTGAGGTGCCTGTGACCAACCTCTGCCGTGACCAGATTTTCAAGGAGGCAGACCTGCCCATCAAGATGACGGCCTACACCCCCTGCTTCCGCCGCGAGGCCGGTTCCGCCGGTCGTGAGAACAAGGGCATGATTCGTGTGCACCAGTTCGATAAGGTGGAACTGGTGGAAATCTGCCGCCCCGAAGAAGGATTTGCCGAGCTGGAGAAGCTTACCAGCCACGCGGAGTGCATTCTGCAGAAGCTGGGCCTGCACTACCGTGTCATCGAGCTTTGCACAGGTGATGTAGGTTTCTCCTCTGCCAAGACATACGATATTGAAGTGTGGGCTCCCGGCCAGGGTAAATATCTGGAGGTTTCCAGCTGCTCCTGCTTTACCGACTACCAGGCCCGCCGCATGAAGCTGCGCTACAAGGATGCCGATGGTAAGATCCGCACGCCGTATACGCTGAACGGCTCCGGCACGGCTCTGCCCCGCCTCTTTGTGGCTCTGCTGGAGCAGTGCCAGCAGCCCGATGGTTCGGTGAAGATTCCGGCCGCTCTCGTTCCCTATTTCGGTGCAGAGAGCATTGTGCCGAAAGCCTGATATTCCAATTCCTTCCACATTCACCCCGAAACGAGATAAGTTATGAGCGAAATGATAGCCGCCATGGGCCCAATGATCTGGCTCATCATGTTCTTTGCTGTTCTGGCACTGGCTGTGCTGGCAGAGCGCCTGTTCTACTTCCATCGCATCAACATCAATTCCGGTGATTTCCTGCGGGGGCTCTCGGCGTTGCTGCGTTCCGGGCAGTATGATGAGTGTCTGCATGAAGCCCGCCAGCTTCCGGGACCCATGGCCCGTGTGGTTGAGGCGGTGCTGAGCCGCCCGCGTCTGCCTCGCCATGAGCTGCGCGAGATTGCGCTGGAGGCCAGCGAGGTGGAGGTGTACCGCATTGAACGCAATGTGCGAACCCTGCTGGTATGTGCCACGGTGATGCCGTTGCTGGGGGTGCTGGGAACGCTGCTTTCCCTGGTGAGTTTCTATGAGCAGCCGGGCGTGACAGATGGTGCAGCAGCCGCGCCCATTGTGGCCGCAACCCTGCAGCAGTCACTGCTGCTTTCCTCAGCCGGTATTGCTCTGGCAATCCCTGCCTACCTGTTCTACATGTATCTGGCATCTCGCGCCCGCAAGCTGATTAACCAGGTGGAGCGCGCCGGGCTGGAGTGTGTGCATATCATTGCCGATGCCCGTGAAGATGCTCTGCTCAAGCAGACGGCGGAGGAGGCAATGGCTGCCATTCGTGGTTGTGTGGTGACAGAACCTGCAGCCGGGGAAGAAGCAGAGGAAGAAAAATAAACGAGTAACCCATCAGCCCGCATGCGTCGCGTCCGTTCCTCTCTCAAGAGCGCAGGTGTCCCCATCCTGGTGGCGGCCGGGGTGAATGTATTCCTTGTTCTCTGCCTTTGTGTGCTGCTTACGAATCATCTTACCCCGCGTTTCGGGTATACTGTGCAGCCGCAGGAAAGCCATTTTACCATTGCTTCCTACGATAGAAACCATACGCATATTGTATCGGTTGCGCCGGGAGAAACGCCTCGCCTGTACGTGGGGGCGAATCTGGTGAAGGATGGCTTTAAAGGTTTTGAAGCGCAGCTGGCATCGTGGAATTCCTCCAACCCCTCCCATGTATCTGTTGTTCTTGTGATTGATAAGGCTGTGCCTGCCGGGGTGGTGCATCGCCTTACAGATATGATTCTTTCCCATGGTTTCACCTGCAGTTATGCAGGGGTGCCGGCTCTCGAGTAAATGAAGCGCAATAAGGAACACAGCCTGCTGTACCACACCATGCACAGCCGCCCCATGCCGGGGTGTCTGCCTTTGTTCTTTCTGCTGGCGCTGCTCGTGACCGGGGTGCTCATGTGGTATACTCCGGTGCGCTTGCCGGAGCGAGTGCGCTCCAAGGGGCCGGGTGAGGTCTATGTGAAAAACGGTCGTCTGGCAGATTTTCTGTTGCGCCGCAATAGTCCGTTGCCGCTGCACCTGCCCATGCTGGCAGACCCGGAATACCAGGAGGATGCAGCGGCTGCTTCCATGCATCTGGTGCAACCAGTGAAGCTGCAGACTCCTCCGCGTGCGGTGTTGTTTGATTCGGTGGCTCATTCGGTGGTGTTGAATGAAGCTAATCTGCTGGCTTTGCCCGGCGAGGAATCTTCTCCTGCAGCAGAGGAGCCCGCTGTGCATGCTGATGCTCCGGAAGCGCCTCAGTCGGAGACTGTTGCTGAACCGGTGTTCCATCCGGGGGTAGATAAGGAGGAAGAAGCTGATGGAGAGGAGGTTACACCATGAACATTTCTCCCATGCTTCCCTCTGAATTATTTGTAGCTGTGGTGTATGCCGGGTTCCTGCTGATGGTCGGTGTGTTTATTCCGGTCAAGCTGGCGGCCAAGTGGCGTCGTATACGGCGCGCCCGTACGCACCTGACCTGTCGCATCTGCGGGTTCCGCTTCCTGCGCCGCGATGCCGAGGGAATCTGCCCGCATTGCCAGTCCCGGAACTGATCTTTTTCCCTTATTCGCCCTGAGCGGCAGTATGCTCCTGCCGTTTGTTCCAGAACGGAAGGGCATGGAAGCTGGTGTGTTCCTCATCCGGCAGGGCTATTTGTTCATCCTCCTTTTCATGCAGTCTGAAGCTTTCTGCATCGCTTTCCTTTGCAATATAGTTGTAATCCAGCGGAATGTTACAGAGAACACGCTCATTGGCATCCAACAGCTCCAGATATGAGAACACCTGGAGCGGAGGAACAGGCATGGCGTGGTTTTCCGGTGAGTCCCAGGCGCTGCGGTTCATGGAGGGAAGAGCCTGCGCGTAAGAGAGGATGCGGCGTATTTGCGCGGATTCCTCCTCGCCTATCGGGTGCAGTTCAGCCGGAGCGTCTGCTCTTTCAATGCTGAGTCGCATGGAGGTTGTTGCCCGGAGGTTTTCCAGAAGCCTTTCCGGGGCATTACGCCTGTTGGCGCAATGCTCGGCGTAGGCATCGTCCTGCTTTTTGAG
>CAJGDB010000137.1 GCA_904502165.1 uncultured Akkermansia sp.
CTACCTGTCCGCCGAAAGAACAGGCGGCGACGGCACAGCTCAGCATCAGCAGCAGAATCAGTTCAACAGCTCCTTTTGAGTGTGTGCGTGAGCCCGGCCATGCGGCGCCGATGATGCTGCACACGCTTTCAAGGGATAGCAGAATGATGGCGAGATTGGTGAGTACGGTACCGGTTGCAGATGCGCGCAGGGCGTAGGGAATGAGTGCCAGAAATCCCACAGGAAACATGAATGCACCCAGCCGTTGCCAGCGTTGCTTCATGGATAAACCGCCGCCGCTCATGCTCAGTATGATGCCACATCCCAGCAGACTGAGGCTTAATGACGCGTTGGTAAAATAATTGCTGAGATTGATGCCTGTGTTTCCCCACAGCCAGAGCAGACTTACCACCAGATACCACAGCCGCGCAGGTTGCCCGGCCATGCAGTGGTAGCGGTACAGAAAGATGCCACTGCCCAGCACACAGACCATGATGGCGGTGACTGGCAGAGTCGGGCCGGGGAAAGCCAGCGCAAAGACAGCTGCGGCGCAGATGGCTCTGGTCAGTATATCACGTTTCCGGGAAGGGGGCATGGGAACAAAGCCCCCCCCGCTGCGCGGGCAACGGGGGGGGCTGAAGCTTGTGTTTTCGGCTTTAGTGGGCGCAGGCGGGGCAGGCCCAGTTAGCGCGGATATCGGCAAAGAAGTCGTTGCCCTTGTCATCCACCAGGATGTATGCAGGGAAGTCCTTCACCGTAATCTTCCAGATGGCTTCCATACCCAGCTCAGGGTATTCGATGCATTCGATGGAAGTGATGCAGTTCTTAGCCAGATCTGCAGCCACACCGCCGATGGAGCCCAGGTAGAAACCACCGAACTGTTTGCAGGAATCGGTGACGCACTGGGCGCGGTTGCCCTTGGCAATCATAATCATGCTGCCTCCGTGGCTCTGGAAGAGCTCCACGTAGGAATCCATACGGCCGGCGGTGGTGGGGCCGAAGGAACCGGAGGGATAGCCTTCGGGGGTCTTGGCGGGACCGGCGTAGTAGATGGGGTGATCTTTAATGTACTGCGGCAGGTCCTTGCCGGCATCGAGAAGCTCCTTGAGCTTGGCGTGGGCGATATCGCGCCCCACGATGATGGTGCCGGTGAGGGAAAGGCGGGTTTTTACCGGATACTTGGTCAGCTCGGCCAGCACCTCAGGCATCGGGCGGTCCAGGTCAATCGGCACGCCTTCGCTCTTGGTCTCGCGGTACTCTGCGGGAATGTACTTGCCCGGGTCGTATTCCAGTTCTTCGATGAAGATACCCTCGGGGGTAATCTTTGCCTTGGCGTTGCGGTCGGCGGAGCAGGAAACACCCAGCGCTACGGGGCAGGAGGCACCATGGCGGGGCAGACGCACCACTCGCACATCCAGAGCAAAGGCCTTGCCGCCGAACTGGGCTCCCAGGCCGAGCTTCTCGGCCTCGAGTTTCAGCTCGTTCTCAAGCTCCACATCGCGGAAGGCGCGGCCATGCTCGTTGCCGCTGGTGGGCAGGGAATCGTAGTACTTGGTGGAGGCGAGCTTCACCGTCTTGAGGCAGGTTTCGGCGCTGGTGCCACCCACCACAAAAGCCACATGGTAGGGCGGGCAGGCAGCTGTGCCCAGCGTGCTCATTTTCTCCACCATGAACTTCTTGAGGGAGGCGGGGTTGAGCAGGGCCTTGGTCTCCTGGTAGAGATAGGTCTTGTTGGCAGAACCGCCACCCTTGGCGATGAAGAGGAAATCGTACTCCATGCCGTGGTCGGTGGCAAAAAGGTCAATCTGAGCGGGAAGGTTGGTGCGGGTGTTGATTTCCTTGTACATGTCCAGCGCCACGTTCTGGGAATAGCGCAGGTTGTTCCTGGTGTAGCAATCGTAAGCGCCGCGGGAGATGTATTCGGCATCGTTGTAGCCGGTCCACACCTGCTGACCTTTCTTGCCAAGGCAGATGGCGGTGCCGGTGTCCTGGCAGAGGGGCAGAACGCCCTGGGCTGCTACCTCGGCATTGCGGAGCATGGTCAGCGCCACGCTCTTGTCGTTCTCAGAAGAGGCGGGGTCGAGCAGGATGTCCTGCACCATCTTGAGGTGCTCCGGGCGCAGGTAGAAAGCCACATCGTGCCAGGCTGTCTCGGCCAGCAGACGCAGGCCCTCGGCCTCGACCTTGAGGATGGGCTTGCCTTCAAACTCACTCACGCTCACGTAATCCTTGGTGAGCAGACGATATTTAGTCGTGTCTTCCCCCATGGGGAACATTTCCTGATAGACAAAAGGAGGTGTTGCCATAACGCAGGAAATTATACGCGCATCTGTTCTGCTTTTCCAGTCTAAAATGAGTTTCGTGAGCTTTCTGTTACCCGTTTATCTGGCGCAAGGGCTAATGACTGCTTACCCCGGGTGTCACTTAGGGCTGTTTTTGCCGTGTTTCTTTCTGGCGGAGTGCTGGCGTTTTTTCGCAGGGGCTGAATCCTGATGGACGGTTTCCTCAGCCGAAGGGGAATCTGAGTTTGTTATTTCGTAGTTCCTGGTTTCCCATTCGAGCCTCTTCATATCTTCGTGAACGATGAGTGGAGCCGTGACGATGATGCTCCTGCCGTTCTTTGCCGGGGTGAATCTGGAATCAACCGGTATCAGCACGCCAGCGGTTTTCAGCGTGCTTACAAGATGGTCAGGCGAGGTGCCGTATCGGGCTGCCAGTTTTGCCGGGATGAGGCTGTATGTGCGGGTAATGGGGTGAAGCCGCGGGTAGAAGACCAGCTCGTTTCCTTCTGCCAGGTATATGGTTCTAGTGTAGTCTGCTATTTTTTTCAGAACTTCGCCGAAGGTGAAGTTCTCTCCCCTCAGGGAGAATGCAATCTGATGAGAGGAATCGGCGTCACCGCCGTTCCTGAGTTTGATGCCGAGCTGGTACTTGTCGGCAATAATCTGCAGAAAGTTAATAGCATCATTCAGCGTAAGGTCTTCCCAAACGAGATTGCTGATGATGGGATCTTTCCCGCATTCCGGGTGAAAACGAGGATAGAAATGCACTTCGTTTCCGCTGATTCTGCAAAGACATTTTGCGCTGGCAGCGATTTTGCCGGCAATTTCCGCAAGAGAGAGGTTCTCTTCCTGAAGATTGCATAAAGTCTGAGCCGTGGCGTAGGGCGGGCATTCGTTCCTGATGCAGAGGCTCAACTTCTGCCGGTTCGCCTGCCATTGAAGAATGTTGATGGCATCGTCAAAAGTAACACCGGATA
>CAJGDB010000138.1 GCA_904502165.1 uncultured Akkermansia sp.
CGATGAATATGCCCAGCAGCTGGAAATGAGCTATCCTCACCTGAGTGGGGTTGCCAGGGAACTGCGGCACTTCTGCCAGTACACGGGTCTGCCTCAGTGGTATAATGGACAGAAAAACTTCTATTCTCTTCTTGGCTCACCTGTTGTGCAGGAGCCTCCTCCCGCTCCTGCCGCTGAGGAAGCGCCACAGCCTCCGCCTGTAGTTGCAGAGGAAATTCCTCAGACCCTTACTCCTGAAAATAAATCAGAAGTGGCGCCGAAGCCCGTTGTCCGCAAAAAGAAGGCAGCAAAGAAAAAACCGCGTAATGTGCAAAAATCAGTCAAGCGGAAGAAGAAAACCAGTAGGAAAACAGTCCGGAGGAAGACAGCTTCTTCCGGAATGAAATCCGGTAAGAAGAAGGCTGTCCGTAAGAAGAAGGTAACCCGCAGAAGGAAAAGAAGAGTTGCCCGCAAAACGGAATTGCAGAACCAGGAGAACATTCCGGGTAAATCTGCGCCGTCCGCGGCCGAAGAACTTAAGGAAGAGAAATCTGAACAGCAACCGGAACCTGAACAGGTTCCCGGCATTGAACCGCCACTCGCGCCCTGGGCTGTACCATTGGTAGAAACAGAACTGGATTCACAGGCTCTGGCGGCAGCTAATCTCGAGTCTCCAGTACATTACCGGATTATGCTCATGGGGGATTCTCTTATGGAGGACCTGGGACCGGCCACCTACCGGGCATTGCGTGCCCGCAAGGGATTGCACTTTATCCTCACGGCCAAATTCTCCACGGGGCTTACGCGGCCGGATTACTTCAACTGGCCGAAGAATCTTGAACCGATGGTGCAGGAGCACCGCCCGGACCTCATTATTATTTTCATGGGGGCCAACGATGCGATGCCCATTAAGGTGGAAGGAAGGAACATCTCCCCCTATTCCCGGGAGGAATGGAGGGCTGCATACCGAATCAAGATGCAGGAGATTCTGGATATTGCCATCAGGTATCAGAGCAGGGTGCTCTGGATAGGGCTGCCGCCTATGGGCGGCAGAACCAGCGCCTTGCTGAAGAACACGGCTGATACTCAGCAAGCTGTGTGCGAATCCCTCAATGTTCCCTATCTTGATACTGTGCCTCTGCTCGGAGATGAGAATGGAAAATATCGCACCTATATGACGGATGCGCGTGGGCGTATGGTGCGCCTGCGCCAGAAGGATATGGAGCATATTACTTCTGCGGGAAATGATATCATCATTCGCGGCATGATGCCGCACCTGGAGCATGCCATTTATGACTTCCGCAGCCGGCATCCGGAAAAGTGTCTTACGCCGGAGGAAATGCAGAAAAAAGGCAACGCCCGCATGTATGTCACCATCAAATACGTACCCCCTAAACGCCGATGAAGAGGTTGATTCAGTTTGTGATTATCGTAGGCTGCCTGTTGTTGCCGGCAGTCCGGGGCATGCATCTGGAGTGTGGCGGTCATGGAAGGGCCGCCCGGCCCATCCGTATTCTGCTGGCAGGGGATTCTCTCATGGAATCCATGGGGCCACAGATGCGTGATGCCATGGCAGGTTACGAAAATATCACCCTTATACCTATCGGTAAGCGCTCAACGGGCCTCAGTCGACCGGATTTCTACAACTGGCCCCGGGTTCTGGAAGAAAACCTGCGGCAGCATCGTCCGCATATTGTAATCATGTGGGTGGGTACCAATGACCCGCAGAATATCTACGGACAGCGCGGCCTGGGAGAGCCCTGTTCCCGTTCATGGCTGCGGGTATATGCCGGTAAGATTCTGGAAATTGTGCGCCTGTGCCAGTTCTACCATGCCCGTGTTATTTTTCTGAGCCCTCCGGTTATGGATGAAGAACCGCTCAACAGTCAGCTGGAGTCCATCACGAGCCTCATGCGTGCGATTTGCCGTCATTATCGTCTCGGGTTCATCAATACCCGCTTGATTCTGGCAGATGCCCATGGGAAATACATGCACACCACGACCACCCCCGATGGAAGGAAGGTGGAAATCCGCTGGAAGGACCGTGTGCATATCACCGGGGCTGGCAATAAGCTTGTCATGAACAAGCTTCTACCTTATATGGGCGCAATCATCCCGGAGGATAAACAGCCCCGGCGGTGAGACCAGTTCCTGTTAATCAACGTGAGGAAATCGTCAGCCCCTTGAGCAGGATTTCAAGGTTGTTCTGCGTGTGGTCAATGTTGCGGAGCAGCGTCTGCAAGCCTTCCCAGCCGGGCATGCTTGCCAGCTGGCGGCGCACCTGCAGCACGCGCAGCAGCTCATCCGGGTGGTAGAGGCGGTCATCATTGCGGGTGCCGCTCTGCGGAATCGAGATGGCCGGGTAGATGCGGCGTTCGGAAAGCTCGCGGTCCAGCCGGATTTCCATATTGCCTGTCCCCTTGAATTCCTCGAAGATAATCTCGTCCATGCGGGATTCCGTTTCCACCAGGCAGGTGGCAATGATGGTAAGGCTTCCTCCTTCCTCCACCTTGCGGGCAGCACCAAAGAATTTACGCGGTTTTTCCAGCGCATTGGAGCCCAGGCCGCCGGACATTGTGCGGCCACCGCTCTGGTTGGCATTGTAGCCACGGGCCAGGCGGGTCAGCGAATCGAGCATGATGATGACATCGCGCCCCTGTTCCACCAGGCGCCGGGCGCGTTCCAGCAGAAGGTCACTCAGCTGGGCATGCCGGCGGGAGGGTTCATCGAAGGTGGAGGCATACACAGGTACATCCACAGTATCTTCGAAGTCGGTCACTTCCTCCGGGCGTTCGTCCAGCAGCAGCACGAGCAATTCAGCCTTGGGGTAATTGGCTCTCAGACTCTTTGCCATGGTCTTGAGCAGCACGGTTTTGCCACCACGCGGCGGGGCTACGACCAGGGCGCGCTGGCCCATTCCGAGCGGGGTGATGAGGTCCAGCACACGCATGGAGGGAGATTTGATATCCGGGTTCTCCAGAATCAGGCGTTCCGTCGGGATGAGCGGGGTCAGGCGGTCAAAGGGCTTGGGCTGCTGGTAGTCGCTTACCGGAATGCCCTCGATTTCGAGCACCTCGCCCACCATGAGGCTCTTTTCCTGCTTGCCCTGGGGCTGGCGAAGCTTGACCTTCACCACATTGCCCGGCCGGAGTTCGTACTTGCGGATCATGTCCTGGGGCATACGCGGGTCATCATCGCC
>CAJGDB010000139.1 GCA_904502165.1 uncultured Akkermansia sp.
CGTTCTGAAGATGATACGTCTGATTCCATTGTCTTCCCCTGCACAAAGGAGGTGCCGGTCGTAATAGCCATGAATGTGAATATGAGTACATCCGCAGTGAGGGCAGGCTGGAGTTTCTGGTTCGTCGCAATGAGCTTTCCAAATCCGGACTTGACTGCCGGGCATCTTTCTGATAATTTTCAAGTACTTCAAATACATAACACTGGGCATGGTAGGAGTTAGCTCCTCCATGCTCAATGTTTTTCTCCCTTTTGCTGATATTTTTCCGTTCTCGTTTTTCGTTATCTGGGGATTCATCCCACAAAACTAGCAGAAGAGCCGAAAGTGCGAAGTACGAGGTGCGAGGTGCAAAGTGAAGGTCAGCTGCGCCGCCGGCGAGTTTACCCCTTGCTGGGCTATGGGCCGGGGGGGGGGAGGACGCGGGTTGAAATGAAAACGCGCTGTGCGCGTATGAAAGATGAAAACAGGCTTTGCCTGAATGAAAACACGCGCCTGGACGGCGCGTGTGAGATGGGGGAAAGAGCAGGTTTTTTTCAGCTCAATATGAGAAGGAATCGGCAGGCACCGCAGAAACCGGGGTCTGGCGACCACCCTGCGGGCCCTTGTTCCACTCCAGCTTCAGCTTGCCGGGAGCCGTGGGGCCCTGCACCACCGTGATGGTCACAGCGTGCTTGCCGGCTTTCAGCGGAATACCTTTCTTGCCGGTCTTGTCAGCGATGGCCTCATCGGTATTGATGGCGGAGGATTCATTGACTGTGGTGCCGGGTGTGTAGTTGAAGTCGGCATCCACGAGCTGGAAATTGTGCATCTTGATATAGGCCCTGGTGCCGGGCACGTTGCTGAGGGTCAGGTAGAAATGCCAGTGGTGCCCCTGCTCCGGCACATTGATATAGCCCTTGAACTCCGTAACAGAACCCGCAGGCAGCTCCACCGCAGCGGGATCTGCCACCACCGAGGCAGATGCCTGGGCAGCGCCGGGCAGCGTATCAAACTCCGGCACCCAGGGGCAGGTTGTCCGCAGCTGGCGCATGGCCAGCCCCGGCTTAGTCTCGCCAGGACTATCAGCCGGAACCAGGGTCATATCATAGTGGCGGAAGCCCCCGCAGCCGTTGTTGCGGCGACCGGCAGCAGGGTCGCGGGTATAATCGTAGGCACGGCGGGTATGCAGCACAGCAGCCTTGAGCTTCTCCTGAATACCGGGGTACCGGGCAGCAATATTCGTGGTTTCGTGGCTGTCCGCCTGCACATCATACACCTCGAAATCATCCTCTGCACTGCGGATATTGGTGCGGATCGCCTTCAGGTAGCGGCCATCATCCGCGCGGAACATCAGCACCTGCTGCTCACCGCGCACACGGCCCTTCTTGTTTTCCGCATAATCCTGGTACTGCGCCATACCGCCGCCGAAATTGTACTCCGAATACACCACGCCATCCTTCTGCGCCGCCTCATTCCCCTGCAGGGCAGGCAGCAGCGAAACACCATCGCAGCGCATCGGCTTGGGCACACCGGCCAGGTCGGCAAAGGTAGCCATCCAGTCATGGAACTGGCTCGGGAAATCACTGTTATAATTCTCTTTAATGATACCGGGCGCATAGACCAGACAGGGCACACGCAGACCGCCTTCCCACAGGTCGCGCTTAATACCATCCATCGGCCCGTAACTGCGGAAGAACGCCGGGTTCTGCGCCGGGGCCGGGTGTTCCTTATTTCCCCATACCGCACCGGGTTCATTGTGGGGGCCGTTATCACTGGTGAACACCACAAAGGTATTCTTATCAATCTTCAAATCCTTGAGCAACTGCATCAGGTCACCCATGGCATCATCCACACGGGTAATCATAGTAGCATGGCGCTGGGCAGAAGCAATCGCCCCCTGGGCACCGCCGCCGAACCTCTTGTCTGCATAGCGTTCCCACGCAGCATTATTGCGGTACTGGGGGTAAATATAACTATCCCACTTGCCCGTGGCGGTGTTAATCATCTTACCAGGCTTGCCCAGCCACTGCACGCCACCCTTCAGACCTCCACCTTTTGGATAGGGGGCGCTCGGAATGGCCAGACGCGCATGCGGCGCAATCAGCGTCAGCGCCAGGAAGAAAGGCTTATCCGGGTTGGCCTGCACATGGTCGGCAATCCATTTCTTACTGCGGGCGGTATACAAATCGGTGCTGTAACAGTTATCCAGATCCGGGGTAATCACCTTATCCCCATCCCACACGGCATTCATGCCGGTTTCCGGGTCGGCATTGCTTTCCTCCTTGGCGTAGTGGCGGTGGCCCGCCAGGTGGTTGTTGTAGCCGAAGAAATAATCGAACCCGCGCAGGGTCGGCCAGGCAGCCGCCGTGGTCGGCGTGCCGCCACTCTCCATGCCGCCGCCAATACCCCACTTGCCAATCAGCGCCGTTGCATAGCCTGCTTCGCGCAAGACGGAAGCCAGCGTGTGGCTGTTCTCCAGCGCGGCATCAAAGCTGTTGTTTCGTATCACCTCCGTATGCCCCTGGTGCGTGCCGCTGAACAAGGAAGCACGCGCAGGCGCGCATACCGGCGCGGCGGTATAGTGGCGGCGCAGCTGCACCCCCTGCTCTGCCATCTGCGCCAGGCTCGGCGTGCTGATGCTCGGCGGGCGCACCGTGCCATCTGCACACGTGGCCGGCACATTGATATTCAAATCACCCCAACCCATGTCATCCACCAGCACCAGCAGAATATTCGGCTTCTCTGCAGCGGTGGCCAGCCCCGCTGCCAGAACCAGACTCAATGCTATATTTCGCAGTTTCATATCGGTCAAAACAGTCTTTCCTCTATATATCAGAATTCCCCCGGTCAGGCAAGTGCTTACTCTCCGCCCTTCTATAGAAAAGCCCCGGAGCAATCAGCTCCGGAGCTTTGAGGAATTATTGGATACGTCAAGCCACGCGGGTCATTGGAAGCATACTTGCTTAGTCAGTATCTGGCGTAATTCCTCAACCGAATTCTAAACCTGAATCTTCATGAGGCTGGCGACTTGTTCGAAATACCCGGCTGACCACAATCTCAGGGAATCCTGTTCCCGGAGGAATGGATACACGTCCTCAACGGCCGACGAGAATGAAGTC
>CAJGDB010000140.1 GCA_904502165.1 uncultured Akkermansia sp.
GCTTGAACGGGTGGGCACGGCTTTCTCCCGATTGCCGGCACGAATACAGCAGATAGTGACCGCCACAAACAGGCTCAACACGAACCTTGAAGAGGTGGATTCAAACCTCGAAAACATTGATGTAAACGGCCTGAACTTTGCTTCCTTTGTGACTGGTCTGCAGGCTGTGATGGGTGCGCTGCAGGGTGTGCGTGATCAGCTGGTGGCATATATATCCGATGCCATTGAATGGGATGGCATACAGTTCCGCTTCGGCCGAGCCTTCGGTGAGGATGCGGAGATGGTTTATGAATATGCGCAGAAAGTCAGCGATGTGTTGAAGATTAATTTGCAGCAATTCATGCAGTATTCTTCACTTTATGGTTCTCTGCTTTCCGGTTTTGGTCTGGAGCAGGAAAAGGTAACAGCCATTTCTGTTGGTTTGACAGAGCTGTCTTATGATATATGGGCATCACACAATGACAGATATAAGACCCTTGAGGATGCATCAGAAGCGGTTCGTTCCGCCATTACGGGCGAAATCGAGCCCATCCGAAACGCCGGTAAAAATCCAATTGCCGCCTGAGAGAGCAATCTTTCAGTGAAAATCGCGGAATGAAGCGGGGAGGCTGAGAAGCTAATCCGAACCGAAGGCTGTACGAAGTGCAGTCAGGGGCAACGCATAGAGGGTGAAAAAATATAATCCCTCCACGAGGCCGCGACACCCTACTGGGGTGAAAAGATATGCTGAACTTACGGGAATTGAACCGTAAGAGGCTGAGATAAAAAGCTCAGCGATAACAAGTTGATTGCGTTAACGGAAGCTTCGATGCAGGAATATTTGGATAATCTGGGCCTTGCCCATGTACGAATGGCAAACCTCTCTGAAGCGCAGAAAGCCCAGGTGCGTTATGCGGTCATGGTAAATGGTGCAATGAACCAAGGTATTATAGGCACTTATGCCGATGAAATGGATACGGCAGAAGGTGCTGTGCGTAGCCTGAGCCAACAGATGAAATCCCTGGGTCAGGCCATAGGCTCCATATTTATACCTATACTTGCTGTGGCAATTCCATGGATTTCAGCCTTTGTTTCAGTGCTTTATGATGCCATCGAAGCTTTGGCAAAAGCCTTGGGAATCCCCTTCTTCAAGATACAATGGGGAGATACCGTGAAAGGTGTAAGCCCAGAGCTTGAAAAAGTAGCAGATACTGCTGGCACAGCAGGTACGGCTCTCGGTGATACAGCCAAGGCAGCAAAGAAGCTGAAGGATTACACCATGGGCTTTGATGAGCTTAATATCATTGAGCCCCCTTCTGATTCTGCTGGTAGCGGTGGAAAAGGCGGCGGAGGTGCTGCGGGTGGCCCCAGTGCATCTGATTGGGAGGGGCTTGACCTTGATACCCTTTGGGATGAGTCTGTTTTTGCCAAGGCGGAAAAGAAGATAGATGAGCTTAAACAGCGGATCCTGGACTGGTTTGGAAGATGGAAAACTGAGATAGCCATTGTGTCTGCGGCTCTGGGTGCGCTGAGCATCGCTTCCCTGCTCTCCAGTCTTGGCGAAGCCCTGCAGTGGGGCGAGAAATTCCTGGGTGTAATGGGTACTATAAAGAAGCTTGCTTCCGCGGCGATTGTGATTACCCTGGGCTTTGCATTTGCCAAAGCCTCCTTTGCCAAGTTCATGAGCGATGATGGCAGCTTCTGGGACTATGTGGCGGGGCTTATTATAGGCGGTGCGGCCTCATGGGTGCTCTATTCCATGTGGGGCCCGGCAGGCTTGGCCATAGGCTTTGGTGTGACGGCATTTGCCGCAGTTTCCGCCATCATAGAAGAGGGCGGCTTTAATGGAGAGACTTTCCTTGTAGGCTTGACCGGTCTTGCATCGGGCATAGCGGCTTTCGGCATAGCGTGGAAGAAGACAAATCTCCCGGCGATACTGGGCGATATTGGCGCTTTCTTCGCTCTGCTCCGTGCCGGTAACTCCCTGCCCAGTGTGCTGGCAGCGGCGTTTCCGAACCTTGCAAATGCTATGGCCCCCTTCCTTGGGGAGCTGGGTGCATTCTTTGCTCTGCTGCGTGAGGGTAACTCCCTCTGGTCGGTTCTTTCTGCGGCTTTCCCCGGGGTTGCAAATGCAATCTCTGGTGCGGCAACGGCTGTAGGTACATTCCTCGCCGGTCTGACAGGTCCCATGATAGCGGTTGCCGTGGCAATCATTGCAGCAATCGCATCTGTAGCCCTCTTCCTTGCCCGAAACTGGGACAAGGTGAAAGAGGCGGCGAAAAATTTCTTCAAGGAAAACATCGTGCCGAAGCTTGAGAGCATGAAAGAAAGCTGGGAGAAAATCAAGGATGCCCTCTCCCCTGCTGTTTCACTTTTCAAAAAAGTCTCCGAGCCGGTGAAGAAACTGGCCAAGTCCTTTGGTGAGTGGTGGGACAAGGTAAAGCCCCTGAAAGTAGCTCTTGAGTGGCTGGGTGATGCCCTTGAATTTGTAGGCGGTGTAATTTTCGGTCTCTTATCGGGCGCTCTGGCGGGTATGTTCTCCGCCATTATGGGCGTGATAGACGGATTTGTTCAGGCATTCAGCGGTCTGATACAGATAGTTTCCGGTGTGATTCAGTTCCTCGTTGCTCTGTTTACGGGCGGAGATGTAGGTGAGGCGGTGGATCTGATGGTCTCCGGCATAGTGGACCTGTTCAAGGGCCTCTGGAAAATGATCTCCTCGCCTATTATCGAATTCTGGAACGGCGTTGTGGACTGGTTCTGGTCGCTGTACGATGAGCTGGTTGGGCACTCCATTGTTCCCGATATGATAGACGCGGTGGTCGAATGGTTCTTGAGCTTGCCGGGAAAAATCTTCGGCCCCGTAGAAGATTTTTGTAAAGGAATAATAGATAAATTCAAAAACCTGTGGTCAAGCATAAAGAGTTGGTGGAGCTCTGATGTGGCACCGAAGTTCACGAAGGCTTACTGGGACACTAAATTTGATGTGATACGTTCGGCAATAAGCTCCAA
>CAJGDB010000141.1 GCA_904502165.1 uncultured Akkermansia sp.
ATGTGCTTATTAGCTCACGTTGGGCACTTTATTAAAATTACGGTGTCTTATTTATGTCCTAAGCACTAGATTCATTTCGGTGTGCGATTTTTGTCCGACAATGCACTCCTGCCGGAATGTCTGGTTTCTGCTTCGGCAGCGGAATAAATGCTGGCGGGCGGTATAGGAAGCGATACAGGTAATTCCTGCCGGTGATTGTAAACGCCCTTAAAACGCGTTTCCTGGTGGGGTGGAATAGGTCGCCTGATGAGGGGCTGGGCGTGAAATAGAGGTATTGTGACGCGATTTCTGGAAAAATGACGCAATATACTATTGTGGCGCGCGCGTACGCGCGTATAATAGGCGGCACTTATGAGCGAAAACACAACGCCCCCGGAGGATGCTGAAAAGCTTTCGACCGGGGCACAGCAGGAGTACGGCGCCGCCCAGATTGACAAGCTGGAGGGCCTTGAAGCCGTGCGTAAGCGTCCGGGTATGTACATTGGTGACCCGGATGAACGAGGTTTGCATCACTGTGTGTTCGAAGTGCTGGATAACTCGATTGACGAGCATCTGGCCGGATACTGCAGCAAGATCATCATTCAGATACACGAAGGCGGCACCATTTCCGTGATTGATAACGGCCGTGGTATTCCGGTGGATATGCACCCGAAGTTCGGCATTCCCGCTGTGGAGCTGGTGCTCACCAATCTGCATGCCGGTGGTAAATTCGGCCAGGGTGCCTATAAGTACTCCGGTGGTCTGCATGGTGTGGGTGCCAAGTGTGTGAACGCTCTTTCCGATTTCTTCAAGGCAGAGGTTCGCCGCGATGGCAAGCGCCACGTGATTACCTTCGAGCGCGGCCGTACCACGGAGAAACTGCACATCGTGGGTACTTGCCCGGAAAGCCAGACCGGAACGGCCATTACCTTCCTGCCTGACCCGACCATCTTCACCGATACAACGGAATTCAAGTTTGACCTGCTGGCCCGCCGCCTGCGCGAACTGGCCTTCCTCAACCCCGGCCTGGTGATTGAGTTGGAAGACGAACGCAGCGGCCAGGAACGCACCGAGACCTTCTATTATGCCGATGGTATCCGCGAGTTCGTGAAGCAGCTGGGCGAAAATAAGACCCTTATCACCGCAGAGCCTATCGCCATGAGCGGCGTACGCCACATTGAGGTGGAGTACGATGGCAAGACCATGGAGGACGATGTGATTGTGGATGTGGTGATGCAGTACAACGACAGTGACCGCTACCAGATTCAGTGCTACGCCAACTCCATTTTCAATGCCGACGGTGGTACGCACCTTTCCGGTTTCCGCAGCTCGCTGACCCGCGCCATCAACAACTATGCCAAGAGCAATAACCTGCTCAAGGATAAGGACCCCAGCCTGAATGGCGACGACGTGCGCGAAGGTCTGGTAGCCGTTATCTCGGTCAAGATGCCCAACCCGCGCTTCTCCTCTCAGACCAAGGACAAGCTCGTGAATACTGAGATTGAAGGTGTGGTGAGCAGCGTGGTCTACGAGGAGCTCAAGGAATACTTTGAGGAGAATCCCCAGGTGGCCAAGACTATCATCGACCGCTGTCTTATCGCATCCCGTGCCCGTGAGGCTGCCCGTAAGGCCCGCGAAAGTGTGCGGAAGAGTGCCATGACCGTGGGCGGTGGTCTGCCCGGCAAGCTGGCTGACTGCTCCTGCCGCGACCCGAAGCTCAGCGAACTCTTCATTGTGGAGGGTGATTCCGCCGGTGGCTCTGCCAAGATGGGCCGCGACCGCCGTACGCAGGCTATTCTGCCGCTGCGCGGCAAGATTCTCAACGTGGAGAAGGCCCGCCTGGATAAGGCCCTGGGCAGCGAGACAATTCAGAACATCATCACCGCCATTGGTGCCGGTATCGGCGATGGTGAGGGCGAGGGCTCCTTCGACCTGAGCAAGGTGCGTTACCACAAGATTATCCTCATGGCTGATGCCGACGTGGACGGCTCCCATATCTGTACGCTGCTGCTCACGCTCTTCTGCCGCCACATGCCGCAGCTGGTGCGTGCCGGGTATCTCTACATTGCCCAGCCTCCGCTGTACCGCGTGATTCACCGCAAGGTGGAGCAGTACGTGCAGGATGAAGTTTCTCTGAACCGCAAACTTATCTCCCTGGGTGCGGGTGATGTGACGCTGCGTAGCTCCGATAAGAGCCGTGAGTTTGATGCCGATTCCCTTATGGCCATCCTCGAAACCCTCATCAACTTGCAGAAGTATGAGGGCAGCGTGGCCCAGCATGGTGGTGACTTCAAGGACCTGCTGCGCCACCGTGCAGACAGCGGTGCGTTCCCGCAGTATCTGGTGAAGGTGCGTTGCGGTAATGATGAGGAGGTGCAGTACTTTGCCGATATGGACAGTCTGTCTGCCTTCTCTGAGGAGAACCGCGACCTCTTCCTCTTCGGTGAACCCAGTGAGGAAGAGTTGGCTGCCAATCCGCTGCCGGTGCGCGAAGGCCCCAGCCGCCGCGCTCTGCTGCATGAGTTGCATGAGGCGAAGGCTATTTCCCGCGTGCTGACTCGTCTGGAGGAACTGGGCATTGACCCCGCGCATCTGCTCAGCGACGATGCGCCGGTGTTTGAGCTGGTTGAAAACTCCCGCAACACCATCACGCCCATCTTCTTTGTGGGTGATATTCTGGCCAAGGTGCTGGAAATCGGTGGCCGCAGCGTGACTATCACCCGATTCAAGGGTCTGGGTGAAATGGATGCCAAGGACCTCTACGCCACCACTATGGATCCCGAGAAGCGCGAGCTGCTGCGCGTGCGTCTCGATGATGATAACGCCGTTCAGGCTGACAAGATGTTCACCATCCTCATGGGCGACCTGGTGGAACCCCGCCGCCGCTTCATTGAGGATAACGCCCTCAACGTCCGCAACCTCGACGTGTAACCCCTGACTTTTCATTCTGATTATGAGCGAAACAAGAATTCGTCCCGTCGATGTGGCAGAGGAG
>CAJGDB010000142.1 GCA_904502165.1 uncultured Akkermansia sp.
ATCTGTAAGGCAACAGACAAGAGCGAAGAAAAAATTATGCCGCAATGATGCTTTCGGAGGGGGGCCAGGAGCTATTGACTTGCCAATGGTGCAGAATTCCGCTAGAATGAGCCCGCACATGAACGCTACGCAGATTCGGCAGGTACTGGAAGACACCGGAGTGAATCCCTCGAAATCGCTGGGGCAGAATTTTCTGGTGGATGAGAACATAGCCCGCTGGATTGTAAGCCAGCTCGAGATTGAACCGACGGATTGCGTGGTGGAGGTAGGTCCTGGTACCGGGGCTCTTACGGAGCACATGGCACCGCTGTGCCGCAAACTGATTCTGGTGGAGTATGATGCCCGCCTGGCCGAATACCAGAAGAAACGCTGGGCCGATACACCGCATGTGGAAGTTCACCATGCCGATGGTGCAAGCTGGGACCCCCGCCCGCTTTTTGCGGAACAACCGGTGAAATTCATGGGAAATCTGCCGTATTCTGCCGGCGGGGCGATTCTGGCCAATTTTCTCACCTCTCCCTGTGCGGTCTCCCGCGCGGTGGTGATGCTGCAGAAGGAATTCATTGACCGCATTCTGGCGCAGCCCGGTGATGAAGCATACGGATTGCTTTCGCTGCGTATTCAGATGGACTGGGTACCGCGCGCGCTCAAGACAGTGCCGCCGGAAGCCTTTAACCCGCGTCCGAAGATAGATTCAACCGTCATGCTGCTGACCCCGCGCGCCCCGCAGAGTCTGCCGCCGTATGACCACCGGCTCATGGATGAACTGATGCGCCGCTGCTTTGCCCAGCGCCGCAAACAGATGCACAAGCAACTGCCTGACACCCCCGACTGGAGCGAAGTTTCGGCTGCGCTCGGCATTTCCCCCACCGCCCGACCGGAAGAACTGGGGCTGGAGCAATGGGTGCGCCTGACCAACGCCTATGATCCGCATCCGCTGGCCGCTGTGGCGCAGAAAGATGATGAGCTTTTCGATGTTGTGGACGAGCAGGATAATGTGCTGCGCCAGGCCACTCGCAAGGAGGTACACGATAACGGGCTGATTCACCGAGCCGTGCACGTGCTGGTGTTCAACAAGAAGCACGACTGCCTGCTGCAGCAGCGTTCTCTGCTTAAAGACCGCCACCCGGGAGTGTGGGACAGCAGCGCTGCAGGCCACCTCGATGCCGGAGAGGATTATGATGCCGCCGCCCGCCGCGAGCTGGAGGAGGAACTCGGCATCACCGATACGAAAATCATCCGCCTGGGTACTCTGCCCCCCAGCGAGGAAACCGGCATGGAGCATGTGGCGCTCTATGCCGCGCTGTACAACGGACGCGTGCACTTCCCGGCAGCGGAAATCAGCGGGGTCGTTCCCTTCCCGGCCAAGCTCATCGACCGCTGGCTGGCAGCCCGTCCGCAGGATTTCGCCAACTCCTTTGCTGCCTGCTGGCAGATTGCCCGCACCATGCTAGGTGACTAAGAATCCCGGCCTGCGCTGCCGATTTAGTCCGATTTTTGCTTGCAATACACTGTACTGCCTGCTATAGTGCAGGACATGGGTAGATTTCTCTCGCTTGTTCTTCTGACTACCATTACCATGCTGCTCAACAGCTGTGTTTCGGTATGCACCCACCGAGCTCTGGCCGACCGCGGACAGCAGTACCAGGCTGTTATTCTTCCCGACCAGGAAAACCTGGTTATATACAGACACCACGACAAGCTCTACCTGCAGGGGATTCTGACCTCCGTCCGCCGTACACAGCGGAACAAGGTAACTGCTGACTCCAGGGAGTTTTACAGCGGCCAGTTTGTTCCCATCAAGGGAGCACCGCAATATTATGTGTACCGGGAGCTCCACCCCTGCGATATTGATGAGGGAGAGGAGTTCAGCATTCTGCCAGGCAAGGCCATCCCCCGCGGAGCAAGGGTTTCCGGGCCAAGGAAACGCCCGGTTGCCTACCATGCTGATACCCTGAACTGCAACCCGGTCACCACGTCTCTTCAATATGGCTGGAGTTCGTCCCTGCCCAAAAAAGCACGCCGGGTACATGCGCTCATGGTAACCAGCGAGCACCAGCAGCAGGGCAGCCACCTCTGCAATACACGCAATGGGTTCATCATCCCTGTCAGCAAACCCCGCGCTAACAAACACGCCCTATACGCCTACCCGGTAGCAGGCCTGGCCTTTATCATTATAGATATTCCGGGCACTCTGCTTGCTAATACGGTGGTACCGGCAGTCAATGGCCTGGCTGCCATTCCCTGCAGCATTTACCAGAAAGGCAGGCAGCTTATGGTAAAGCCCGATAAATAAACCCGGAGCAAATCAGATACGGCGGGTCAGGCAATACCAGATGAACCGGGTATTGTGCACCAGGTAGCGCTTGAACAGGCGGCGGGGTTCTTTGCAAAGGCGGTAGAGCCACTCCAGGCCATGCGCGCGAATCCAGGCCGGGGCCTGCTGCACCAGGCCGGCGTGGAAGTTGAACGCCGCACCCACGCCAAAATACAGAGCGGGGGGCAACTGCTCACGATGCTCGAACAGCCAGCGCTCCTGCTTGGGGCAGCCTAGCCCCACCCACACGCAATGTGCCCCGCTCTCACGGATGGCGGCCAGCATGCGGTCATCCTCACCCTCCGGCCAGGGCGGCATGGGCGGGCAGTAATGCCCTGCCACCTCTGCCCCGGGATAACGGGCCCCGAGATTCTCCTTCAGGCGGGAAATGGCTTCCTCGCTGCCGCCCAGCAGGAAATGCCTCAGCCCGGCAGCGCGGCCCATATCCCACATGGTTTCCATCACATCCGGGCCATACAGGCGGTTGGCCGGGGCCCCCTTGCGGCGCATCAGCCACACAATAGGCATGCCATCCGGGCAGATGAAATCAAACGTA
>CAJGDB010000143.1 GCA_904502165.1 uncultured Akkermansia sp.
CTGAGGTTTCCTGCTACAGTAACAACTTCGCCACTCAAATCACCGCAATCCAGGCTGCCTGCCACCGAAATATTGCCGCGTACATTCACCGCTCCGGTCACCATATTAACGGCATCTGCCTGCGTCAGATTCAGCGCACCTGCCTCCACAGAACCGGCGTTCAGCATTGCTGCGGTAATGGTGTCGGCAGACAAGGCATCATTGACCATCACCGCTGCACCATTCAACGTGTCGGCACTCAGACTACCTGCCACCATAATATCGCCGGTCACGTTCACCGCACCGGTCACCATATTGGCGGCTGCGGCCTGCGTCAGATTCAGCGTACCTGCCTCCACAGAACCAGCGCTCAACATTGCTACGGTAATGGTATCGGCAGACAAGGCATCATTGACCATCACCGCTGCACCATTCAACGAGCCGGCACTCAGACTACCTGCCATCGTAATATCACCAGTCACATTTACCGCACCGGTCACCGTATTGACAGCATCTGCCTGCATCAGATTCAGCGTACCCGCATCCACAGAACCAGCGTTCAGCGTTGCTGCGGTAATGGTGTCGGCAGATAATGCATCATTGACCGAAATTGCAGCACCATTCAGCGTACCGGCACTCAGGCTGCCAGCCACCATGATATCACCGGTCACGTTCACCGCTCCGGTCACCGCATTGGCAGCCCCGGCCTGTGTCAGATTCAGTGAATCAGCGGCCACAGAGCCGGCTGTCAGCATGCCTGCGCTCAAAGTATCAACCATCACATCGGTAGCGCTCAAGGCTCCATTCACCTCGACCGCGGCCCCCTTCAACGCCCCACCGGCACTCAGGCTGCCTGCCACCATCACATTACCGGTCACGTTCACCGCTCCGGTCACCGTATTGGCAGCCCCGGCCTGTGTCAGGTTCAGCGAATCAGCGGCCACAGAGCCGGCTGTCAGCATGCCTGCGCTCAAAGTATCAACCGTCACATCGGTAGCACTCAAGGCTCCATTCACCTCTACCGCTCCACCATTCAGCGTACCGGCACTCAAGCTGCCTGCCACAGTAATATCGCCGGTCACGTTCACCGCACCGGTCACCATATTGACGGCATCTGCTTGTGTCAGGTTCAGCGAATCAGCGGCCACAGAATCGGCAGTCAGTACACCTGCGATCAAGGTATCAACCATCACATCGGTAGCACTCAAGGCTCCATTCACCTCTACCGCGGAACCCTTCAGCGTACCGGCACTCAGGCTGCCTGCCACCATAATATCACCGGTCACGTTCACCGCACCGGTCACCATATTGACGGCATCTGCCTGTGTCAGGTTCAGCGAATCAGCGGCCACAGAGCCGACAGTCAGCATGCCTGCGCTCAAAGTATCAACCATCACATCGGTAGCACTCAAGGCTCCATTCACCTCTACCGCGGCCCCCTTCAACGCCCCACCGGCACTCAGGCTGCCAGCCACCGTGATATCGCCGCTCACATTCAAATCACCACTCACCATGTTGGCAGCATCCGAGTCCATCAACAGCAGAGATGCCGCATTCAAAGCTGTAGATTGGAGAGATTGTGCCGCAAGGCCACCCTGCAGTTCCAGACTTCCGGTGTTTTGCACGGCACCTGCCACCTGCAAATTCCCTAGCACGGCAAGCTCACCCGTATTCTGGACCGAGCCGGCCGAGACACTGCCGCCCAGCTGCAAGCTGCTTCCCACGCCCACATTCAGCGAGCCAATCATACCCAGGCGGGCACCATCGGCATACTCCAGGACATAGGCACTGGCATCCGTCACCGTCAGTGACTTCAGCTGCACCTCTCCGTCAAGCTCCAGCGTACCGGCACCAATGCTGCCCAGTATCACATTTGCGCCATTCACACCATTATACTTATATTCGCCATCTGCCCAGTTCTGCGATACCCCATTCCACTTGAAATCACCGGAGTCGTTGTTCCAGGTCACAGTGTCAGCATATTTCAGCAGAACAATCAATTGGCCATCTTCCCAGCACGCACCTTCCTTGTAGCCCCAGGAACCAGTCGTGGTGATACTGAAATCAGTAATATCCCATTCTCCAAACTGGGAATTGGAAGACGTTGTACTCAGCACCACCAATTTCTGAATTGTGCCGTTTGTGGCGGCTTCCATCCCTGAAACATCAGCCCTGATTGACAGCTTCGCGCCATCTTCTAGCGTCAGTGCTCCACTCAGCGTATTTGTTTCGCCAAATCTACTGATTTCAAGGGCCAGTGTGCTGTCCCGCTGCAAGTTTAACTCTCCGCTGAGAGTATTGCTTCCAACCAGTTCCAGCGTAGTACCTGCATGGAAGGTAAGGTTATAGCCGCTGTGTTGCAGCTCGGCATTCTGCACCCGCACCGTGGCGGCGGAGTTCTCCATGGCCTCGATGCCATAGCCCTGGTACACGGCCCCATCCTCCACACGCAGGCGCCCGCCGTAAAGCTCAGTCAAGGCATTGATTCCTGAAGTGCGGGAGAGGCGTATTTCCTCAGCTGTGGCGGTTCTTCCAGCGCCAGCATCATCCAGCAGTTTATTCAGGTGTTGTTCCGTATACTTACCCGTAAAGAGAATATCGCCCGTCTGCTTGGAGGTAACCGATACACCCTCTGCGTTCAGGTAGGTATAATCCTCGTTCAGCTTCACCGTGCTGCCGGAAGCGATGTACACCGAATCCCGGAACTCGATACTCTTGCCCGCAGCTGCTGAGAGCGAAATCACAGCTCGGCTGCCACCGGCATAGATACTACGCAGGCGATAGCTGCTACCGGATTTTTCTACATTCTTTTCAAAAAGAACCGAATCATTGTTCCGGATACTTAAATCA
>CAJGDB010000144.1 GCA_904502165.1 uncultured Akkermansia sp.
ACCATGAGGATGATGATGCCCACCAGCATGAGAATGAAGATGAGCACCGGCCCCAGCAGGCCGCTTCGGCGCAGAATGGTGAAGAATCCCGGGTTGCGTTCCTCTTCCTCCTCCTCGCTCAGATTCACGGTGTGCAGCGGTCTCCAGGTGCTGCTGTCGGCCCGGCGCACCCAGGTTTCGTTGCTGATTTCACCGGAGGCTCGCAGGCGCACCAGGTCGGCCCCGGTCACCGGGCCTACCTTTTCGCTACCAGTATCGTAATAGAACTTACGGGCCATGAAGATGATTATGCGTGAATCGCGCGCCCGTCTGCTGCCAGCACAGCCTCATGAATGGCCTCCGAAAGCGTGGGGTGGGCGTAAATCATGCTGTTCAGGTCAGCATCGGTCAGTTCGCTGTTCATGGCCAGTTCCGGGGCGGTGAGCAGCTCTGTGGCGTTGTCACCCACAATGTGGGCTCCCAGCAGCTCGCCGTGTTCCTTGCCGAAGAGCAGCTTTACAAAGCCCTCTGTATCGCCACCGGCCACAGCACGGCCAATGGCCTGGAAGGGGAACTTGCCTACCTTGTATTCCACGCCGGCTTCCTTGAGCTCGCGCTCGCGCTTGCCCACGCTGGCCACCTGCGGGTGGCAGTAGGTGCAGCCGGGGACGATGATGGCCTGCTTCGGGGTGTGGCCTTCCACATACATGCCTTCCACGGCCTGCTCAGCCTCATAGCTGGCGGTGTGGGCCAGCATGATGCCGCCAATGCAGTCGCCCACGGCATATACGCCCGGAATGCTGGTCTCGTAGCGTTCATTCACCTTGATGAAGCCGCGGTCGGTCAGCTCCAGCCCGGCGGCCTCCGGCACCACCGGCACCACGCCGATAGCCACCAGGCAGACATCTGCAGTGATTTCCTGCACTTTTCCGTTTTTGGCGGTAATGGTGGCTGTCACGCTGTCGCCGTTATCCTTCAGGGCATCTACCTTGGCACCGGCCATGCAGGTGATACCCTGCTTCTTGAAAGAACGTTCCACCGCCTGGCTCACTTCATCGTCCTCATTGGGCAGAATGCGGGGCAGGGCTTCCACCAGGGTCACCTTGGTGCCGAAGCAGTGGTAGACGTAGGAAAGCTCGCTGCCAATGGCACCGGAGCCAATCACAATCATGCTCTCCGGACGCTTTTTCATGACCAGGGCATCCTTGCTGCCGATGATGGTTCTGCCATTGAAGGGGAACACGGGAACCTCGCGTGTGCGGGCTCCGGTGGCAATGAGAATCTGCGGGGCTTCCAGGGTGGTTACGGTGCCGTCGGGGGCGGTTACTTCCACCTTGCCGGCTGCCGGGATGCGGGCTTCGCCCTGCACGCTGTCCACCTTGTTCTTCTTGAAGAGGAAGGCAATGCCGGCAGAAAGGCGGTCGCTTATCTGGCGGGAACGGCCGATGACAGCTTCCCAATCCACGCTCAGTCCCTCGGCGGCAATACCGAATTCGGCGGCGCGCTTGTTGATTGTGTTGTAAACCTCGCCATTCTTCAGCAGGGCCTTGGTGGGAATGCAGCCCCAGTTCAGGCAGGTGCCGCCCACGCGCTCGCGTTCTACGCAGGCCACGCGCTTACCGAGCTGGGCTGCCCGGATAGCTCCAACATAACCGGCAGGGCCGCCACCAATCACAATCAGGTCGTAATTCATATCTGCATCATACTCCTTTCGCGGGCGCGTTGCAAGGCGTATTCTCGCCGTATGACTATAAAAGCATGCAGTCGTTTTCCGGCTTCCGGTTTCTTATTCTGCCCAGGCCTGGCTGATTTCGCAGATGTAGAGGTAGTGCAGGGGGTTGCTTTCCTCGTACCAGGCGGGTGAAACTTCGCTCCAATCCAGGAAATCAGCTTCCTGCAGTGTTGTGCGGAACATTCTGCGGCATTCCAGCACCAGCTCGGCATCCTCGAAGGTCGGCTAGCCGTCCGGGGTGGTGGCCGGCTTCAGGGAGGTATGCGCCATTTTATCCACCTCGCGCCCGGAGTGGCGGCCGCAGAATACCAGGTCTTCGCGGTATTGCCCGGGCATGAAGCTGAGGGTGAACACCGGCTGCTCTTCAATGAAGTTCACGGTGTGGCGGTTGGGGCGCACAAAGACAAAGGCCACCGGGCGGTTCCAGAGGTAACCGATGCCGCCCCAGCTGGCGGTCATGCAGTTGAACTTCTCTGCTGTGCCTGCGGTAATCAGCATCCATTGCCTGCCGATGAGTTCCACCGGGTTCTTCGTTATTTCTGTAACATCAATTTTCTTCATGGCTTTTCACAAAACCGGCGCGCCTGCAGGCGCGCCGGTTATATTAATCATAAATCCTGAATCACTCCATCAGCGGCTGTAGTTGCCGGGGTCCTGGGTGATGGTCACATCGTGCGGATGGCTTTCCTGCAGGCCGCCGGAGGTGATGCGCACGAAGCGGGCATGCTCACGCAGCTCGTTGAGGCTCTTGGCACCCAGGTAACCCATGCCGGAGCGCAGACCGCCCACCAGCTGGAAGATGACATCGGCCAGCATGCCCTTGTACGGCACGCGGGCTTCCACACCCTCGGCCACGAGCTTGCCGCTGCCGTTCTGACCATAGCGGTCGCCGGAGCCGGCACGCATAGCGCCCAGGGAGCCCATGCCGCGGTAGGTCTTGAAGTTGCGGCCCTGGTAGTGCACCACAGCACCGGGGCTTTCCTCGCAACCAGCCAGCAGACCACCCATCATGATAAGGTCAGCACCGGCTGCAAGCGCCTTCACCACGTCGCCGGAGTAGCGGATACCGCCGTCGGCAATCACGGTCA
>CAJGDB010000145.1 GCA_904502165.1 uncultured Akkermansia sp.
AACAACGTGATGCTTGACGATGTGACCGGCGAGGGTATCTGCGTGATTGACCTGGATACCACCATGCCCGGTGCTTCCTTGTATGACTTCGGTGATATGATTCGCACCTCCACTTCTCCCGCTGCTGAGGACGAGAAGGATCTTTCCCTGGTCACCATGCGTATGGAGTACTTCGAGGCTCTGGCCAAGGGCTACTGCGAGGCTGCTACCTTCCTCACCCCGCTTGAGAAGGAACTGCTTCCGTTCTCTGGTAAGCTCCTTACCATGGAATGCGGCATGCGCTTCCTGACCGACTACCTCGAGGGCGACACCTACTTCAAGATTAAGCGCCCCGAGCACAACCTCGACCGCACACGCACCCAGATGGCCCTTGTGGAATCCATTGAGGCCCAGATGGACGAGATGATGAAGGTTGTGGCTCAGTACTGATTGTAACAACAATACCTGTTGATTTTTGCCGCCCCGGTTGGTTGAACCCCAGCCGGGGCGTTTTTGTCTGAAATAAAAATGAGACATAATTACAATAAGCGCTTGCCACTTACGGAAGAATCATTATAATACCCGCTCACTCAAATTCGAGCGTATGAGTAATAACTTAGCTGAAAGAGCTCTGCAATATCACGAGCAGCCGCGCCCCGGTAAACTGGAGGTGCTGCCGTGCAAGTCCTGCTTTACCATTGATGACCTGACCCTGGCTTATTCTCCCGGCGTGGCCGTTCCCTGCATGGAGATTGCCAACGATTCATCCCTGTCTGGCCGCTATACCAACCGCAGCAACCTGGTTGGTGTTATCAGTAACGGCACGGCCGTATTGGGCCTCGGTAACATCGGAGCCCATGCCTCCAAGCCTGTGATGGAGGGTAAGGGCCTCCTCTTCAAGATTTACGCCGATGTGGATGTTTTCGATATCGAGCTGGATATCAAGAAACCCGAAACGCTCATCGAAGTCATCAAGACCATGGAGCCCACCTTCGGTGCCATCAACCTGGAGGATATCAAGGCTCCCGAGTGTTTCCTGGTGGAGCAGCGCCTGCGCGAGGAAATGAACATCCCCGTGTTCCATGATGACCAGCACGGCACCGCCGTTATCTCCGGCGCCGCTCTGCTGAATGCCGCCCACCTCACAGGCCGCCTGCTGCAGGATATGCGCTGCGTGGTCTGTGGTGCCGGTGCTGCCGGTATTGCCTGCGCCAAGTTCTACATGGCACTCGGCATCCGCCGCGAAAATATCTTCATGTTCGACTCCAAGGGCCTTATTCACACCGGCCGCCTCGACCTGCACCCCACCAAGGCCATGTTTGCCCAGAGCGAGGACTGCACGCTCGAAGTTGCTCTTCAGGGGGCAGATGTCTTCCTTGGCCTCTCCAAGAAGGGCCTCCTCAAGCCTGAAATGGTGCAGAGCATGGCTCCGAACCCCATCATCTTCGCCTGTGCCAACCCCGACCCCGAAATCACGTATGATGAAGCTAAAGCTGCCCGCCCGGACTGCATCATGGGCTCCGGCCGCAGTGACTGGCCCAACCAGGTGAACAACGTGAGCTGCTTCCCCTACATGTTCCGCGCCGCCCTTGATATGGAGGCCACCAGCATCAGCGAGGCTATGAAGATTGCCGCCGCCCGCGCTCTGGCAGACCTTGCCCGCCAGCCTGTGCCGGCTGATGTGGTGGAAGCCAATGGCGGAGTGTCGCTGGAATTCGGTCGCGACTACGTGATTCCGAAGCCCTTCGACCCCCGCATGATTGAGTACCTTTGCCCCGCCATTGCCGAGGCCGCCGTGCTCTCCGGCGTGGCCCGTCGCCCGCTCCCTGAGCGCGAGGCCTACACCGCCGAGCTCAAAGCTCGCGTCGCCAAGGTGCACGAGCGTACCCACGCCCTGGTGGATAGCTACAAGGCCTGATTACAGGTATAAAGTTTACCCGGTGGCGCAGAGATTTTCTCTGCGCCACCTTAATTTCTCAGATGCTGGGATAATATCGTCACGTCGCTCTTCGCGATTGCTGCGGACGCCAGAAATCAGCAGCCTGAGCAACACGGGGAAGATTAAGATACCGGCTGCGGAGTAGGGCGGGTGTGCTGTGTCCCATTTCCAATTGCAGCTCGGGTAGATTCCTGAAGTGTGCGGCATGATAACTCGCAAAGGTGTGTCGGCACACATCTGGAACCCAGAGGGAAAAGCCCGCTGCTCGTCGCAGCGCCAGCCATCGGTTTTGCCAGTTGCGGGGTATGCAGATGCGCGTACCCGTCAAGCGTTCCGCTTTGCGGATGGGCACCACGCGCCCGCCGCCGGTCTTGCTGGCGCGGGGGTGAATCAACACCCGCTTTTCGCGCAGTTGTATATCATCGGGGCGCAGGCGTGCCACCTCGTTCGGGCGCAACCCGCAGTACAGCATGAGGTGTAGTGAGGTGCGCATTGCCCGGTGCTCCGGCAGCTCGGCGGTTTGCTCCAGTTTTTCTACCTCCTGCAGGCTCAGGGGCACAATCTCATGCTCCTGCACACGGGGCACCTCGATATTGTCTACGGGGTTGGCATCGCACCATTCCATGCGCCGTCCATAGGTAAAAATGCTGTGTAGTATGGCACGCCCTTTGCGGTAGCTGTGGGCGCTATTGCCGAATGCTTCGCCGAGGATGCGGCGGCAATCCCCTGCGCTCATACTGCGCAGGGGCAGGGTTCCTGTGCCCTCAATCCGCAGCATCCGGCGCGTGAAATGGCGTAAATCCCGGCGCGATGCCGGGCGCAGGTGCGCCCTGGAGGCCACGCTCTTCTCGACCGCATCCTCAAAGGAAAC
>CAJGDB010000146.1 GCA_904502165.1 uncultured Akkermansia sp.
AAGCGGCGAACCGCTCACTCTTTCGGGCAACCCCGTGACGGGGTGCGGGGCAGAGCTTATCACAAACACTTTTTCGCGTCAAGCGCATTTTTGAGATTTTTTGTGCATGATTTTTCATCCCGCCACCTAAGTGCCGCATTTTCGTGCAGGTTAGAGCAGAAAAATTATTTTTCACATTTTTGAAGCAACTGCAGGATTGTAGCAGAATGCTCCAATTTCTCGTAAAGAAGGCCAGATAGTTATGATTTCTTACCTATATAAAGCACCGGGGCGCAGAGAAATCCCCTGCACCCCGGCGGTAAGGTCTTGATTGTTCCGCATTTACTTCCGGCGGCGGCGCGCAGCAAGAGCAGCCAGTGCCAGCAGGCTCAAAGTAGCGGTGGTCGGCTCGGGTACTGCCAGAGTATGGCTGATGCTCACCGTACCATTTTCCTTGTTGTAGCTGATGACCAGGCCGGTGTTGCCGGAAAGGTTGCTGAAATAATCAGCAGCAGATACCTGCTGGCCATCCATCAGCTCACGGTAACTGACAGTCTCCTGCGTCCTGGCAGCAATCGAGCGCATGTTGTTCAGCGTCATCGTTTCCTGCACATCCAACTCCGTCACCCCGCTGAACAGAATGTAGGATCGCCCCTCTTCCAGCCCGGCTATCGTCTCCAGCACCATGCCGCTCAGCGTCAGCCCGGTCTGCAGGTTCAGCGTACCCTCCAGCGTCAGCGTGTCGCCCAGGTCCACCGTGGCACCGCTGGCCAGCGTCAGATTACCCGACAGCTTCGCACCGTCGGACAGCTTCACCAGCTCTGTCACCGTCACAGAAGCTGCCGAAATAGTCTTAGCCGCAGCAATCTCCAGTTCAGCCAGAGTAATATCCCCCAGAGCCTGCACATCCACATTGCCACCCGTGGCATGCAGGCCGCTGAGTGTGCTTGCGCTGTTCGTCAGCGTCAGCAGCTTACTGCCCGCATTCTCCACAGAGGAATTTGCAAACTGGTAATCCACCGACTTTTCAGCAGCAGCCGCAAACGCAGCGTGGGCATTCGTCACAACCGCCCCTGTACCAGCTGCCAGCTCCCTGGCGGTCACGCTGGCCGTGGCATCGCTGCGCTTGTTGCTGATGCTCACATCACCGTAAGACAACGATGCACCCTGCTTCATCGACACCGTTGTATTCGCACCGGCATCCAGCGTCCCGGTTACCGCCAGGGCTGTATTCTCATTCAGCTCCATGCTTGACCCTGCGGCCAGTTTCAGTTTCTGCAGACTCTGTGACGTAGCTTTATCGTCGCGGCCCAGCTGCATCGAACCATCTCGCAGTTCCAGCGTCTCTGCCACCAGTTCGCCGATGGCAGAACCGCCGCCCACGGAGAGGTCATCGGTGTAACGGGAATTGCCATTACTATTCGTCACCGTCACCTTATCTGCTATCAGGCAATCAAAAGTGGCCGCCTTACGCATATTGCTGCGGGTTTCCACCTCTCCGGCAGTCACATTACCACCCTTTTCAGTCAGACCATTCACGACAAGTTTATGACCAGACACATCCAGGCTGCCGCCATTAGTCAGCGAACTCAGCGTCACATCACTTCCAATGGTGACAGCACCATCATCCGCAATGGTCAAGCACCCCGTCGTACCCGATAAAGTGGCAATCTCAGCTTCAGCCACATACAGCTTCGCATAATCCAGACTGACCTCACCCACTTCCAGATAATCCGACACTGTTACCGATGTTTTCTCACCCGAGATTCCCAGAGTCAAGCCTTCTTCAGCGTACAGCTCCGTTACATTCAACGTTGTGTTATCCCCGACATTCAACTGTCCGGCAAACATATCGATATATTCAAAATCCAGACTACCATTCGAGAATGTAACAGAGTCCACACCATCCTCTAATTCAACCATCATGGTGAAACCAGAGAACGAGTCCCCTCCGAGGTCAATTGTTTCCACCCCATCAATGGCATCATAACCAGCCACCAGGTAATCATCCCAGCTGGATTCACCCACCCAGGCACCACGATACCAGACCTGCGTATCCCACCATCGGTAATCCGCTTCTACCTGCACCATGTTGCCACTTGTGGCAATAGCGTAAGTATAGGCAGCCGCATCCACCGATTCTGTCGCGCTACCATTCAGCATCGCCTTGAAGCCAGCCGAAAAGGCATGGTCAGAGCAGGCAATGGTGGCTCGTTCACCCTGGACTATATTCAGGCTTTCCAGCGCAGCACGGTCCAGCACAAAGTTCATCGTGTCTGCACCAAAAGCAGCAGCCGAAACTCCGGTTTGTGCCGTACCGCTCATCTGCACCTCGGCAGCCGTCAGCACGCCACCCACATCCAGAGTCGCCCCGGTCGTAAGGCTCACCGAAGCGGCCTCCATATCACCCGCGATATGATGAACCACGTTGCTGCCAGTCAGCTCCACCGCCCCGGTTGATACCAAAGAGACTGCCTGCAGAGATACAGCAGAGAAATCGCCATCTACACGCACATTATTGGCAGAGAAACGGCCCGCAACCGTAAGCGAACCAGCCACCAACGCGTCACCGCTCAGCACCACCGGGCTGCCGATGGTATTACCTGCTGCCGCATCCGTCAGCGTGAGCGATGCCGTCTGCAGGCTATCGGTCTGCAGCGAAGCCGCTGTCACATGCGCGGCCTGCAGGCTCATGGTCTGCACAGCTCCTGCGCTGAGGTTTCCTGCTACAGTAACAACTTCGCCA
>CAJGDB010000147.1 GCA_904502165.1 uncultured Akkermansia sp.
CTGGCTTCTGATATTGATGCTGGATTCGTCTGTTATGACGAGTGCCGCGTGATGCACCCGGTGCGCAGGTAGATAATCTGCTGGCAGATGTCTGTGGCCAGATCAGCTATGCGCTCGAGGTCACGAGCCAGACCGATGCAATCGATATAGTATTCTGCCGCTTCCGGGCAGAGTACACAGGCGGCGCGGGCATGAGAACGATGCTCGCTGCGCATGGCATCAACCGCGTCGTCGCGCTCAATCACCCTGTGCGCCAGCAGAATATCGGATGATTCTATAACATGCAGCGTGTCGTGCAGCATTTCCAGCACCAGGTGCTCCATGGGCAAGAAATCAAAGATTTCCTGCCCAGGAATCTCCTGCAGCGCCGCTATATGCAGTGCTCTCTCGGCCATGTGGCAGGCAAAATCTGCCATGCGTTCCAGGGCGGCATTGATTTTGATGCAGGAAACAACCGTCCGCAAGTCGCCAGCTACGGGTTGGTACAGCGCCAGCACCTTCAGGCATTCCTCTTCCAGTCGGATTTCCTCGTGGTCTATAACGGCATCGTGCGCCATAATGCGGCGCGCCAGCTCAGCGTCTCCGTTCTGGAAAGCCTTGACAGCCTGGCCTGTCATCAGCTCTACTGCGGAGCCCTGGCTGCAGAGCAGGCTGCGAAGATTAGCAAGTTCGTGAATAAAATGGGTTTTCATGCTTTGATTATGTGGGGGTGAGATTGAATTACATCAGCCGAAACGGCCGGTGATGTAGTCTTCCGTCTGTTTATGGGCGGGGTTGGTGAATATTCTGGCAGTATCGTCGACCTCCACGATACGGCCCTTGTAGAAGAAGGCCGTGCGGTCGGAGATACGGGAAGCCTGCTGCATGTTATGCGTCACGATGACGATGGTGTATTTCTGTTTCAGCTCCAGCACCAGTTCCTCAATGCGGAGGGTAGCCACCGGGTCGATGGCGCTGGTGGGTTCGTCCATGAGCAGCACCTCCGGTTCAGCAGCCAGAGCACGGGCAATGCACAGGCGCTGCTGCTGACCGCCGGAAAGGGCCATACCACTGGATTTCAGCTTATCCTTCACCTCATCCCACAGAGCTGCACCTCTCAACGCCGCTTCCACACGGTCATCCATTTCACTACGGCTGAGCTTGTAGTGCAGCTTCAACGGATAAGCCACATTATCGGCAATGCTCATAGGGAATGGCGTAGGCTTCTGGAAAATCATGCCCACCCGGTGGCGCAGCTTGAGCAAATCCACATCCGGGTCCAGAATATTCTTTCCATCCAGCAGCACCTCGCCGGTGGCCTTCTGGTTGCGGTAGAGTTCAAAGATGCGGTTATAGATTCGCAGATGAGTGGATTTGCCACATCCGCTGGGCCCTATAACGGCCGTAATCTTATTAGCGTGGATATCGAGGCTGTTGTCAAACAAGGCCTGGTTCTTACCATAATGGAAGTTCAGGTTACGGGTGGATATCTTAATGTTTGTTTTCATGGAAGATACAACGGGTTGCAATATTGATAATCAGGATAAAAGCCGCCATGATAAGGGCAGTCCCCCAGCCCATGTCATGCATGCTCTCAAAGGGGGAATTGGTCGTATATTCCGTAATGAGCACGGGCGCACTGGCAGTGGGTTCTGTAAAGAAAGCGCCCGGCCATGTATCGGCAAACAGCGCGGTGAACATCAGCGGTGCCGTTTCGCCGCTGACCCGGGCCAGCGAAAGCAGAATACCCGTAGCCAGCCCATTGCGGGCACTGCGGGCCACAATGCACAGCGTGGCGCGCATACGCGACATGCCCAGCGCCAGAGCCGATTCCCTGAGCGTATCCGGCACCATGAGCAGCATATCCTCGGTAGTGCGCGTGATAACGGGGAACATAATGATTGCCAGAGCCACCGTGCCCGCCATGCCCGAAAAATGCCCCGTGGTCACCACCAGCATGGCATATACGAACAAACCTACCAGAATGGATGGCAGCCCCATGAGTACATTCGCACAGAAGCGCAGTAAATCAGCCAGCCGGCTGTTCTTGCCGAACTCAGCCAGATAGATACCACCGGCCAGAGCCGGCGGCACGGCCAACAGCGTAGCACCCAGAGTCATCAGCAGAGTGCCGAGCAGGGCATTGCCCACACCTGCCCCGGGTTCTCCATAGGGTTTTGAGGGTGCAGTCAGGAACTCCCAGCTGAGTACCGGTGCTCCATTCTGAATCACGGTGCAGAGAATCCACCCCATGCCACCCAGTGCCACGCAAATGGAGCCCAGCGCAAGGAGATTAAGCAGATGATTCGATAATTTACGGAAGAATACGGGTCTTGGAGTCATATCATGAATGATGATTTAAACGTTCTCGCCTCTTCCGGCACTGGTGAGAGCCAGGTAGTACCGGATGATGAGCTGAATACTGAAACTCATGAGCAGCAGCACAAGCCCCAGCGCAAAGAGCGCACTCTGCTGCAGGCCTGCAGCCTCTGCAAAATTGTTGGCCAGGGTGGTGGCAATCGTTGAGCCACAGGAGAACAGCCCTGCGGGGCAGTCCATCATGTTACCTATCACAAACAGTACCGCCATGGTTTCACCCAGGGCGCGCCCCATGCCGATGAAGATGCCACCAATGATACCACGGATGCCGTAGCGCAGCACGATATCGCGCGTGGTTTCCAGACGGGTGCAGCCCAGC
>CAJGDB010000148.1 GCA_904502165.1 uncultured Akkermansia sp.
CCACGGCCGGAGATGGAGAACACGTCCTCCACGGGCATCAGGAAGGGCTTCTCAGTCGGACGCTCAGGAGTGGGGATGTAGGCATCCACAGCATCCATGAGGTCGAGAATCTTCTGGGTGTATTCAGCATCACCCTCCAGAGCCTTCACGGCGGAACCCATCACGATGGGCAGGTCGTCGCCCGGGAAGTCGTAGGAGGAAAGAAGTTCACGGATCTCCATCTCCACGAGCTCGGCGAGTTCGGGGTCAGCAAGGTCCATCTTGTTCATGAACACCACGATGTAGGGAACACCCACCTGGCGGGCAAGCAGGATGTGCTCACGGGTCTGGGGCATGGGGCCGTCAGCGGCGGACACCACAAGGATAGCGCCGTCCATCTGGGCAGCACCGGTGATCATGTTCTTAACGTAGTCAGCGTGACCGGGGCAGTCCACGTGTGCATAGTGGCGGGACTCGGTCTCGTACTCAACGTGAGCAGTGGAAATAGTAATACCGCGCTCGCGTTCCTCGGGGGCACCGTCAATCTGATCGTAAGCACGGGCTTCAGCCATACCGCGGTCTGCAAGAACCTTAGTAATTGCAGCGGTAAGAGAAGTCTTGCCATGGTCAACGTGACCGATCGTACCCACGTTCACGTGGGGCTTGGTGCGCTGGAATGATTCTTTGGCCATAATCGTTTATTAAGTTTGGGCTGCTTTATTCTTGCAAGAAATCAAAAAGCTTCTGGCGGGATTTGAACCCGCGACCTCATCCTTACCAAGGATGCGCTCTACCACTGAGCTACAGAAGCGACTTGACTCCGGGCGTCCCACAGGGGGTGAGACGTGAAAGCGGGGCGAGTATACACGCACTGATGAACCAAGTCAATGATTATTTCTATTTTTTTTGTAAAAAGTGTAAATTTTGCTCAAATTCTACCATTTTGAGAGCCGGAACAGGTGGAAAGTTGGGTTGAAAAGCGAAGAAGTTGGGTACAGAATGGGGTTCTATGAAGAAATTAGTACTCACAACAACCGCCGTGCTGCTCGGTTTCACCCAGTGGAGCCAGGCAGCGGAAGACCCTGGCCGCAACACTACTCCAGCCACACCCGCCACTACCTGCTGCGGCTCGAAGGATTGCAAGGACACAACCTGCAAATCCCCATGCAGCAAGGCCGATAAGGGAGTGCAATGCGGTGAAGAGGCATGGCTCGATATTGAGACTGTGACCCTGGAGGCTGAGAATGGAGACCCCATTGCCCAGTACACTGTGGCTTATCTCATTGAGGCCGATGATATTCCTGCAGACAACAAGGCTGATAAATCAGCAGCATGGTATGCAAAATCCCTTCCCGGGCTTGAAAAGGCAGCGGCTGAAGGCAGTGCTACAGCCTGCCGCGCACTCGCGCACATGTATGCAGAGGGAAAAGGCGTGGAGAAAAACCCTGAAATGGCACACAAGTACATGAAGATGTACAAGGAATGCTGCAAGAAGGAGTGCAAGGACGCAAAGAAGAAGTGCGGTAAGAGCAAGGATTGCTGCCCTATGGGTCCCGGTCCTGAGCAACCCGCTGAAAGCTGAGTTTTCCGCCCCGCCCTGCTCTGCACGGCGGGGCGTTTCATAATGGGCGCATCACGAAAACTCGCGCGTGCCTCTCCTCTTCATCGTCATACCGACGTCCCTTCCGTGCCACAGAATACGCCAGGTGTATAGTATACGCGGTTCAGGTACAGCCCGGCAGCGGGTGCACAATAGCGCGTTTTTTCTCCCAGCGGGTCAGCCAACATGGCAGCAAGAGCCTCCACTTTCATTTTCCCGCGTGCAACCTGGTGGGCAGTACCAACCAGCAGACGGACCATGCGGTACATAAAACCATTACCGCAGAAACGCAGGCGCAGCATTTCTCCCTCTTCGACCATTGTTGCTGAAAAAATGGTGCGTTGATAAAAATCAGCTGGCGGATTCTGCGGTTCATTTCCGCGGTTGGCTGCGAAACGCCGGAAATCATGCGTTCCCTCGTATACCTTGAGCGCAGCCTTCAGCAACGAGGCATCAAATGGCTGCGGAAGATGCCAGGCGCGATTCTGCATAAAGGGGGTCAGCACCGGAGCTCTGCATATCAGGTATTCATATTCCTTACCGCAGGCATTGAAGCGGGCATGAAAATCATCTGCCACCGGCATGGATTCCATGATGCGGATAGTCGCTGGTAAATGAGCATTCAGCGCAGCTATCCAATTCTGCAAAGACATACGGCAGCCTTCCGGCACATCCAGATGAAAGCACTGAGCATGGGCATGAACACCGGCATCAGTACGTCCACTTGCCGCTATGCGGATTCTCTCTTTCAGAATGCTGGCAATAGCCTGCTCCAGTGTATCCTGCACAGACACCCCGTCCTTCTGGCTCTGCCAGCCACAATAGGATGCTCCATCGTACGCGCAAGTAAAGAGAAGCCGCGACATAGTTTCTATTTCCTCATGCAAACACCGCAGTTCTCTTTTGCAGAGAACTGCGGCGGCATCATCAAAACGTGATAATCAAGGTGAAAGGCATTAAATCTCGATGTCAATATCCTCCTCGATACCTGCATCTTCATCAGCAGGCTCCTCATCGGTGGCATCATCGGCGGGTTCCTCGTCAGCGGCAGGTTCCTCCTCAGCGGCGGGTTCTTCCTCAGC
>CAJGDB010000149.1 GCA_904502165.1 uncultured Akkermansia sp.
GTGATTGTGATTGGTCCGAACCTGAAGATGAACCAGTGCGGTCTTCCCAAGAAGATGGCCCTGAGCCTGTTCGAACCCTTCATCATCCACCGCCTCAAGGAGCTTGGCTACGTGCACACCGTGCGCTCTGCCAAGAAGATGATTGACCGCAAGGAATCCATCGTGTGGGATATCCTGGAAGAAGTGACCAAGGGACACCCCGTGTTCCTGAACCGTGCTCCTACGCTGCACCGCCTTTCCATTCAGGCTTTCGAGCCTGTGCTGATTGAAGGTTCCGCTATCCGTCTGCACCCGCTCGTATGTACCGGCTATAACGCTGACTTCGACGGTGACCAGATGGCCGTACACGTTCCGCTGAGCGTGGAAGCCCAGCTGGAGGCCCGCCTCCTCATGCTGGCTCCCAACAACATCTTCTCCCCGGCATCCGGTAAGCCCATCTGCACGCCTTCCCAGGATATCATTCTGGGTTCCTACTACCTTACGCACACCCGTGCCAAGGAAGTCAAGGAAATGCAGGATAACCAGCATCTGCTGCCCCTCTTCGAATCCATCTCCGAAGTGGAGTTCGCCATTGCCGCCCGCAAGATTGGCTACCACGAGTGGATCCGCCTCAAGAACCCGGATTACGGCAAGACCGGTGCCGAGTTCGACAAGCTTGCCTACAACCAGGAGAACGTGGGCCGCAAGACCCTCGTGACCACGGCAGGCCGCGTGCGCTTCAACGAAATCTGGCCGGACGAAATCGGTTACATCAACCGCAACGTTGGCAAGAAGCAGCTGGGTGACATCATCTGGCGCTGCTACCAGACCTGCGGTCAGAAGAAGACAGTTGAGACCCTCGACGCCCTCAAGTCCCTGGGGTATAAGGAAGCCACCCGCTCCGGCTGCTCCATCGGTATTGTTGACATGGTGGTGCCCGAGAACAAGGACGGTGTCATCTCCAACGCCTACGAAGAGGTTGCCAAGGTGACCGAGCAGTATGAGGAAGGCCTTATCACCAATGGTGAGCGCTATGAAAAGGTGATTAACATCTGGTCCAGCGCTACCGATGCCATCCAGAAGGAGCTCTACACCAAGCTGGAATACAACGAAGGCTCTGCCGTAGCAAGCCCGCTCTACATGATGGTGGACTCCGGTGCCCGTGGTAACAAGGCTCAGATTAAGCAGCTCTCCGGTATGCGTGGTCTTATGGCCAAGCCCTCCGGTGAAATTATCGAACGCCCCATTACCTCCAACTTCCGTGAAGGGCTCTCCGTGCTCGAGTACTTCATCTCCACCCACGGTGCCCGTAAGGGTCTGGCCGATACCGCTCTTAAGACGGCTGACTCCGGTTACATGACCCGTAAGCTGGTCGACGTTGCCCAGGACGTCATCGTCCGCGACGTGGATTGCGGCACCGAGAATGGCATCACCATGACCGCCATCTATGATGGTGAGGATGAAATCGCCACTCTTGCCCAGCGTATCTACGGCCGCGTGACCTGCGACGATATCTACGACCCGACCACTCGCGAAATCATCGTTGCCAAGAACGAAATCATCACCGACGAAGCAGCCAAGCGCATCGAGAAGGTGGGTATCGAGAAGGTGAAGGTGCGTTCCGTGCTTACCTGTGACCTCTCCAAGGGATGCTGCGCCAAGTGCTACGGCCTGAACCTGGCCACTGGCCAGAGCGTGAAGGTGGGTGAAGCTGTGGGTATCATCGCTGCCCAGTCCATCGGTGAGCCCGGTACTCAGCTGACCATGCGTACCTTCCACGTGGGTGGTACCGCTACAGCTGCAGCCAATCGTCCTGAATACACCGCCAAGAGCGCAGGTACGGTCATTTATGATGAAAACCTGCGTGACCGCTGCGTAGAGGACGAGAACGGCAACATGGTGGTTCTCTGCAAGAACGGCAGTGTGAAGGTATACGATGCCGAGGGTAAGGAACTCGAATCCTACTCCCTGACGATGGGTGCCGTGCTGCGCGTGAAGGATGGTACCGCCGTTGAGGCTGGTGCAGTCATCGCTGAATGGGATCCCTTCGCCATTCCGGTTATCTCCGAAATCGGCGGTACGGTGGAATTCCAGGATATGATTGAAGGCATTACCTGCCGCACCGAATCCGGCCACACCGAATCTGGTAAGGGTACAACCGTCATCATCGACCACCGCCAGGACCTCGCCCCGCGTGTGATTGTTCACACCGCTAAGCCCGGGTCTGACAAGGACAAGCCCCGCGTGTACTCCATCCCCACCGGTGCTTACCTTGTGGTGAACAACAAGCAGAAGATTGCTGCCGGTACCCAGCTGGCCAAGACTCCGCGCAAGGTGCAGAAGACGAACGACATTACCGGTGGTCTTCCCCGTGTGGCCGAACTTTTCGAAGCTCGCCGCCCGAAGGATACCTGCACACTGGCTGAAATGGATGGTGTTGTTGCCATTGATGACGCCATGATCCGTGGTAAGAAGGTTGTGACCATCTATCGTGACGCTGCCGCCAAGGATGCTGCCACCAAGAGCCGCAAGCGCTCCACCAAGCTCCAGACCAGCGACGAGTACGAAGGCACTATCTCCATCAAGCACCTGGTGCCCATGGACCGCCACATCATCGTACACGATGGTGACTACGTGCGCGCTGGTGAGCCGCTTTCCGACGGTTCCGA
>CAJGDB010000150.1 GCA_904502165.1 uncultured Akkermansia sp.
CCGTGTCGGCCAGGAGGTCAACTACTCATCGCTTGCTAACGATGTCGGGGTGGCCAGTGGTACCATTAAGGAATGGATTTCCATTCTGGAAGCTTCGTACCTCATTTTCAGGCTGCCTCCCTACCACAATAATTTCGGAAAACGCCTTACCAAATCCCCCAAAATATACTTTACAGACACGGGGCTCGTTTGTTCCCTGCTCGGCATACGGGAGATTTCCCAGCTTGGTCGGGAACCGCTCATCGGCAACATATTTGAAAACTTTGTCGTTTCTGAACTCCTGAAAGGGCGGCTGAACAGGGGCTGGAGCCCCGGGCTGTATTTTTTCCGCGATGTATATGGATTCGAAATCGATCTCATCATCGATGAAATGCGGCAGCCCAGACCAGTCGAAATCAAATCAGCCTTTACGTTCAATGCCGCCATGTGCAGAAACCTGGAGAAGTTCGCGCAAATCACCCCCACGGCTCTGCCTCCGGCACTGGTATACGCCGGCGCATCGTTCGGAAAATTCAAGGATGTAGAGGTCCTCTCGTTCGCAGAATTATCCAGACTTATCCGCTGAGTCAGGCCAAATTTTCCTTCGCTCTTGATTTTGTCCGGATTACAATTCGTTAGGCGTGAATATGATAGATATCACTCTGGAAAATCTGCAGTAGAATTTTAAATTTTCCGGAGTTTGTTTTCTGAGATTCCAGGAAAGCAGAAAAGCGGAACCGGAGGGCGCGGGGCTCTCCGGTTCCGGGGTGAATGATGAGCTATAGCGGTGCGCTTCAGCGGAATCTGAGTTCCTTCACCTTGGCTGCGAGGGCGTCGAGCATGGTCTTGTGCGCGGCATCCACCTCAGCGGCGGTGAGGGTCTTCTTAGCATCGCGGTAAAGGAAGGTGTAGGTCATGGCCTTACGGTCAGCAGCAAGCTTCTCGCCGCTGGGGTCGCAGAACACATCCTTGAGAGCGCAGGAGACCAGCAGCTTCTGCCTGGCACCCTCCACCACCTTCATGATATCGGCGTGGCGGGTGGCGGCGGGAACATCAAGCGAAGCGTCGCGGCTGGAGCCGGGGAACTGGGGCAGGTCTGCCGCCTTGAAGGGGGCGGTAGCCACCTGCTGCAGCTTGCGGAGGTCGAGCTCGGCGTAGTAGCACTCCATGGGCAGGCCCAGGGCGCGGCACTTGGCCAGAGAAAGGCGTGCCACATAGCCGCAGGCCTGGTTGTTGATGGCGATATCAGCCCCCACAGCGGCATTCTCGCGAGGCTGCTTGGCGGGGGTGATAGCAATGGTGGCCTTGGGCACAAGCGTATCGAGCACAGCGCGGAGATGCTCGAAATGCGTCTCGGAAGGTTTGGTGCAGGCCCAGCTGGCGGGGGTCAGTTTACCGGCCATGAAGATACCGAGCACTTCGTTTTCAATATCACGGCCCTTGCCACCGCCGGTGTTGCGGAACACGCGGCCACATTCGAAGAAGCGCAGCACATCCATACCCTGGTTGATGTTACGGGCCGCCACAGAGATGAGGCCGGGGGCCAGCGAGGGGCGCAGGGTGGAGTGGTCTTCAGAAATCGGCAGGGAAACGCGGATGATGTCGCCATCCATCAGCGGCTTGATAGGCAGGGCATTCTCCACGCTGGCAATGGTGGGGTCAATGCTCTCGGCGGCGATGAGCTTGAAGGTCTGCACCTCCCAGAAACCGGCACCGGCCAGCTTACGGGAAAGAGCCATACGGTAATCGTGGGCGCGGTCCTGGGCGCTTTCCGGCACATAGATGGATGTGCTGGTAGCAGGAATGTTATCGATGCCGTACACACGCACGATTTCCTCAAGGAGGTCGCAGCTGCGCTTCAGATCCAGACGCCAGGGCGGGCAGTCCCAGGTTCCCTTGGCATCCACGTCCTTGAGGCCGAGATTGCGGAGGATGCGGGCTCCTTCCATGTGCGGCAGGGTGCCGTTGGTCATCACATCGAGCTCCTTCCAGTCGAGCTTCACCTGGTCGAGGGCGTAGTAAATCTTAGCTTCGGTTCCCTGCTCCAGCACCGTGGCTGTGGTGGCCAGTTCTTCAGCCACCAGGCAGGGAGCCTGACCACCCACCAGCACGGGCTCGGCCGTACCGCCGCAGCATTCCAGAATGAGCTGAGTGGCGCGGGCAGCGGCGCGCAGCACATTCCAGGGGGAAGTGCCACGCTCGAAGCGGTAAGAGGAATCAGACCCCAGAGCCAGGCGGCGGCTCGTAAAGCGGATGCTGCTGCGCAGGAACCAGGCAGATTCGAGGATGATATCGGTGGTAGCCTCCGTCACGCCGGAATCCAGGCCACCCATCACACCACCCAGAGCCAGGGCAGCGCCGCTGGCATCGGAGATGACCACATCATCGCTCTTAAGCGTGTACTGCTCATTCATGAGGCTGGTGAACTGCTCACCCTCGGCAGCGCGGCGGATGTTCAGGCCACCGGTAATCTTACTGGCATCGAAGGCGTGCAGCGGGTGCCCCAGCTCAAAGAGGCAGTAGTTGGTGATATCC
>CAJGDB010000151.1 GCA_904502165.1 uncultured Akkermansia sp.
CAAGCGTCTGCCGCTGGTACGCAAAGTGCCGGACAAGCTGTGTTCTTCGCGGGAGGCCTGTTATATTCTGCTGGTGGCCCGCAGTACGCTGCTGCGTTATGTGAGAATGAAGCTGCTGCGGGAGTATCCGCTCCGCCATGTGACTTCAACCGGCGTGCGGCTCATCACCTATTACCTCCGGGCCGATGTCCGGAAACTGGCAGCGAGAAGAAATGCGGCAAGAGCCCGGGCAGAAGAAGCCCGCAGAGAACGCCTGCAGCGCATGTGGAACGAGCAGAAGAACCAGGCAGATACCGCTAAAAGCTAGAAAGTTAGCTTGCTTTTTCATGCCCAACCGGTGAAGAATGGCAAGCATGGACAAATCGGTATCAGACCAGGTAGTTGAAATGCTTGTTGCGGCGGGGGTGCGCCGTATCTATGGCATGGCTGGGGAGGCACTGCATCCGCTCATGGAGGCCTTGCAGCGGGATGCCCGCATACGCTGGGTACATGTGAGGCATGAAGAAACAGCCGCCTTTGCAGCGAGCGCCGAGGCGCAGCTCACTGGGAAGCTGGCGGTATGCTGCGGCAGTTGCGGTCCGGGGAATATGCACCTGATAAACGGCCTCTACGATGCTTCGCGCAGTGCCGCCCCGGTGCTGGCGCTGGCTGCACACCTGCCGACTCTGCAGATTGGCACGCACTATATTCACGAGACGCATCCCACTTTCTTTTTCCGGGAATGTGCAGCTTATTGTGAACTGGTGAGCCGCCCGCGACAGATGCCGTCTGTACTGGCAGAGGCTATCCGCACCGCTCGTGCGCGGCGTGGGGTGGGTATGCTGGTATTGCCGGGGGATGTTGCTGCCATGTCCGGAGTGCAGGAGGCCGGGGTGGCTGCCGTGCAGGCACCGGTTCCCCCGGTGATGCAGGCTCCGGAACCTGTGCTGCGGCGCATGGCGGGCATGCTGAATGGAGCACCCCGCGTCACTTTTCTCTGCGGCATAGGCTGCGCTGGCTCACAGCACGATATTGTAGCCCTGGCCCAGCATCTGCATGCTCCTGTGGCGTATACGTTGAGAGCCAAGGATTTGTTTGAGAAAGATAACTCGAATTCAGTTGGAATGACCGGGATGCTGGGGTGGGGTGCAGCGGTGCACGCTGTGCTTGATTGCGATGTGCTGGTGATGTGGGGCACGGATTTCCCTTATGGTGATTTCCTGCCGCAGAAGGGGAGGGTGATTCAGGTGGATACCGATGCTGCCGCACTGGGGAGGCGCGTGCCGCTGGCATTGCCGGTGCAGGCAGATGCTGGTTATGTGGCGCGGCAGCTGCTTTCGCTGGTTTCACCGAACAGGCCAGACGATTTCCTGCGTGCGATGCGGAGTTTCAATGCGCGAGAGATTGCCAGCATCAGCCTGCCTCTCCGGGTGGTGAATGAGGATGCACCGCTGCGCCCGGAGTTGCTCACACGCATGGTGAGCGATCTCGCAGAACCGGATGCCATTTTTACCGTCGATACCGGAACTCCGGATATCTGGTGCGCCCGGTATCTTCAGGCCCTGGGGGAACGGCGTATTCTGGGCTCATTCAACCACGGGGCCATGGGGTGTGCGCTGGCGATGAGTGTGGGAGCCAAGGCCTTGCATGGCGGGCGTCAGGTCATTGCTCTCTGCGGAGATGGAGGTATTTCCATGCTGGCGGGCGACCTGCTGACTCTTTTACAGGAGAATCTGGCTGTCAAAGTTCTGGTGTATAATAATTCAGAGTTGGATTACGCTGCTCTGGAACAATTGCGTTCCGGGGCATCGCATCCGATAGGTACCAGGCTGTACAGCACGAGCTTTGCCGCCGTGGCCCGAGCCATGGGGATGCAAGCCTGGAGTATATCCAGCGTGAATGAGGCTATGCCGGCCATCAAGGAATGGCTGGCAGCAGATGGCCCGGCCTTGCTCGATGCTGCCGTGGACCGCCACGCTCTTCCGCTGCCCCCGGGATTGACATTCATGCAGGGGCTGGGCTATTGCAAGGGGCTGGGGGAGCAATCCGCCCATGCTGCTCTTGATACGGTGAAACTTCTCTTGTTCGGCAACCGACGCTTTTTCTGTTAAATATACTTGCGCTCGCGGAAGAGGTGGGCGCGGATGGGGTCGGCTGCGGCCAGGTGGGTGTAGCCGATGGCGAGGGCATCGGCAGCATCGGGTGCGGGTGTTTCGGTAAGCGAGAGCAGGGCGCGCATCATGAAGGCGACCTGTTGCTTGCCGGCGCTGCCTCGGCCCACCGTGGCGAGCTTGACGCAGGTGGGCGGGTATTCCATAATTTTCAGCCCGTGCCGGGCGGCGGCCAGCACCACAGCCCCCCGGGCGGAGCCCATGGTGATGGCGGTGCGGTGGCTCTGTACATAGATGATGCCCTCGATGGCGAGCTCATCGGGCTGCCATTTTTCGATGAGGGCACAGATATGTTCGTGAATGGCCAGCAGGCAGTCACTCTGGCTGA
>CAJGDB010000152.1 GCA_904502165.1 uncultured Akkermansia sp.
CAGACCTATTACGAAACACTGCAGGAGAGCAGCACCGGCTGGAATACAGAGAGTAATAACTATCTTCCCTTTTTGCAGTATCTGCTGGGCATCATTCTGAGAGCTTATCGCGAGTTTGAGTGCCGGGTGGAGCATGTTACCACTGCAAAACTCAATAAGATGGAGCGCATCAGAATGATGTTTGAACAAAAACCGGGTAAAATCCGCAAGGCCGATATCATGGCCGCTTGTCCAGATATCAGCGTTTCCCTGATCGAACGTACCTTGAAACAGATGCTTGATAACGGAGAAATTCGAAAAATCGGAGCATCCCGTACCACGGCTTACATTAAAACATAACTCTGCTACCTCAGGGAATCGAATACCGCATATAGGGGGATATCACATGCAGCAGCCTGCGGTGACGAAGCCGTCTCCGACATGGCTTTGCCGAGACAAGCTGCACGCGAAGGACTGGAGCCGGGCTCATTTTTGCCCGGCTTTGAACACGGCTTTTTCCGTTTCGAGAAACGCACAAAAACACCTTGCCAGGCGTAGGATGCATTCGCTTGGGGAGCCGTTGCTCCCGGGAATGGGTTTTCTACCCGGCAATGTGTCGTTTTAGCGTCCGCTTGCGTGAGCTTACTGGGGCGGATTGTGCGGCCCAGGCGCTTAAAGTGTTCCTATGAGCTATTCCAAGGTGAAGGTCAGGTCGGTCTCTGTCCATTTCTCACCTTCGCCGTAACCTTCGAGCCAGGCGGAGCCTGATGCGGGAGATGTGAATGTGAGGTGGTAGGTAACAATATATTCCCACTCCTCCACCACGATTCTGGCGGTGTTGTTACCGGTCCTGGTGTAGTTGAGGGCGTTACCATAGGCATTGGGGATGGCGTTGCTCAGTATATTCCTGTTGCCTTGTCTGAAGGTATAATGCTGGTCGGTAAGCGGGGTGTTGTTTTTCCAGAACGTGATGGATTTGCCTTTGACTGACTGCGGAGCCATACCGGCTGATGCTGGTATGTTATTTTGCGTTCCGGCAGTTTTCAGGATTTTGTTGATGGCGGTTTCGTTGGGTGGTGCCACGCATGTGGCTACTGATGCTCCCTTTGCAGTTTTTGCCTGTGTGTTGGCACCATGCGTTACTAACCAGCGCACGATTTCCACGTGACTCAGAGCGCAGGCATTGTGCAGAGCCGTCGTTCCGTTGCCATTGTCAATAATGGTATCGATGGGGGCACCGTTAGAGATATCCAGCAGAAGGTTCAGCAACCGCTTCTGGTAAAGCTTCTGTTCGGCATTCCTGTATTCCGTGCGTTGCAGCTGGATAATCAATTGGTCGAGCACGGCATCAGCCGATACCGTGCCTTGCAGGAGCATACCTCCCATGATGAAAGCAGTGAGACAGCGATGCGGTTTCATGATATTTTATGACAACACCATTCCCAGATAAGGTGCGTGTAAGAGATTATGCCTTTCCTCCCTTGCCCGGCAGGTCGGGCCGGGGCATGTGTTTGTATGAGATGCAGCCTTTGGGGCATGCAGATATGCACGACATGCAGCCGATGCAGTTGGGGTGGCGCACAAAATCGGTGTTGGCTACATCGATATTCATGGGGCATGCTTTGCTGCACAGCTTGCAGTTGATGCAACGGCTCGTATCTCGCCGAATGCCAATGATACGAATTACGCTCCACAGCCCGCGTCTGGCTCCACCTGTGCAAATATAATTGCAGAAAGGCCGATTAATGAACATGCTGGTAATCATGAAGATAATAAACACAACCAGCGAGACCAGCGCAATTTCCTTGCCTTTCATGAGCGAGCCGAGAGTTCTTGTGCCATGCAGTATGGCAAAGGTTACACCCAGTGTTGCGAGGAAGTAGAGAATGTAACGGCTCAGCTGTAAATAACGCTGTAGGCTGTATGGCACGCGAAGCTGCGGCAATTTCAGCATGCGCCCCAATTTGAACGCCCATTCCTGCAGTGTGCCCATGGGGCATAGCCAGCCGCAGAAGAGCACCCCCAGCAGAAGGGTTGTAGGCAGTAGCCAATCTGCCACCTGTTTGCTGCTGATAATGCCGAACAGGCAGATACCGAAAAAGCTCAGCTGCACCAGGAATCTGGTCGCTTGAAGCCACTTGCGTTTGTCGGGGTGTCTCATGCTCATTGCATTATACAGAAAACACCGGCTTTGTTCAACCCCTATGTTTCAGAACAGCGGAGACCGCATTCGGACAAAAATATGCACACCGAAATGCAAAAATAGGGGGCAGAAAAGAATAGCGCGGACAAAAATGCACACTATAATGTGTGTATGGTCTTAAAAATAAAACAACAGGATGCCATAGTTCTGCTTCTTCAGGCAAAAAGAGAGTATCGATTACTGAGGGGGAAGAAGGCTCGCGG
>CAJGDB010000153.1 GCA_904502165.1 uncultured Akkermansia sp.
TATCTTTCCGGGGCAGGGCGAGGCTGCCAATACCATGGCATACTTGCGCGAAAGCGGTCTGGACGAGGTGATTCGCAACCTGAAGCAGCCCGTGCTGGGCATCTGCATCGGTCAGCAGCTTCTCTGCGCCCACTCAGAGGAGGGCGATACCCCCTGTCTGGGGGTATTTGAGAGCCCGGTCGTGCGTTTCCCCGGCGTATGCGGGGAGGAACGCGTGAAAATCCCCCAGATTGGCTGGAACACTATCGAAAACCTCAGCACGCCGCTTTTTGAGGGGCTGAAAGAGGGAGATTTCGTTTACTTCGTGCATAGTTTCTATGTGCCCGACTGCGCGGCAGCCATTGCCCGCACCACCTACGGCGGCGTGACCTACGCCAGCGCCCTGCGCCGCGGCAATTTCTACACTACCCAGTTCCACCCGGAGAAGAGCGGCGATGTAGGCCTCCGCATCCTCTACAATTTCATCCACCTCTGCCATGATTGAGCTGATACCTGCCATTGATATCATCGGCGGCCAGTGTGTGCGCCTGACCAAGGGCGACTACGCCGCCCGGAAGACATATGACCCGCACCCCGAGGATGTGGCTCGCCGTTTCTACGACATGGGCGTGCGCCGCCTGCATGTGGTGGACCTCGATGGCGCCAAGGCAGATCACATTGTGAATCTGGAGACACTGAAGAAAATCACCGCTCTGGGCATGATTGTGGATTTTGGCGGTGGCATCAAGCAGGAGAGCGACCTGCAGGCCGCCTTCGACCACGGCGCGGCCATGGTCACGGTGGGCAGCCTGGCTGCCACTGACCCGCAGCGCTTGCTGCAGTGGGCTGAGAAGTATGGCCCCGACCGCTTCATTGTGGGGGCTGATGCGCTGAATGGCCGCGTGATGATTAAGGGTTGGCGCGAGGACGGCGGCATGAGCCTGGACGAATTTGTGAGTTTCTATATGAGCCATGGCATCACCCGTGTGCTCTGCACCGATATTTCCCGCGATGGCACTCTGGGAGGCCCGAATACAGCGCTCTACCAGGAGATTATGACGAAACACCCCGGCTGCCGCCTCATCGCCAGCGGTGGCGTGAGCTGTACCGAAGATATCCGTGCTCTCGATGCCGCCGGCATTCCCTCTGTTGTCTTCGGCAAGGCCTATTACGAAGGCCGTATCAATCTTCCCGAACTTCTTAATTCCTGATTTTATGCTTGCAAAACGTATCATTCCCTGTCTGGATGTCAAGGACGGCCGCACTGTCAAAGGTATCAATTTCGTGAATCTGCGTGATGCAGGCGACCCTGTGGAGCTGGGCAAGGCCTATAGCGAACAGGGAGCGGATGAACTCGTGTTCCTCGATATCGCCGCCACGCACGAAGGCCGCAAGACCTTTACCGATATGGTTTCCCGCGTGGCCGCTGCCATTTCCATTCCGTTCACCGTGGGTGGGGGAATCCATGAGCTGGCAGATGTAGCCCGCCTGCTGGAAGCAGGTGCCGACAAGGTGAGCCTCAATTCTGCCGCCATCCGCAACCCCCAGCTGGTGAATGAGATTGCCAGCCACTTTGGTTCCCAGGTCTGCGTGGCTGCTATTGATGCACGCTGCGATGCCGACGGCTGGTACTGCTACGTGAATGGCGGTCGCATCCGCGTGGAGCGCACGCTCTTCGACTGGGCCCGCGAGGTTGCCGACCGCGGTGCAGGGGAAATCCTCTTCACCAGCATGGATCACGACGGCGTGAAGCAGGGCTTCCCGAACGATGCTCTCGCCCGCCTTTCCGATGAACTGAGTATCCCTGTTATTGCCAGCGGTGGCGCTGGTGCCAAGGAACACTTTGCCGATGCCTTCCGCCTGGGCCACGCCGATGCCGCGCTGGCTGCCAGTGTGTTCCACTTCGGAGAAATCAAGATTCCCGAACTCAAGCAGTACCTCCACAACGAGGGCATCTGCGTGCGCCTGTAAAATTTACCAATAAACGACTATGACAATCGACTTCGACAAGTGCGGCGGTCTGGTGCCCGCCATTATTCAGGATGCCGCCACCGGCAAGGTGCTCATGCTGGGCTATATGAATGAAGAATCCTTTGCCAAGACTCAGGAAACCGGGCGTGTGTGCTTCTACAGCCGCAGCCGCCAGTGCCTGTGGACCAAGGGTGAAACAAGCGGTAATTACCTCGATGTAGTGAGCATCAAGGTGGATTGCGACAACGATACACTCCTCATTCAGGCCACGCCGCACGGGCCGGTGTGTCACACCGGCACGGATACCTGCTGGGGCGAGAAGAATGAAGCCAGTCCGCTGCTGTTCCTCACTGAGCTGCAGGATTTCATCAACAAGCGCCACGAGGAAATGCCCGAGGGCTCTTACACTACCAGCCTGTTCCGTGATGGCA
>CAJGDB010000154.1 GCA_904502165.1 uncultured Akkermansia sp.
CACGGCACGCGTCACGACCTTTTCCTTCCCTCTCTTTATCCTCTCCGGCGCCCCGCCTGGCAGGTTGTTAAAGCCAGTGAGCTGCATTTCTGCCGCCCCCGGCGCCTCGGAAAGTCATACTTGGAAAATTGCCTCGCCCGGTGGAACCAAGCGGCGAACCGCTCACTCTTTCGGGCAACCCCGTGACGGGGTGCGGGGCAGAGCTTATCACAAACACTTTTTCGCGTCAAGCGCATTTTTGAGATTTTTTGTGCATGATTTTTCAGCCCGCCACCTAAGTGCTGTATTTTCGTGTGAGTTAGAGCGAAAAAATATTTTCATCCCCCGAAAAAATCCTCCCGGAAGGCATCACCAACCGGGAGGAGTATAAGTCAATTCTGAAAACTTATCAGGGAACTGCTACCCAGATGGGAGAGTCAGGGTCAAATTCGGGCCATTCCAGCATCGGCTTACCATCCTTCTTAACAGCATGCGGGCCGATGAGTTTCAAGGTATCTTCCTTGGTGGGGGCGGAGAAATTCGTGCGGAAGATATAGAATTTCTTGCCGCTCTGGAGCTTGCCGTCCTTCATGACAGGGTTGTCAGTCATGTTCTCCCACATCAGCACGAAACCGAACTTACCACCTTCTTCCGTAATAGCGATTTCAATAGGATACACAGAACCCTCCTTCACCTTGACAGGCGCACCAGCGGTCAGACCGCCGATTTCCGTTTTTTCATCGTTCCAGGTGTCGATGCCAGGATACTTAATGAATTCGTACCCCTTGTGGTCGCGGTCCTTGCCCTCGCGAATAGCCTTGCGGTAGGCCTGACCTTCTGCACCGGAAATTCTCACAGCACCGGGATTTTCGCGAGAGTAGCGGGAGGGTAGACGATAACCGCCTTCCAGCACAGTCTTACCATTGAAGCGTACAGCCAGGAAGTCGTCACCCGTGCCCACAAAACGAATGGTAGCATCAACAGGAGCCTTCACCTTGCCGCGATACACCACCAGCCAGCCGGCAGGCTTCACCTTACCTTTACAGGAGAAAGCATCAGGTGCCAGCGAGGCATTGGCCACAGGCAGGAAGAAGTTGGATGCGTACAACTCGGTAGGAGCCTTGTAGTAACGAGCCAGAGCACTGGGACTCCAGTTCTTGAGATAGCCGGAAATAACGGCATACAGTTCATTGGCATTTGCTTTGTCACCCTGGGCAACCTTGGTCGGGGCACCGCCCTTGGACTGTTTCAAGTCGTAAAGAGTACCTCTGAGGGCAGAACCGGATTCCTGGGAGGAACCCATACCGCCACCGGAATCACCCAGGTCTTCACCCAGGCCGGTATCCAGACCGATACCGATATCGATAGAGAGACCGTCATCCTCGGAATCCTCCATGGGAATATCAATCTGGGCCATAGCCACAGGAGCAGCACCCGTGGAAACAATCACCGAAGGAGCCACCGTGTTGGAAGGAGTAGCAGCCTTGGAGCTGAGCTGCGGAGTGGTGGGCTGGTTACGCGGGGGAAGATCCTCTGCCGGGGGAACATAGGCAAGGAATTCCGCAGGCGGGTCCTGGGCGTAGTAGATAACGGTAAAGGTCAGGGTAAGACCAAAGGCCAGGCAAAGCGCCGTTGCAGCACCGAAGGAAGAAAGCGCACCGCGCATTTTCGCGCGATTGTACTCCTTCTCGGCATCCTCACTCAACTGAATATGTAAAGCCATAAGTAGAAAAAAGTTTTTTCGCTGGAATGTTTTTAGCACACTCCCCCAGAGAAAGCGAGTACAAACTTCCCGCCAAATGTTACAAGTCTGTTACAAAGCTTAAAAACCCGCCAATTGGTCATCGTTGGCGTGATAATTTTCCTGGCGGAGTTCAGGAGTGAACGCCACGGCAGCGTATTCCACGCCGGGGTAGAGGTAAACCACCACATTGCCCCCCATGGCCGCCGCACGGCGGCGCACCTCCTGCAGGCAGTCCTCGGAAGCCAGGTCAGCCCCGGAATCAGCCTCCAGCAGAAAGCGCCCGACAATCTGAGTTCCCGGAGTATCGGGCAGCATGGGAAGAAATTCCACCTCATGCGGCTCCACCACAGGACGCTGCCCTGCCACAAGCTCGCGCTCCACAGGACACCAGCGGCACTGCTGGCAGGCACACAGCCCCAGCAGCAGCAGACACGCGGTAATGGACAACGATTTCTGCAACATCAATACTGCGGAGCCGGCACGAATTTACAGCAGAACACGTCCACCCCTGCGGCATGCAGGTGGATATCGATACACCCGGGGCGATGATGCACCGTATAGGCATCATGCTCTTCCGGCGGGCGCGGAGAAAAACGCCCGATGCGCTCCGGCGACAA
>CAJGDB010000155.1 GCA_904502165.1 uncultured Akkermansia sp.
CCAACTTACTACCTATGAAACTCAGTCCTCCCCATCAGGGTTCCAGGCGCTCTCTCCTTCACCAGGGAAACCGGGGGAACTGATGCAGTAGTGATGCTCCGGCAGGTGCATCTGTTCAAATTTTTTTTATTTTTCTGATTCAGCGGCAGATTTCAGTGCTTTGGAAATGGTAGCATCAGCAGCAGAAAGCTCCTTTACCTCCGGTTGGAGATCCCATTCATCCTCCTCTTCTGCGGGGGCAGGCTCCTCGGGTTCCGGAGCGGGCTTGACCAGGGTTTTATCTACCACATGCAGTTTGTTGCTCCAGAGGTAGGTGCGGGTTTCAGCCAGAATGACGGGGGTCAGTGCGACCATGCAGATGAGGTTCGGGATAGCCATCAGCGCGTTGGCGCAGTCTGCAAAATGCCACACCAGGCTGCTCTGGGGAATGATGCTGCCTGTAAAGACGGCCACAACCCAGGCCAGGCGGTAAAGGGTGATGTATCGCTTGCCGCTCAGGTACTGCAGGGCACGCTCACCAAAGTACGACCATGCCAGGATGGAGGAAATCACGAAGGTGACCAGACTGAAGGTAAGGAGTATGGAACCCATACCGCCGGCTGTACCAAAGGCATAGAAAGCAATGAGGTCGCCATCCGGAGCGTGCATCACGTAGGGTTCTGCCAGCCCGGCGGTGGTGAGGGTGATGCCGGTAAGGGTGCAGAGAATCACGGAATCCCAGAAGGGAGCGGTGGAAGCCACAAGCGCCTGCTGCACGCTGTTCGGGGTGCTGGCAGGGGCAGAGGCCATGGCAGATGAGCCCATGCCGGCTTCATTCGAGAAAAGGCCACGGCGCACGCCTACCTGCATGGCCAGCATGATGGTGGAGCCCACAAAGCCACCACCGGCAGCCTGGCTGCTGAAGGCGCATTCCCAGATGCGGGTGATGGCCAGCCCTACGTAGTCGGCATGAACGCCAAGCACCAGCACGCAGCCGATGATGTAGACCAGGGTCATGATGGGCACGAAGATGGAGCAGACCCGGGCAATGCTCCGCAGGCCACCGAGGATGACCAGGCCGGTGAGCGCGGCCAGCAGAATGCCGCTGAACCAGGTGGGAACCGAAACGGCACTTTCATTGAGCACGCGGGCGGCGGCGTTGGCCTGGGTCACGTTACCCACGCCGAATGCCGCCACGGCGGCGCATACGGCAAATGCCACGGCCAGCCATTTGCACTTCATACCCTGCTCAATGGCATACATGGGGCCACCCACCAGGTTGCCATCGGCATCGAGCCGGCGGAACCGCACAGCCAGCAGGCTTTCAGAATAGCGGGAGGCCATGCCCAGCAAGCCTGTGAGCAGGCACCAGAACACCGCACCCGGGCCACCGAGACCGAGGGCTACGGCCACGCCCACAATGTTGCCGGTGCCGATATTGGCTGCCAGCGAGGTGGAGAGTGAGGCGAAGTGCGAGATGCTGTTGCCTGTTGCGGTGCGCCGCAGGGAGTAGAGGATGCCGGTGATGAGGTGACGCTGCGGAAAACGCAGAATGATGGTGAGGTACAGGTGAACCCCCAGCAGGGCGAATATCAGGAAATAGCCCCACAGAAAATCACTTACGTATGAGAGAAAAGTATTGAGAATGTCTAACATGGCCGTCTGCTATGATACCTGACTCAACTTCATGAGTCAAGCACGCGAGCTGGCAATAAAGAAAAATTCACGCCGGCCGCGGAAATGAACCCGGCAAAAAAAAGGGGAGGAGAGATGAATCAGGCTTCTGCCCTGCGCTTGAGAGCGCTGCGCCGCCCGGCCGCATAGAAGAGAGCAGCCTGCGCCACAAACAGAAGCAAGGCTCCCAGTGCCAGAAACATCATGACTGTCTTCTTCATGCCAGTTATTTAAGCAGATTAGCGGCAGTAAGCACAGAAAAAACCAGAGAGCAATACCGGAGTATTGCTCTCTGTCGCTTAAAAATGACTGAATGCGGGAATCAGGCCTCAGCGGGGGCTTCGGTCTCCTCGGCAGGAGCCGCAACTTCACCCTTCACCACGAGAACCACCTTCACAGTGGCGGTCACCTGGGCGTGCAGCTTGGCAGCCACCTCGTAGGTGCCGGACTTCTTGAGCGGCTTCTCGAGCTCAATGGCGTGGCGGTCGATTTCGATGCCCTGAGCGGCCAGACCTTCAGCAATCTGCTGGTTGGTGATGGCGCCGAACACCTTGCCATTCTCACCGGCCTCGAGGGTCAGGTTGACCGTGACGGCAGCAATCTTGGCAGCGATCTCCTGGAAGTTGGCCAGCTCGGCGGCCTCGCGCTCAG
>CAJGDB010000156.1 GCA_904502165.1 uncultured Akkermansia sp.
ACCTCGTCAAGTGACCATGGTTCACCATGCTGCACGGATGAGGCTGGAAAGCACAGTGTGCTTTCCAGCCCCCGGTCCGGCAGACACCTCTGCCGGATTCACCCCTTGCGACAGCAAGGGGCCGGGGGGCGGACGCGGGTTCTTTTCAGCCCGCCAGGGCTGAAACAAACGCCATGCATCCTCGCATCGTCACACCTTCATGGTGTGTCTTTTTTTGTTACTTCGCGCCGGAGCTCTCACCCACAACCTCGTCAAGTGACCATGGTTCACCATGCTGCACGGATGAGGCTGGAAAGCACAGTGTGCTTTCCAGCCCCCGGTCCGGCAGACACCTCTGCCGGATTCACCCCTTGCGCCAGCAAGGGGCCGGGGGGCGGACGCGGGTGGAAATGAAAACGCGCTCTGCGCGTATGAAAGATGAAAACAGGCGTTGCCTGAATGAAAACACGCGCCTGGACGGCGCGTGTGAGATGGGGAAAGAACGCCATGCATCCTCGCATCGTCACACCTTCATGGTGTGTCTTTTTTTGTTACTTCGCGCCGGAGCTCTTACCCACAACCTCGTCAAGTGACCATGGTTCACCATGCTGCACGGATGAGGCTGGAAAGCCCCTGGAAAAGTACGAGGTACGAGGTGCGAGGTACAAAGTGAAAACCAGCTGCGCCTCCGGGGCAGGGGAATTGACAAAAGGTCCCTTGTTCTTATTTTAGCATCAGACGAAGCTGCGCGGTGCAGCAGGGGGCATGGCGTACATGAAGCGAGCCCCGTAGAATTTACTGGTCACGCGGGAATCAAGAATAGTGACCATGCCGGTATCTGTTCTGGAACGGATGAGACGACCAATGCCCTGTCGGAATTTAAGCAGCGCCTCCGGCAGCGAATAATCGCGGAAAGCGTTGCCACCGCGGGCCGTAATATCCTCGATACGGGCCTCTACGAGAGGATTGCCGGGCGATTCAAAAGGAATTTTAGTAACAATGACATGCGAGAGCGCCTCGCCGGGAACATCGACCCCCGTCCAGAAACTGTCTGTACCCAGAAGCACGCTGCCTATGTTCTCGCGGAACTGGTGCAGCATCTGGCTGCGGTTGAACTCATCCCCCTGCACCAGGAGCGGCCAGCCGCGTTCCTGGCAGAACGGGCGCAGGCGTGCAGCCATGGCACGCATGAGACTGTAACTGGTAAAGAGAACGAAAGCGCGCCCCTGCGATTCATCCAGCGAGCGCATAATCCAATCTGCCAGGGCAGGCTGGTATTCATCGTCTTCGCTGGCAGGGGGAGGCGGGGGCATGCTGCGAGCCACAATGATACGCATCTGCTTTTCAAAATCGAACGGACTGCCGATTTGCAGAGAGCGGGCACTTTCTGCCCCGACCCGGCCTGCAAAGTAGCCCATGCCCTGCTCACCGGTGGAAAGCGTGGCGCTGGTGCAGATGCAGCTGCGGCCTGCCTCAAAGAGCTTTTCGCGCAGAACCGGCGCCACATTGATGAGCGCCCCGCGCATCGTCGTGAACTGGCCATCAAGCCCGTGACTCTCCACCCAATAGACCGTGGTGTCTGCGTGGGTGAGTTTCACCATTTCGGTGGCAGCCTCATCGAAAGCCAGAATACGGGCAGCTGTATCGAGCAATTCTGCCTTGGTCAGTTCATTTTCCTCGAGAGCCGCCATATCCTTGATTTCCGCAAAGAGCTGGCGCAGAACAGGAGAAAGCAGGTTTTCCGTCCATTCCGGCTGGCGCAGGCGTACTGTGCCGTGGTGGGCATCAAGCTGGCAATCAGCGCGGGCTGTGGTAAAGAATTCCCCCACGGCCGCCTGTGCCTCCTCAATGAGCTGCAGTACCGTGGGAGAGGCATTGTGGCGCATGGTGCCCTTGTGGGTGTGCGGGTTGTAGAGACGCAGCAGTTCGTATTTTATTTCTGCCTCGTTCAACGAAAGCCCCAGCTGGTTGGCCGCCACATTCTCAATCGTGTGGGCTTCGTCCAGAATCACAAAATCATTCGGGAAAATGAAACCGGGAGCCCCCTCCGGCTCGGTGTTCATCATCTCATCTGCCAGAGAAAGCAGCCCGAAGAAAAGCGTGTGGTTGAGCACCACCACCTGGGCCTCCTGCACGCGGCGGCGGGCCGCCTGGTAGGGGCAGTCATAGCCGCAGTTGCGAGGGGTGCATACGTGGTTCTCGCTGCACACCTGAGCCCACACCTTCGGGGAGATATTGAGCTCGTGCGGCAGCTCTGCCAGTGAGCCCTCCCCACAGTTCTTCGACCATGCCAGCAAATCA
>CAJGDB010000157.1 GCA_904502165.1 uncultured Akkermansia sp.
AACGTTGACGCGGCGGCCTTCGCGATCGAAGAACACGCGGCCATCAACCAGGGAGAAAATCGTGTAATCGCGGCCCATGCCCACGCCCTTGCCGGGGTGGAACTTGGTGCCACGCTGGCGAACGATGATGTTGCCGGCGATCACAGTCTGACCACCAAACTTCTTCACGCCGAGGCGCTTGCTGCGAGAATCGCGACCGTTACGGACGGAACCTTGACCTTTCTTATGTGCCATGACTAGTTAGTATCTATGGGATAGGGGTTAATAATCAGGCGTTGATAGCGGTAATCTGCACCTTGGTAAGAGCGGCGCGGAAACCCTTCTTCTTGTGGAAACCCTTGCGGCGCTTGAACTTGAAAGCGATGCCCTTGGCGCCACGAGCCTCCGGATCCAGCACCTTGGCCGTCACCGTTGCACCTGCCACCGTGGGAGCACCCACCTTAGTCTCACCCTCGTTCTCCACCAGGAGCACCTGGTCGAACGTGGTCTCGCCATCCTTCTCCAGACCAGCGAGGCGGTCTACGGTGAGGATATCACCGACCGTCACACGGTACTGCTTGCTGCCGGAAGTGAAAACTGCGTATGCCATAATTTTCAGAATTTTGATGTTGCACCCGCTCATGCGGGCTGGCACATTATAGGCACGCAAGCGCATTTGTAAAGAAAAATTTCACATAAAAATGAAAAATTTGCAGAAAATTTTTAAAAATTCTCCTGTTGTGGTCATTTCCGAGAGCGAAATGGTAGCGCTTGGGCGCAGCATGGCGGCCGAGCTGGAGCCCGGCCAGGTATTCGGGCTGGTGGGGGATTTGGGCGCAGGCAAGACCCACCTGGTGCAAGGTATATTAGAAGGACTGGGTGCAGGCAACCCCGCCGCCAGCCCTACTTTTTCGCTGGTGCATGAGCATGACGATGGAGCCCTGCCTGTGGCGCACTTCGATTTCTACCGCATGAAGAGCCCGCAAGAGGCTATCGGCATCGGCTGGGATGAATATCTGGAAAGCGGCCGCATCCTGCTGGTGGAATGGGCCGACCGCTTTGAGGGCGCGCTCATGCCGGCAGACACCCGCTGGCTCGTACTCCGCCACACTGGCGAAACTACCCGCACCGTCACCCTGGTGGAAGGTTGATTACCGATGTTCAGCGAAAAGGGAAGATGGAATCTCACCATTCCATAACGCCCTGCAGGCATCACTCAAAGAGCGAAAGCACAGCCTCAGCGGCCTTGGCGGCGGCACCGCCGTGCCCCAGGCGCCCCATAGATTCCTGCATTTCGGTCAGCACCTTGGCACGGGATTCCGGCTGGATGAGGCGCTCCAGTTCGGCAATGCAGTTCTCAACGTTGAAGTCATGCTGAATGAGCTCGCGGATGACCGGCTTGTCCACCAGAATGTTCACCATGCCGATATATTTAATGGTGAGAATCATGCGGCCTATCATGTAGGTACCCGCCGCCACCTTGTAGACCAGAGCAAAGGGCAGTTCATGCAAGGCAGCCTCGAGCGTAGCAGTGCCAGAGGTGACCAGGGCGGCCTCGGAGCGGTCCATCAGGTCGTGGTAGCTGCCGGGGCAGATATTGATAATGTCGGCCGGCATGCCGGCTTCCTCAGCCATGCGGCGCATAACGGCGGCCAGTTTCTCTGAGGAGGCAGAAGTCTCGAAGCGCCACTCGGGGTGGCGGGTGCGGAGTTCCTTCACTACATCGAGGAACACAGGGAAATGGCGCTCCACCTCGCGGTTACGGCTGCCGGGGAACAGGCCGATGAGGTTCTTCTCGCGCACATCGGTGCGGCGGGCGGCCAGAATGTCATCCACCAGCGGATGCCCCACGAATTCGGTTCGCAGCCCGGCTTTCTCAAAGAGCGGCTTTTCAAAGGGGAAGGTGCACATCATGAGGTCGAGCACCGCAGCCAGTTTGGGAATGCGCCCTTTCTTCCACGCCCACACCATGGGGGCTATGAACCAGGCAATCTTCGTTTTCGGCGAAACCTTTTTCACGCGCTCGGCCAGGCGCTGATTGAAGCCGGGGTAGTCGATGAGCAGCAGGCAGTCCGGTTGCTCTGCAGCAATGCGCTCGGTCATTTCCTTAAGTTTCCGGGCAAAGAAACGGATATGGCGCAGCACCTCCACAATGCCGATGACTGCAGCCGCATCTGCCCAGTCCTCCACTCCCGGAGCAAGGGCGTGCATGCGGTTACCCCCCAGCCCCACAATCTCCATATCAGGCTGGCGGCGCAGCAGTTCCTGAATC
>CAJGDB010000158.1 GCA_904502165.1 uncultured Akkermansia sp.
CCCGGATGCTGACTGGGGTGGTGCCCTGCATTCTGGAAAACAACCGCTTTGAGAAGACCTACTCCGACGTCATGTGGCAGAAGATGAAGACCGGTACCGGCGCCTACAAGGTTGTTTGGGACAAGAATCTGCTGAACGGCCTGGGTGACATCCGGATCGACAGGGTCAATCTGCTGAACATCTTCTGGGAACCCGGCATCACGGACATCCAGAAGTCCCGGTATTTCTTCCAGACCGAGATGGTGGAAAAGGAAGTACTGCTGCAGAAGCATCCCGAACTGGAGGGCAAACTCCGCAGCTCCGGTCCCTTCTCCTCCCGATTCCTGTATGACGATGCGGTATCCACCTCCGACTACGTCACGGTCATTGAGGTGTACTACCATCGGCACATGGGCAAGCGGAAGGTACTGCATTACTGCAAGTTCGTGGGCGATCAGGTGCTGTTTGCCACCGAGAACGAGATGAAGGGTGCTGTGGGCATTGACGGCAGAACCAAAGACCCCATGGCCGTTGCAGGCCTGTATGATCATGGCATGTACCCCTACGTTCTGGATGCGCTGTTCCCCATTGAGGGCAGCCCCTGCGGCTACGGCTTCGTGGATCTGGAGAAGAATCCCCAGACTGAGATCGACATCATGAAGACCGCCTTCGTGAAGAATGCCATGGCAGGTGCTATCCCCCGGTACTTCAGCCGTGAGAACGGCAATGTGAAGACAGAGGATTTCCTGGATCTGAGCAAACCCATTATCCCCGTCAGCGGCAATGTGGACGAGACCGGCCTGCGCCGGGTGGAACACAACTCCCTGGACGGCAACTACCTGAACCTGCTGCAGCAGGATATCAACGAACTGCGCGAGACCAGCGGCAACACAGAAACGGCCACCGGCACCTCCACCTCCGGCGTCACCGCCGCATCCGGCATTGCCGCACTGCAGGAGGCTTCGGGCAAGGGCAGTCTGGACAGCAATCTGGGATCCTACCGAGCCTTCGGTGAGGTGAACGTTCTGGCCGTTGAGCTGATGCGCCAGTTCTATGATCTGCCCAGAAAGTTCCGCATCGTTGGCCAGTACGGCATGCACGAATACATCAGCTACACCAACAATGGCCTGCAGCTTCAGAACCAGGACCTGCTTGGCCAGAACATGGGCATGCGCAAGCCTGTTTTCGACATTGAGATCACAGCACAGAAGAAGAACGCCTTCACCACCGTCAGCCAGAATGAGCTGGCGCTGCAGTTCTTCCGCCTGGGCTTCTTCAATCCCCAGATGGCTGAGCAGGCGCTGATGTGTCTGGAAATGATGGAATTCGACGGCAAGGACTCCGTCATGCAGAAGATCAGCAAGAACGGCATGCTGTGGCAGAAGCTGCAGATGTACATGCAGATGGCCCTGCAGATGGCACAGGTGGTCAATCCCATGCAGGCACAGGCCATTGCCATGGACATCACCCAGACTCTGGGCAATGCTGCACCCGTCATGGCAGCCGGCGGCGCAAGCCCCAAGCTGGTCCAAAGTGACAACGTTACCGGTATGCAGCAGAAAGAGCATGCCCTGGTGACCAAGGCCAGAGAACGGGCTGCCAGCGCATCCATGCCCGGCGGCAGTGCCGTGAAGAAGGAGGAATAAACCATGATTGAAGTGACTTACTACCGGGAACACAATCGGCTGACCGTGACCGGCCATGCCAAAAGCGATGAGTACGGAAAGGATCTGGTCTGCGCTGCTGCTTCTGCCCTGGCACTGACCATGGCAGCCAACGTCGGACAGATGGCCAGCAAGGGCTATGTGCTGGATCCTGTGACCAAGCTGGAGGAAGGCCATGCGGAGATCAGCTGCAACCCCAGAACCAGATACCGGGCCAGCGTGAAGCAGGTATTCGTGAGCGTGTGTGTGGGATTTGAGATCCTGGCCTCTCAGTGGCCGGAGTACATTTCCTATTCGGTACGCGGTTGGTAATGTATTTTTATCCTTGCTATGATGACCGCAGGTTAACAACGGGACCCGCCGCCCCATCCAAATAGCGGCAGATGATGAATGGAGGAACATTCATGTTTAACCAGAGCAAATGGCAGCTTCTGCAGCTGTTCGGCGGAGAAGGAGCCGGTGCGGCCGGTGCTTCTGGCGGCGAAGGCAACGGTGCAGGTGCAGCCGCAACGGGCGAAAACAGTGTCGACGCCGGACACCAGCGCTTACGGGAATTGGGCGTTCCTGAAAGCAAGATTCGCAAACCCCGGGCGAAACAGGCTTCTC
>CAJGDB010000159.1 GCA_904502165.1 uncultured Akkermansia sp.
CAGTCATAGCCGCAGTTGCGAGGGGTGCATACGTGGTTCTCGCTGCACACCTGAGCCCACACCTTCGGGGAGATATTGAGCTCGTGCGGCAGCTCTGCCAGTGAGCCCTCCCCACAGTTCTTCGACCATGCCAGCAAATCATAGAGCTGCTTGGTCTCTGCCTGGTTGAAGAGATCATTTGCCTGTTCCAGGGCACGGCGCAGGCGGGTGCGGCACAGGTAGTTGGCACGCCCCTTCAGCAAGGCTGCATCGAAATGGCAGTTGAGCGCTTTAGCAACCGTGGGAATATCCTTGTGGAATAGCTGTTCCTGTAGGTTGATAGTGTGGGTGGAGATGACCGCCTTGCGGCCATGCTCCAACGCGAAACGGACAGAAGGAATAAGGTAGGCCAGGGATTTGCCGACCCCGGTTCCGGCCTCGGCCAGCAACGCTCCCTCTTGTTCCAGCGTTTTTGCCACGGCCACGGCCATCTGCTGCTGTTCCGGGCGGAACTCGAACCCCCGGGCATGCGAAAGCAGCCCGGTTTCAGAAAAATCGGCCAGGGTCTGTTCACTCAGCAGCCCCATGGGAGGAGTGTGGTTCCGGCATCAACGCAGAATGCGGTCTCCCGTGCCGGGGAGCTCGAGGTACAGCGGCAGGTTCGGGAAGAAGGAACGCAGCGTGTTCACATCTGTGTTGCCATCAATGAAATACCATTTGTTGAGAACCGTTCCGCGGGAGATGCTCTTATCAACAATCACCTCATCGCGTACGGCATAGACATAGCTGCGGCGCTCCATGCGGGTGCGCCCTCCATTGGCTGCAGGTACGCTGACAATCAGGGTGGTGGGCAGAACGACGATGCGGCTGCGTTCCTGGGTGTTGCCGATGTTTTCGGCGCGTACCCGGCCCGAAGTATCCTTGCGTACCTGGCTGACAGCAGCCATGGGCGGAGTTACCACGTATTCTGCCGTAGCGGCCCCCACAGTATAGCTCTCCACCTGCATGCCGCTCTGCTTCATCTGTTCCCCCATGCGGGCGTACTGGGCGCGCAGCGCTTTGTCGTTTGCCGCCATGCGGGCGCGGGCTTCGATGACATTCTCACGGGCAATTCCCTGCACACGGCGGGCGCGTGCAGTCTCTGCCTCGCGGGAGCGGGAAGCCAGACTATCGGCATAAGTGCGGCGCAGAGGGGGGTACATGGAATCCACCGCCCAGAGCATATCACAATTACGCACAGCAGCACCATACTGTTGAGCCGCAGCCCGGGCAGATTCAGCAGCCTCGCTGGCAGCGTGGGCCAGCCCACCCAGAGCAATCATCATGATGGCAAAAAGGGAGAATTTCTTCATGTTTCACATGTTATCATACTCCGCCTTGTCCGCGCAAGCCGGAATGCTGTTCTAAAACAGCTCTTGTGTGTGCGTTTCTACAATGAAGCAGCAGCGGCCTCCAGCTTTCTGGCAGAGGCACGACCCTTGGCAGCGAGGGCGGGCGCAAAGAGAGAGAGACGGAATTCTGCCACCATGAATCCGTAGACCAGCCAGGCGGGGGAATCGGCGTGGCGGTCGTATTCGGCAAAGAATCGGGGGGCAACAGCGGCGTTGAGGGAGGCTATGCGCTCCAGTTCCCTGGCGGCGGGTTGCTGGGCAATGCGCTTGATGCGTTCCTGTAACCCGCGCAGGAAGCGGGAGTAATCAGCCAGCATGGCGGGCTCGGCGGCAGAGAGGAACCAGGGGCGGGTGAGCCATGCCCACTCGCGCTGCACATCCTCGGCAATCTGAGCGCCGAAGCGGTCGCGCCCGGCTGTCAGACAATATGAACGCACCGCGGTATCGGTCGCAGCCAGTTGCTCCCAAAGTTTGCCGAGCGGCCCGGCAATGCGGTCGTAGACCGATTCCCGCATGCGGAGACAGGCAGCATCGAACTCTGCAGCGGTGCGGGGCAATGGGTTTGCCAGCGCCGCATCCATAGCGGCATAAATGGTATCGTGCAGGTTGTTCTTCGGCGCTTGCCCCACAGTGGTGAGCGCCAGCCTGGCTTCCATGCTCTTGATAGGACTCTTCTTGCGGATGGAGTTGAGGAAATCGCCGTGCCTGATGAGGGCAAGACGGCGCACGGCGCGCCGGTGGTGCAGGGCCGCTTCCTCTGCGCTGGGGAAAACGTGGAGCTTCACGCGGTCCGCATCCTCGCGCAAGGCGGGGTAGCC
>CAJGDB010000160.1 GCA_904502165.1 uncultured Akkermansia sp.
ACGGAAAATCCGGAAGTTCTGCGCATGGAGTACAAGGACTCCGCCACCGCATTCAATGGTGTGAAGAAGGAAGACTTCGAGAACAAGGGCCGTTTTAACAAGGCTATCACCCTCATCATTTACCGCATGCTTGAAGAAAAGGGCGTGAAGACTCACCTGGTGGACGATGTGGATGATATCAACCTGCTGGTGAAGAAGGTTTCCATCATGCCGCTGGAAGTCATCGTGCGTAACGTGGCTGCCGGTTCTTTCTCGAAGCGCATGGGCGTGGCCGAGGGCACGGAGTTCAAGAAGCCGATTGTAGAGTTCTCCTACAAGGATGATGCCCTTAACGACCCCTTCATCAACGATGACTACGCCCGCGAGATGGGTGCCGCCACCGAGGAGGAATGCGCCTCCATCAAGCAGATGGCCCTCATCATCAATGAGACGCTCAAGGAATTCTTCATGACCGCCAACCTGCGTCTCATCGACTTCAAGATTGAGTTCGGCCGCCTGGCAAGCAACCCGAGCCAGATTGTGCTGGCCGACGAGATTTCCCCCGATACCTGCCGTCTGTGGGATGTAGCCACGGGCAAGAAGATGGACAAGGACCGCTTCCGCCAGGGACTCGGTGGCTTCATGGAAGCCTATGCCGACGTGCTGGACCGCCTGCAGAAGTAAATTTACCCCCAGCCACCGGTGGCAGCAAGCCCGCCGGTGGCTTTTTTCACCTTATGGCGCGCCCGCGCTAACCACTAGAAAACAAACAATATGGCAACACTGACGTTTGAAGTATTCAGCCGGTTCCAATCGGCCACGGACGCCAACAAGCTGCTCTACACCCCGGTTGCAGACCAGCTTACCTACAACCACACCCGCCTGTACACGATTGAGTGCGAGGGCGATATCGATGCCGCAGCCGCCTATATGCGGAGCGTGCTGGTGGATTCTATTTCCCAGAAGGTGCAGGAGGACGGCACACCCGCGCTGAGCGGTGAGCTGTTCAGCATTTCCTATGGCATCAAGAAGGGTGCGCTTGACCTGGAGAAAGAGGCTATCCTCACCAATTACCGCGGCCGCAAGGGGCTGCCCTTCACCATTTCGGCACTCACCATCACCCAGAAGGTGTATGTATTCGGCCAGGGTGATGCCGCCGCGCTGTCGGCACGTTTCTGCAAGGACGTGTGCAACCCCGCCATCCATACCTGGAAAATCAACTAAATGTACAAAGGACGAGGGACAAAGTACAAATGGTAACATTCCGCGGGCGTGAACGCCCGCCTGACTTCACAAATTGTACATTGTCCATTGTCAATCGTAAATCCTTATTATGGCAACGTATCGTACCATTCCTGTCCGTAATCTGAGCGAGGCCGAGCTGACCGCGCTGAGCCAGAACATGAAGCTCTCCCTTTCCACCGAGGATATGCTGGTGGTGCAGCAGATTTTCTGCGAGATTGACCGCGACCCCACGGATGTGGAGCTCGAGGTTATCGCCCAGACCTGGTCTGAGCACTGCAAGCACCGCATTTTCGCCGCCACCATCAATCACACGGTGGATGGCCAGACGGAGGAAATCAAGAGCATGTACAAGACCTTCATCCAGAGCACCACGAAGGAGCTCATGGCCAAGAAGCCCGGTTTTGTGCTGAGCTGCTTTGTAGACAACGCCGGCTTCATCAAGCTGGACGACAAGCTTTCTGTGTGCCTGAAGGCCGAAACGCACAACCACCCCTCCGCCATTGAGCCCTACGCTGGTGCCAATACGGGTCTGGGCGGCGTGATTCGCGACATTCTGGGCGCAGGCAAGGGCGCCAAGCCCATTGCCAACCTCGATGTCTTCTGCTTCGGTGCCCCCGATACGCCGCAGGAGATGGTGGAGGGCCACAACATCATCCACCCGCTGGGCATCATGCGCGGCGTGGTGCACGGCGTGCGCGACTACGGCAACCGCATGGGTATTCCCACCACGAGCGGTGCCATCCAGTTCGACCCCACCTACATCTACAACCCGCTTGTATTCTGCGGCACCGCTGGTGTGATTCCGCAGGAGGACATTGCCAAGGAAATGAAGCCCGGCCTGGCCGTGGTGGTCATCGGCGGCCGCACCGGCAAGGACGGTCTGCACGGCGCCACCTTCTCCTCTGCCGCCATGGGCGAAGCCTCTGCCG
>CAJGDB010000161.1 GCA_904502165.1 uncultured Akkermansia sp.
CTGCGCAGGGGCAGGGTTCCTGTGCCCTCAATCCGCAGCATCCGGCGCGTGAAATGGCGTAAATCCCGGCGCGATGCCGGGCGCAGGTGCGCCCTGGAGGCCACGCTCTTCTCGACCGCCTCCTCAAAGGAAACGGTATTCTCCGCTGCTCTGACGGCGCGCACACCTTCGGCTATCACGCGCCGCAGAAGCTGCAGCATTTCCAGCCGATCTTTTCCTGCTGCCAGCGAGCCGAGTGATTCAGTCGCCTCGAGGGTGATTCGGGCTATGTCATTGATATTGAGTGGTAATTCGCTGATGAGTTTCTTTGCTGTTTTCATACTTATATGGGGTGTTGGTGCAGCATCATAAATGCAGAGGGAGTGCAAGCATATTCCTACGTTGCCTTGTTTCTGTTTTTACACAGTGTTAGGAATAATGCAAACAATTAAGGAATAGCGGTGCATCTTTCCATGTAGTCACAATGTCAACAGTATAGAATTGCATATTGCCTCTGCATTTATGATACAGAGGGAGCATGCCCGTTACCCTTAGTCCTAACGAAATACGCGCGCGTGCGGCGAAGTTTGCAGAATTATATAAGAATGCCGAACGCGAAGAAGCGGAGGCCCAATCCTTCCAGACAGATTTTCTCCATGTGCTCGGTATTGATCGCCGCCGCGTGGCTGTTTTCGAGAAAAAGGTTAAGTGCATGGATGGCGGCAGAGGTTACATTGACCTCTTCTGGCCGGGGCATATTCTCGTTGAAATGAAGTCTCGCGGTAAGGACCGCATGGCTGCGTATGAGCAGGCCCGGCGATACGCGCTTTCGCTTAAGCCGGGGGAAATGCCCCGTCTCATCCTTATCTGTGACTTTCATACCTGGGATGTCTACGACCTTGAGAACGGCGCGGCCTGCACCACGTTTACCTTGGAGCAGCTGCCGGAGTATATCCACCTCTTCCATTACCTTGCTGGTTACGAGCGGCGGCAGTACGTAGAGGAAGACCCCGTTAATATCAAGGCTGCCGAACTCATGGGCGAGCTGCACGACCGCCTCAAAGTCATCGGCTACACCGGGCATGTGCTGGAGGTCTACCTCGTCCGCCTGCTTTTCTGCCTGTTTGCGGATGATACGGGTATTTTCGAGCGCGACCACTTCCTCAACTACCTGCGCGACTGCACCGCGGAGGATGGTCGCGACCTTGCCCCGCTGCTGGCCGAGCTCTTTCAGGTGCTCAACACCCCGGAAGAACGCCGTTTCTGCACACGCAATGGTATTCTGCTTGCTTTGCCGTATGTGAACGGCGGCCTCTTCGCAGAGTACCTGCCCATGCCTGCATTTGATGCAGATATGCGGCAGATTCTGCTCGATTGCTGCACGCTGGATTGGGGTAAGATTTCTCCCGCTATCTTCGGCTCCATGTTCCAGAGCGTGATGAAGCCGGAGGAACGCCGCTCCCTGGGTGCTCATTACACCAGCGAGCGCAATATCCTCAAACTCATCAATCCGCTTTTCATGGATGCCCTGCGCGAGGAATTCGCCCGCATCTGTGCCGACCGTTCCACCCGCCGCCAGAAAAATCTGGAGGAATTCCACAACAAACTGGCCGCTCTGAACTTCCTCGACCCCGCCTGCGGCTGCGGCAACTTCCTCGTCATTGCCTACCGCGAGCTCCGCCAGCTGGAGCTGGAAGTCATCCGCCAGCTGGAATCTTCTGGCCAGATGTTCCTCGATATTTCCGATCTTTGCAAAGTAAGTGTCGACCAGTTCTACGGTATCGAAATCGAAGAATTCCCCGCCCAGATTGCCCAGGTCGCCATGTGGCTCATGGACCACCAGATGAATATCGAGGTCGGCCGCCACTTCGGCCGCTATTTCGCCCGCATACCCCTCAAGGCCACCGCCACTATCGTCTGCGCGAATGCTCTGCGCATCGACTGGGAAACTGTCGTGCCGAAGGAGAAATTGAGCTATATCATGGGCAACCCTCCGTTTGTGGGGTATTATCTTCAAGATGCAGACCAAAAGTATGATGTCCGGAATCTGTTTGAAAGCAATAAAAACGCAGGAGTGTTGGATTATGTGTGTTGTTGGTTTAAGAAAGCTCGTTTGTTGATGCAAGGTAGTGCC
>CAJGDB010000162.1 GCA_904502165.1 uncultured Akkermansia sp.
AAGCCGGCCACCGTGTCCTGCGTCTCTGTGGCTTCACCATCCACCTTGTCCGTAAGAAATGATTCTCGACACCCCAGAAGTATCTGTCGTCGTCCCCGTCTATGGTGTAGAACGTTTTCTGCACCAATGCGTTGACTCCATCCTGGCGCAGACTCTGCAGGAGATTGAAATCATTCTGGTGGACGACGGCTCGCCGGATGCCTGCCCCGCCATCGTTGATGAATACGCCGCCCGCGACTCCCGCATCGTCGCCGTACACCAGCCCAATGGCGGCTACGGCAAGGCGGTGAACCACGGCATCTCCCTGGCACGGGGCAAATACATCGGCATCATCGAAAGCGATGACTGGATTGAACCCACCATGTACGAAAAGCTGTACAACCGGGCAGAAGAAACAGGCGCAGATGTTGTCAAGTGCATGTTCTGGAAATACGATTCCACCCGGCCGGAGGGGCAGCAGGACGAGCTCTACGCCGGTCGCATCGGACGCCTGCAGGACGCCCCGGACACGCCTTTCAGGCCGTTGGAATGGCCTCCTGTCTTTGCCTTTCATGCCAGTCTTTGGAGCAACCTGTACCGGGCAGAGCTCCTGCGGCAGGTACCCATCATCGAAACCGCTGGTGCCGGGTACCAGGATTTGCCCTTCATCATGGAAATTCTGGCCAGAGCCGGTAAGATGAGCATCCTGAAAGAACCACTGCTGCACTACCGGGTGGAAGAGGGGCAGGGCTCCTCCACCACCTGCAACGATGAGCGCCTGCTGCGTATGCCCGCCATGAGCCAGTGCGCTCACGACATCCTGGAGCAGCTCGGCGTGCTACCAGCTGTAAAGGAAGCCTTCTACCTCCAGGTCTTTCTGGCAAATGCCACCTTCCAGCGCAGCATACGCCCCGAATTCTCGCAGCAATATTTTGATGCCTACCACAAGCTGCTGAAACCCATAGCCACAGACCCGGATTTCCGCTTCACCTATTTCTCAGCCAAGGAAAAATGCCGCGCCCGCATCATCGCCGCTGGTGGCAGCGTCAGAAACCTGAAGAAACGCTGGGGCATCCACCGCCGCCCCGGCGGCGGTTTCATCCTGCGACTCAACGGGCGCGATATCGATTTCTAGAAGCTCACTCCAGCATCACCGCATGAAATACGACTACCTCATCGTCGGTTCCGGGCTTTTCGGGGCCACCTTTGCCCACCTGGCAGCCAGTGCAGGCAAGAACTGCCTGGTCATCGACAAACGCCCGCAGCTGGGCGGCAACATTTACTGCGAGCAACAGCACGGCATCAACGTGCACAAATACGGAGCCCACATCTTCCATACCTCCGACAAACAAGTGTGGGATTTCGTGACCTCGCTCGTGCCCTTCAACCGCTACACCAACTGCCCGGTGGCCCTCTACGGCGGCAAGCTCTACAACCTGCCGTTCAACATGAACACTTTCTACCAGATGTGGGGTGTCACCACCCCGGCAGAAGCCACCGCTAAAATCGAGGAACAGAAACGCGAAGCCGTGGCCGCCATGGCCGCCGCCGGGGTCACCACCCCGCGCAATCTGGAGGAACAGGCCCTCACCCTCGTGGGGCGCGATATTTACGAAGCCCTCATCAAAGGCTACACCGAAAAGCAATGGGGCCGCCCCTGCACCGAACTGCCGGCCTTCATCATCCGCCGCCTGCCCGTGCGCCTCATCTACGACAATAACTACTTCAACGATACCTGGCAGGGCATCCCCATCGGCGGCTACAATAAGCTCACCGAGGCACTTCTGGCCGGCATCGAGTGCCGCACCGGGGTAGATTTCTTTGAACAAGGCCGTGCCTACTGGGAGACGCAGGCAGAAAAAATCGTCTTCACCGGCTGCATCGATGAATTCTACGGCTACCGCTTCGGCAAGCTGCAGTATCGCACGGTGCGCTTTGAAGAAGAAGTTCACAACACACCCAACCTGCAGGGCAACGCCGTAGTGAATTACACAGAGCGCGAAATCCCCTGGACCCGTATCATCGAGCACAAGCACTTCGAAAGCTTCGGGGCAGAGGTAGATGCCAACCCGGTCACCATCATCTCCAAGGAATTCTCCACCGAATGGACGGAAGGCAGCGAGCCATTCT
>CAJGDB010000163.1 GCA_904502165.1 uncultured Akkermansia sp.
AAGCCCATGCCGGTGTCCACATGGCAGGCCGGCAGCGGGCGGAAAGTGCCATCGCTCTCGGCGTTGTACTGAATGAACACGAGGTTCCAGATTTCGATGCACTTGTCGCTGTCGCCATTCACCAGGCGGCCCTGGGTATCACCCTCGGGGGTCAGGTCTACGTGCAGCTCAGAGCAAGGACCGCAGGGGCCGGTCTCGCCCATCATCCAGAAGTTATCCTTCACACCGCCGTTCACCACGTGCACCTTGGGGTCCATGCCCTTGGAAGCAAACAGCTCGGCCCACATATCATAAGCCTCCTGGTCGAACTCACCGGGGTCACCCTTCTCCTTGTTCGGGGCATACACGGTGGCATACAGACGCTCCACGGGGAAGCCCCAGCGCTCTACAATAAGCTCCCAGGCCCAGGCGATGGCTTCTTTCTTGAAATAGTCGCCGAAAGACCAGTTGCCCAGCATTTCGAAGAAGGTGTGGTGGTAGGAATCCTGGCCCACATCCTCCAGGTCGTTGTGCTTACCACCGGCGCGGATGCACTTCTGCGTATCGGTGGCGCGGGCGGGGTTCCACGGAGGGGTCCACACACCCAGGAAGTAAGGTACAAACTGGTTCATGCCTGCGTTCGTGAACAACAGGCCCGGGCTCTGCGGCATGAGCGAGGCGGAAGGCACTACGGCATGCTGCTTTTCCTGGAAAAAGTCAAGGAAACTCTGGCGAATCTGCGCGGATGTCATCATAGCGATGTTATTATACGATAAAGGGGTACTTGTACAGGCCTAGCATACACCGCTTCAAGCCCTATGTAAAGCAAATATGCTGACCCACCCCCTCACACGCGCGGAACGGCGCGTGTTTTCACTCAGGCTATGCCTGTTTTCACCTTTCACCCGTGCAAAGCGCTTTCATCCGGAAGCACCAGTCACGCTCCGGCACCTACCGCACCGAGAAGCAGGAGGATACCCCAGCAGATGAAGGTCAGCTTCCGGTATCGGGAACGGCGGCACACCAGTGCCCGCACGCCACCCCACAACCAGAGCACGAGAAACAGCAACGATAACAGCAAATCCGCATTCCTTGTACCGCCCCCGAGCATGGCGCCTTGAATCACGATAATCACGTAGCTGCTGAGCACCAGCCGCAGGGCAATCAGGTCTCGCCATCCCGGGCGCCTGCAGCCCAGAAAGAGAATCAACCCCACCACACAGAGCACCGCCACCACATACCACAACTCAAATGCGCTCATACAGATACAATTGCTACTTCTTCATCGCCTTGCGCTCAGCCTCATCCAGCCTGCCGTCTTTGTTCGCATCGTACTTCTCGAGCATGCGCTGGTGGGCATCCGGGCGGGCATCCCTGCGCTCCGGCATCTTGCCGGCAGCACCCCAGTACGCAGGCTTCGCATGACGATTCGGCATCTGCCCCCCTGCCCCCCAGTGCGCGGGGCGGGGCTGTTCCTGCGCCATGGCCGGCACCACCAGGGTAAGAAGCATCACTATCGTTCTCATGCCCCCCATTCTAGCATACACCACACCCCCTGCCCAGCACCAAATTCTCCGAAGAACGCCATTTTGCCGGAACAGGAATAGTCTCCCCAGCCCCGGAAATGCAGCAGCCCCCGCAGCTTATCCCTGCGGGGGCTGATAATGACCTTGTAAGCAGGTCAATGATTACATCTGCTCTGCGGCGGGAGCAGGCGCGGGAGGCGGCGGCACAGGAGCCACAGCCTTGCGAATGTTGTTCAGCGCATCGAAGAGCGGGCTCACCGCGTCGCTACCCACGAGAATGTGCGGGAACTTGATCTTATCCAGATTGCGAATCGTCTCCACACGGATGATATTCTCACCGATAGCCTCATTGAGTGCCTTCTTACCGGCGGCTTCCAGAATCATACCCTCGGATTCAGCCTTCTTCATAGCCACAATGGCAGCAGCCTCCTGCTGTCTGGCGTAGAGCTTGGCATCAGCCTCAGCCTTGGCGCGGAGCAACTCGCCCTGAGCCTCCTGGTTCACGCGGTTCGCCTTGGCGCGGCCCTCGGCCTCGGCAATCTCCTCGGAACGCTTGGCAATTTCCAGCATGATAGCCTG
>CAJGDB010000164.1 GCA_904502165.1 uncultured Akkermansia sp.
CATCGTGCGTCCAGGGGGTGGTGGGCAGGTTGCCGCCGTAGATGGAGGAGCAACCCGTGGCGTTGGCCACTACGAGGCGGTTGCCGAGCAGCTGGGTCAGAGCCTTGATGTAGGGGGTCTCACCGCAACCGGCGCAGGCACCGCTGAATTCGAAGAGCGGGCGCATGAACTGCTGGTCCTTCACCTGGCCGGGGTTCAGCTTGGTGCGGTCAGCATCAGACAGCTTCTCGAAGAAGTTCCAGTTGTTGGTCTCGGGCTCCAGAGCTGTGGCTGCCGGGGTCATGGTCAGGGAGTTCGTGGGGCATACGCGGGTGCAGAGTGTGCAGCCGGTGCAGTCTGCGGCGGATACCTGGATGATGAACTTCTTGCCCTGCCAGTTCTTGTGCATCTTGCTGGCATCGGCGCTCTTGAAGGTTTCCGGTGCGCCTTCGAGTTCGGCGGGGTCAACCATCTTGGCGCGCAGAGCTGCGTGGGGGCACACGGTGGTGCACTTGCCGCACTGGATACAGGCCTTGCTGGTTTCGGTCTTCTCCGGGGTCCACACCGGGATTTCGAGGGCGAGGTTGCGCTTCTCGTACTGGGTGGTGCCGCTCGGGAAGGTGCCGTCTACCGGCATCTCAGAGACCTTCACGCTGTCGCCTTCGCCGATGACAATCTTGCCGAGCACGTCGCGCACAAAGGCGGGGGCGCCGGGAGCCAGGGCGGAGGGCAGCTCGTGGCCGGTGATGGTGGTGCCCAGGGTTACTTCATACAGGTTGGCAAGGGAGGCATCCACAGCCTGGATGTTCTTGGCCACCACTTCGTCACCCTTCTTGCCGTAGGTCTTCTTGATAGCTTCCTTGATGTAGCCGATGGCTTCATCGGACGGAATCACGCCGGAGAGGTGGAAGAAGCAGGTCTGCATGATCATGTTGATGCGGCCGCCCATGCCGGTAGCCTTGGCTACCTTGAAGGCATCGATGCAGTATACCTTGATATTCTTGTCGATAATCTGCTGCTGCATGCGGGCGGGCAGGCTGTCCCACACCTTGTCGGCTTCCACCGGGGTGTTGATGAGGAAGGTGGCACCGGGTGCGGCGTTCTTCAGGAAGTCGAAGGTGTTGAGCAGGCTGGGCTGGTGCAGCGCAATGAAGTTGGCACTGGTGATGAGGTAGGTGCTGTGAATCGGCGTGGTGCCGAAGCGCAGGTGGGACACCGTGGAGGAGCCGGACTTCTTGGAGTCGTACACGAAATAGCCCTGCACGTACAGGTCGGTGTGCTTGCCGATAATCTTGATGGCATCCTTGTTGGCACCCACGGTGCCGTCAGACCCCAGACCATAGAACATGCAGCGGGTCACGGTATCGGCCTCGGTGGTGAAGCTCGGGTCGTAGGCAATGGAGAGGCCGGTTACGTCGTCCTCAATACCCACGGCAAAGCCGGTCATGGGAGCGTCTTTCTTGAGCTCGTCGAACACACCCTTCACCATGGCGGGGGTGAATTCCTTGGAACCCAAGCCGTAGCGGCCACCCACGATGACAGGCATGGCAAAGGGCAGGGCGCCCTTCACGGAGGCATCGGAAAGAGCCTGCACCACATCCTGCAGCAGGGGCTCGCCGAGGCTGCCGGGTTCCTTGGTGCGGTCAAGCACGGCAATCTTCTTCACGGTCTTGGGCAGGGCGGCGATGACATCCTCTGCCGGGAAGGGACGATACAGGCGCACCTTCAGCACGCCGATATCCTCGCTGAGGGCCTGCACGGTTTCCAGACAGGCTTCAGCGCCGGAACCCATGATGATGATGACGCGGGTGGCCTCGGGGCTGCCGATGTATTCCACCAGGTCATAGCAGCGGCCGGTCAGCTCGCCGAACTTCTTCATGGCCTTCTTCACGATGCCGGGCACGGCATTGTAGAACTTGTTCACCGTTTCGCGGCCCTGGAAGTACACGTCGGGGTTTTGGGCGGTACCACGGATGACGGGAGCATCGGGGGTGAGAGCGCGGGCGTGGAAGGCATCCACGAGGTCCTGGTCAATCATGCCGCGCAGCTGCTCGTCGGTGATGTCGGCAATCTTGCCCACTTCGTGAGAGGTGCGGAAACCATC
>CAJGDB010000165.1 GCA_904502165.1 uncultured Akkermansia sp.
GAACAAGCAGGCTGAACAGGGTAAGCTGCCCGGTCACCGCCCGCTCTACAGCATCTACGTGGCCGTCGGTCAGAAACGCGCCACCGTTTCCCGCCTGGTAGCCAAGCTCGAAGAAGCCGGTGCCATGGAATACAGCATTGTGGTGGTGGCCTCCGCCTCTGACAGTGCAGCCATGCAGTACCTGGCCCCCTATGCCGGCTGTGCCATGGGCGAATACTTCATGGACCAGGGACAGGATGCCCTCATCGTGTACGATGACCTCTCCAAGCACGCCGTTGCCTACCGCCAGGTATCCCTCATCCTGCGCCGCCCCTCCGGCCGCGAAGCCTACCCCGGCGACGTATTCTACCTGCACAGCCGCCTGCTGGAACGCGCCGCCCGCATCAACAGCGAAGGTGGTCGTAAAGGTGGTTCCCTCACTGCCCTGCCCATCATCGAAACCCAGGCCGGTGACGTATCGGCCTACATTCCCACCAACGTCATTTCCATTACCGACGGCCAGATTTTCCTGGACACCGACCTGTTCTACCAAGGTGTGCGTCCGGCCATCAACGTGGGTATCTCCGTATCCCGCGTGGGTTCCAGCGCCCAGACCCAGATTGTGAAGAAGCTGGCTGGCTCCGTGAAGCTCGACCTCGCCCAGTTCGAAGAACTCCAGGCATTCGCCCAGTTCGGCTCTGACCTGGATGCCGCCACCAAGGCCAAGCTGGAACGAGGCCGCCGCATCGTGGAGCTCTTCAAGCAGGGGCAGTACGAACCCAAGAGCCTGGGTATCGAAGTCATCAACCTCTACGCCATCCAGCGCGGTTTCCTCGATGATGTTGCGGTGGAGCAGATTCAGGCCGTACGCCGCCAGATGGAAGAGGAAGCCTCCGTCAACGGAGCCGACCTGCTCACAAAGATTGAAGCCGAAAAGGCCCTGACGCCTGAAATTGACGCAGCCCTCAAGGACTTCATGACCACCTTCAAATCCCGTCTGAAGAAGTAACACCATGGCAAGCCTGAGAGACATCAAACGCCGCATCAAGTCGGTACGCAACACATCGCAGATTACCAAAGCGATGCAGATGGTTGCGTCTGCCAAGATGCGCCGTGCTCAGGAGCTGGCGCTCAAGGGGCGCGTCTACATCCGCGCCCTGTCACGCGTGTTCAAGCACCTGCAGGAATCCATTGCCGAGGGTTCCATCCAGCTCATGGAGAAGAGAGAAAGCGGCAAACAACTCGTGATAGTTGTCAGCACAGACCGCGGCCTTTGTGGCGGGTTGAACACCAACCTCTTCAAGGAGGTGCTCACCCAGTGCCCGGCAGAAGCAGACTATCTCACCATCGGCGGCAAGCTCAACCCGCAGTTCGCCCGCGTTGGCCGCAAGCTGATAGCCTCCTTCACCATTGGTGATACGCTCGAGGAAGCCGAGATGAAAGCCATTCTCGACTTCATCCGCAGAGGGTTTACAGACGGCACATACAACCGCGTCACCGTTGTCTACCAGAAATTCATCAACATCATGGTGCAGCGGCCGCAGGTGGTGGATATTCTTCCCATCAAACCGGAAGACCTGCTCAAGCTGGCAGAAGAAGCACCCGATGAAGAACACGGGGACTATCTGCTGGAACCCAGCCCCTCGGCGTTGCTCAAATCCATACTGCCGCTGTACTTTGCCAACCTGCTCACCCAGATGGTGCTGGAAGGCAAGGCCTCCGAACAGTCTGCCCGCATGGTAGCCATGAAATCCGCCACTGAGAACGCCAGGACACTCATCGGCGAGCTCACGCTGGAATACAACAAGGCACGCCAGGCCCAGATTACCAACGAGCTTCTCGAAATCACCACAGCCATGAAGGCCATGGAGTAATAACCATTCTCATTCAAACATTTTCAAAAACAACTTATTCTTAGTATGAACACAGGTAAAATCGTGCAGATTATCGGCGCCGTGGTAGACGTCGACTTCTCGCAGGCAAAGATGCCCGCCATCTACAACGCCCTCACCGTGGATTATGAAATCGACGGCAAGCCCACCCAGCTGGTGCTGGAGGTGGAGCAGCACCTGCCCGACGGCTGGGTACGCACCGTGGCC
>CAJGDB010000166.1 GCA_904502165.1 uncultured Akkermansia sp.
AAATGCGATTTCTCTTGACGAAAGCGACGAATAGTGTAAAATGTGCGCCCGCAAGTCAACAATTCGCAATTATGCCTAGAGATATTATCATTCTGGAATGCACGGAGGCCAAGGCCGAGGGTAAGACCCCTTCCCGTTACGTGACCACCCGCAACAAGAAGAGCCAGCGCACACCTGGCCGTCTGGAGAAGGTTAAGTTCAACCCCTACCTGAAGCGCCGCACGCTGCACCGCGAGATGCGCTAAACCTCCCACCGCACTTCTATACGATTATGATGACCGAATTCAAGAGCGTCGAACGCCGTATCCGTTTCCGCACCTGCAACAAGACCATGCCCCGCCGCCGCATCGACATCCCCGCCGGCGCTGTGGACATGTGCAACCCGGAATTCCTTTCCAAGTTCACTTCTGAGACCGGCAAGATTCTTCCCCGCCGCGTCACAGGCGTGTCTGCCAAGATGCACCGCAAGATCACGCGCGAAATCCGCCGTGCTCGTGCCGTGAACCTGCTCCCCTAACACAGGAGGAGTTCTCGACGGCATAACATTGTCCGTTGATTACGAAAGGGGGCTTGTACGCTTCGGCCTGCAAGCCCCCTCGGTATTTTTCCCGCTCTCCCTGCTCCGCCTCTTTCTCATGCAAGACCTCAAGGACACCCAGAACGAGCTCGACACGCGCCAGATTTCCATTGATCGCGTGGGCGTGCGAGGTGTGCGCTTTCCCATTGTGGTGAGCGACAAGGAGCAGCGAACCCAATCCACTGTGGCCACAGTGGCGCTCATGGTTGACCTGCCTGAAAAATACAAGGGAACACACATGAGCCGTTTCGTGGAAGCTCTGCATGAGCACAAGCGGTATCTGGATGTACGCACCGCCGTGCGTCTGCCGGACCGCCTGCTTTCCAAGCTGCATGCCCAGCGCGCCCACGTGGAGATTGAATTCCCCTTCTTCCGCCTCAAGAAAGCGCCAGTCAGCGGCATGGAAGGCATGATGGACTATGATGTCCGTTTTGAAATTGACGCAGAGGTCGGCAAACCCGGGCAGTTCACCCTTACCATCAAGGTGCCGGTTACCACGCTCTGCCCCTGCTCGAAGGCCATGAGCGAGCATGGTGCCCACAACCAACGAGGCATCGTTACCTACTCGGTGCGTTTCTCTGGTCAGGCTATATGGATTGAGGATTTGATTGATATGATAGAGGACTGCGCCAGTTGCCAGCTCTACAGCATCCTCAAACGGCCGGATGAGAAATATGTGACCGACCGAGCCTACGAAAACCCGGTCTTTGTGGAAGACCTGGTGCGTAATGTGGCCGTAGCCACAGAACACTACAATGCTTTCAGCTGGTATCGCGTGGAGGCAGAAAACTTTGAATCCATCCACAACCACAGCGCCTACGCCATGGTGGAGCGCACGCTGGATTGAAGGGAGGAAGAGGCATGAAACGCTACTGTATTCCCCTGGTGCTGGCTGGAATACTACTGGGCTGCCAGACGCAGCGGACCAGTCAGGCGTATGAGCAATACGCCAAAGCTGAATTGACCCTGCTGCAATACGCCTCCAACCATGCCGCCTCGGCCTCGGTCTACACGAAATCGAAGAGCCCTCTGCCTGATGCCCCGGCCCAGGAGCACCTCCATCCCATGCCGGAGGCTGAACTTACGAAGCTGAAAGAAATCATATCCCGAGCCTCTATTGCCCCCTTCCTGGGAGACATTCCCCTCAAACAATGGAAAAATGCCGACATCGGCATCAGGCTGCATGGAATCGCCGGGGAACTCATCTTCGACCTCAATGAGCACACATTGAACAGCTTCAGCGAGGGCGAGGCCGGCTGCCTCATCTGTCTTACCAGTATTGATAAGCATCTGCTGGAATCGTTACCCTCCTACGAATCCGCGAAGATCCTCAAAAAGCAGGACGATGCCTACGCCGAGCATTGCGCCAACAGGCGTAATGCCCCGGAAAGGCTTCTGGAAAACCTCCGGGCAACAACCTCCATGCGACTCAGCATTGAAAGAGCAGACGCTCCGGCTGAACTGCACCCG
>CAJGDB010000167.1 GCA_904502165.1 uncultured Akkermansia sp.
CTGTTCGAGAAATATCGGGAATTAACAGAAAAATAGCTTCAGAAAGGTTGCCAGCCTTGCGACCTCCCGTGAAATGGCGCTCCTGTCGCCTTATTTCAGGTAGCTGTGAAGTGTTATCTCGCGAAAATGTGACAAAATTCCATTTTTATCTTGATAAAATGTGATAAATTGCCATTTTTATCTTGCTAAAATGTGAAAAGTGGAGTAATTTCTGTTTGTAGACGGGTATATAAGTATATGGATAGGAAGGTATTCAAGGAATTAAAAATCTGGAAGGAGCGTTCCGGGCGTAAACCGCTGTTGATTCAAGGTGCGCGTCAGGTGGGAAAAACCTGGCTGATGCGCGAGTTCGGTCGTCGCGAGTATGCAAATACTGCTTATCTGAGTTTTGCGGATCAGCCGGAAGCTGCAGCTATATTTGAACCCGGATACACGGTGCAGGGAATCGTACAGGGAATCAGCCTGCTTACCGGGCAACCCGTGGAGGCCGGGCGGACTCTTATTATCCTGGATGAGGTGCAGGAGTGTGAACGGGCTCTGAATTCCCTGAAATTTATGCGGGAGAATGCACCGGAATACCATATCATGGCGGCTGGGAGTCTGCTCGGCGTGGCAGTGAGGGCGCGGAAGATGGCGTTCCCGGTGGGGCAGGTGGATATGCTGACTCTTCGCCCGCTTTGCTTCGAGGAATTTCTGATGGCGCTGGGGGATGGGGCTCTGGCGCAGGTAATCAGCAGTATGAATGTGGGACTGATGCGGGCTTTGCATGAAAAACTGCTGAGGCGCTTGAAAGAATACCTTTATGTGGGGGGCATGCCCGAGGTGGTGGCCGCATATGCTGAAAGTCATGATTTTTCCGAAGCGCGCCGCATACAAAAGCAGATAATTCAGGGCTACGAGCGCGACTTTGCGAAGTATACCGCGGTCAAGGACGTTCCGCGTATTCATGCGGTGTGGAATGCCGTACCTCAGCAGCTGGCAAAAGATAACCGCAAGTTTGTTTATAAATACCTTGGCGAAGGAGCTCGCGCCAGAGAGTATGAGATGGCTGTGGAATGGCTTATTATCTGCGGCTTGCTACACAAGGTGCCGCGTGTTTCCAAACCGGGTATTCCTCTGGCGGCTTATGAGAGCCAGAGCGCTTTTAAGCTCTATTCCTTGGACTGTGGCCTTCTGGGGGCTATGAGCCGTCTGGATGCCCGCAGCCTGGTGGAGGGGAATGATGTTTTTGTGGAATTCAAGGGAGCCCTGACTGAGCAGTATGTTCTGCAGGAACTGCTTTGCAGGCAGGATATTCCCGTAGCCTATTGGGAAGCCGATGGAGGAACGGCAGAGGTGGATTTTGTTGCTCAGATGGGTGGCCTGGTGGTGCCGATTGAGGTGAAGGCAGGTGTGAATCTCCGCGCCCGCAGCCTGGCATCTTATAAGCAACGCTATGCGCCGGGGTGCGGAATTCGCACATCTTTGGCACCGTGGGAGAGGCAGGACTGGTTGTACAACATGCCGCTCTATGCCATAGGCTCTGCAGAGACACTGGTTGAGAAAACGGAGGCCGAAACTTAGGCAGAGAATCTCTAGAATTCCCAATTTGCTGGAATCAGGAGTCAAATTTTAACCCCTCCTTACATAAAAAGGCGGGGTTTTCCATTTCCGGGGCAAAACTCACCATCTTGCGAAAATTTATTTTTCTTCTCTAACCCGCACGAAAACAGGGTAGTTAGGGCAGGTGTGGAAAAATCATGCACAAAAAATCTCAAAAATGCGCTTGACGCGAAAAAGTGTTTGTGATAAGCTCTGCCCCGCACCCCGTCACGGGGTTGCCCGAAAGAGTGAGCGGTTCGCCGCTTGGTTCCACCGGGCGAGGCAATTTTTCAAGTATGACTTTCCGAGGCGCCGGGGGCGGCAGAAATGCAGCTCGCTGGCTTTAACAACCTGCCAGGCGGGGCGCCGGAGAGGATAAAGAGAGGGAAGGAAAAGGTCGTGACGCGTGCCGTGGCCTGCGCCGGGATGAAGTTCTTCGGGACTTCGGAGCGGGGTAA
>CAJGDB010000168.1 GCA_904502165.1 uncultured Akkermansia sp.
GAAGGAATGCACGCTGGCTGGCAAGAAGTACTTCTCCGTGGCCTCCGGTGGTGGCACGGGCCGTACCCTGCACCCGGACAACATGGCTGCCGGTCCCGCCTCCTACGGCATGACCGACACTCTGGGCCGCATGCACAGCGATGCTCAGTTCGCCGGTTCTTCCTCTGTGCCCGCCCACGTGGAAATGATGGGCCTCATCGGCATGGGCAACAACCCCATGGTGGGTGCTACGGTTTCCGTGGCTGTTGCCATCGAGGAAGCCATGAACAAGTAAACCTGATTTGGTTTACCGGTAAAACCTCAGAAAGCTGTCCCGCCTGCCTTGTGCAGAGCGGGACAGTTTTTTTGCTCTTCAGTAAGCAGGCGGTGTTCAATTTCCGTGGAACCTGTATTGACAGAGCCGTACTTCTACTGCATGGAGAATGGCAACTGCGGGAGAGATTTCTTAGAATCTCCTTGCCATCGCTTGCCGTTGTGCTAGAATGTCACTATGCCCACTCTGAAGCAGCTTGCGCTTGAAAGCCTCACCCACATGGTGGAAGGGGGGCAGGAGCGACTCGCTGTGGATGACGAAGCCCGTGGTATTCTGCGCCAGTGGATGCAGCGCGCGCGGCTGGGAACGCGGCCATCTGCCTCTGCTGCGGAAGCTGAGCTGAGTGTAGAGCAGAAACTGGATTACCTGCGCCAGCGTGCGGCAGATTGGAAGCCCGCCCGGCAGCTGGGGACACTGCGGGAAACCATGGTCTTTGCAGTGGGAAACCCGCGTGCGCGCCTGATGCTGGTGGGCGAAGCCCCCGGCTATGAAGAAGAACGCCAGGGTGAACCCTTTGTCGGTCCGGCGGGGCAGCTGCTCACCAGGATACTGGCCGCTATGGGAATGCAACGCAGCGAAGTCTACATATCCAATGTCTGCAAATTCCGCCCTTCCATGGGAGATAATCAGGGAACAGGCAACAGGCCGCCCAATGCTGAGGAACTGGCCGCCTGCCTGCCTCTCATCCTGGCAGAAATCCGCGCCATCCGACCCGCGTGCATTGTGTGTCTGGGGGGCAGCTCCGCCAAAGGACTGCTGGGTACCCAGGAAGGGGTGAATGCCCTGCGCGGAAAATGGCTCGAATGCCAGAGCGTTCCGGTTCGAGTAACCTATCATCCCAGCTATCTGTTGAGGAACGAGGCTCTCTCTGCCCGCCGTGCTCTGTGGGAAGACATGATGGCCGTCATGCAGCATCTGGGTATGCCTATCAGTGAAAAACAGCAGAATTATTTCCGATGAAGCACCTCTGGCTCATAGCCGGCACCCTGCTGTTGCTGACAGGCTGCCATGGTATCTATAAGCTGCGCCGACAGGCCGTGGCGGGCGAGCCTGCGGCTCAATACGAATACGGGCGGCGGTTGCTCACCGGCCAGAAAGGGGCAATCCGTTCCTATAAGCATGCTTTCAGATGGTTTTCCAAAGCCGCTGAGAACCGGGAACCGCGTGCCATGGCCGCAATGGGCCTGTGCTACGAGCGCGGCATCGGGGTGAAACGTTCATTGACCAAGGCCCGTAGATGGTATGCCGCTGCCGTGGATGCAGGAAATGACGATGCCTGCCAGACTCTGGTACAGATGGAGGCCCGAGCCGGAAATCTGCCGGGTGCGCTGAAATGGCTTGAACGCATGGCAGATGATGATTCCGTACCTGCACAGCTTATGCTGGCCCGCATGCATCTGAATGGTACTACCAGCAATGCTAGTGAGGCAGAGGGAATCCGCTATCTTCGCTATGCTGCTATGCAGGGGGATGGGGAGGCCTGTCTCATGCTCAGCACCTGCTATGCCACCGGGAAAGGAGTGCCGAAGAATGAGGAACTCATGCTCGGGTGGCTTGTGAATGCTGCCGAGGCCGGTAATCAGACGGCCTTGGACCTGCTCTCCCAGACGCGAAAAAACAGGAGTGGGAATTAAATTTTCAGACATTTTATCAAAAAAACAAAAAAGGGCTTGACCTCCCGGGCATCAGGTGGTATAGTTCTCCCGCACCC